>NZ_JNKN01000079.1 GCF_000702065.1 Kandleria vitulina DSM 20405 | reverse complement strand
GTTTTCAATGTTCAGGCCACTCGGCTCTCGCTGAGTGCTCACTTATATTATCATCACCTCTCCTCTTTGTAAAGCATTTTTTTCATATTTTTAAAAAAATATTATTATAATTATTTTATGTGTGAAAACACCTCCTGAAAATAAAAAAACGCAGATAAATATCTGCGTAATTATATAATGTATTTTACTTTTTAAGTTTGTGATACCATCCATCTAAACATAAAAAATGGAGTAATACTTAATACCATGTAACGCGGTATATAATAGCGATCAGAATCCCTTGTTGCATGTACAAACTGATTATAACCAAATGCCATTCTTACATGATTATTCATAAGAATATCATCAATACCAGAAATTGATCTTCCATAAGGATATGCAAAATATTTATGACTAACACCCCTCATTTTGAAATCTCTATCAATTTCTGATGGCTTCATATTTTGAATTATTTTCCTATCAAAACCTTCAACTGTTTTGTGCATATTATATGAGTGAGAATAATATTGCACATTTTTATCTTTCTTAAGATCCTTTTTACATAAGAATCCTTTTGTCGGATGAGCAATATGTTTACCAATCACAAAACAAGTAGCCTTGAATCCATATTTTTTTAAAATAGGTTTTACTATTGTATTAAAATTTGAATAACCATCGTCAAATGTTAATACTACACACTTTTGTTTTTTACTTTTAGATGAATACCATTTATCAAACTGTTTCAAAGAGAGAGTTTTATAATGATGATCATATAAGTATTTCATTTGCTCTTCAAATTCGCTTTTTGAAACGGCATAAGGATACCAAGGATATTTATGTTCTTTAACTTCATCCTCAACTACCCCGTGATAACCAAGAACCGGAATTCCAGATAATGAATTATCATGTGGAATGATAATAGAAATCAATAAAAAAACAGCTAAGATAAACAATAGAGCAACAACGCTTAACTTCATTCTTTCTTTCATAATATAACCTTCAAACAAGCACAATAAATAAAAAAACAAAAGTATAAAAAAAAGGAGTCCCCTTGGGGACCGGACAGACTGGCAGCGTGCTGTTTTTGCCGTTTCCGACTATCGTCGCCGCTGCGATGCTTAACTTCCG
>NZ_JNKN01000078.1 GCF_000702065.1 Kandleria vitulina DSM 20405 | reverse complement strand
TGAAATCGCAACTGTTATTTAATGAGATCAGCCAAGGAACAAAGATAATGTGATAAAACTTCAATTTTTACTTGAATTCCTTATAGTTGGCTTTCCCAATAATATAAATAGTATATCATATTGTGGATTCATTGACAAAAATCGATTCAAAATGTAAAATTTCAAAATGAAGGAGGTTTAAGTATGAAAAACTTAAATAAGTATGTTTCAGAATGTTTAGGAACCTTTTTTCTAGTATTCATCGGCACAGGTGCTGCGATACTATTTGGAGGAGCTAAAGGAGGAATTTCAAGCATTATTGGAATTTCACTTGCGTTTGGATTATCCATTGTAGTTGTATACTACACAATTGGAAGAATCTCAGGCGGTCATGTGAATCCTGCTGTTTCTTTAGCGATGTACTTTGATGGAAGATTGGAATTAAAAGACTTACCTTGTTACATCTTAGCACAGGTTATTGGTGCTTTTGCAGGAACAGGTGTCTTATTCACGATGATCAAAAATATTCCTTCAGTTACTATTTCATCCATTGGATTGGGACAAAATGGATATGGTGCTGAATCGGCTCTTAACTTAGCGTTATCAGGAGCAATCATCACAGAAGTTGTTTTAACTTTTATTTTTGTATTTGTCGTACTTGCATCAACAGTAAAAGATGAATATAACGCAAATGGTGGATTTATCATCGGTGGTGCGTTAACTGCAGTACATATGATTGGTATTTTCTTCACAGGCACTTCAGTAAACCCTGCTCGTTCATTATCACCAGCTGTTGTTTATTCACTAGCAACTGGCAAAACTGCTGCAATCAGTCAGGTATGGGTATTTATCTTAGCTCCATTAGCTGGCGCATTATTTGCGGTTATTGTATGGAAATTAATTAATAGTGACAAAGCTTAAATTAAAAGAACTCGCACGCGAGTTCTTTTTTTATGCACATATACTGTGATTAGTGTTATTTAGTTCACATTATATGTGAGTTATATTTCCTGTTCACAGATTGTGTGAATAGGATTTTTACATTCACAATCACTGTGAAATACGACTCCTTATTCATAGGTGCTGTGATTACTGATCTCAGTTTCATGCCAGCCAGTGATTATCAATGCTCTATTCACAATCGTTGTGAAATCTATTTGCTTATTCATATCTGCTGTGAAAAGGCAAAAAAAAGGAGTCCCCTTGGGGACCGGACAGACTGGCAGCGTGCTGTTTTTGCCGTTTCCGACTATCGTCGCCGCTGCGATGCTTAACTTCCGT
>NZ_JNKN01000077.1 GCF_000702065.1 Kandleria vitulina DSM 20405 | reverse complement strand
TACTAAGATATACTCAGTAATCATTTTACTGTTTATATAGATAAAATTGAGGGTAGTGTATTAGTGCTATGTGGTATAGATTTTTGACACTACCACTGAGAACCGGAGGAGAAATAATGGCCAACTTAGATAATACTGATGAAAAATTGACAACACAAGATGATTTTTCAGAACTATTCATAAAATACATCGATGCCATGGTTGATTTTGAACATTTTTCCAGAGAAACCCTGGTTGATGTTCTTTGCAGATTGGCTCGTTCTTTTCGTCTGACCAAAGTTGTCACAGAGTTTTATATGAGCAGTGTGGATGAAAAAGACGGCAAGGGAGAAATCCTCTGTGATTTCAATGAAGGTTCTGCGGACATTGTTGTGCTCAAAAAAGAACTCATTTCAAGAACAGGGGCTATAGTTAGAACCATAGCATATTCTGCCAAAGGCACAGAACATTTGAGCAATAAAGAAGAACAGCAGCTTGACATCTGTCTGCGTTCCATGATGAGTTACATAGGACGGAACCGTATGCAGAAAGCAATCGAGAATCTCGCGTTTCATGACAACAATGGATATCCGAATTTTGCATATTTCTTCCGCCATCTTGAAAAAATGAATAAAACAGGTGGATTTAACGGCTTTACCGCCATTATGTATAGCCTTAAGAATTTTTCTGTCATAAATCGTGATCTGGGATTCGAAGAAGGCAACGCCGTTATGAAAGCCCATTTCGATACTTTAAGGGATATGATTGGAAATAGTGGTACTGTGTGTCGTGTGGGCGGGGATAACTTCGCAGCTATATTCCCAAATGAAATGTTGGAGAAAATTCTCGCTTTTTTTGAAGGCACACCTATCATATATGACCGGCTGACTTCAAGCAGCGCAATCGTATCAGCATATGCCGGAGTATTTATCATTCCGAGTGATTTCAAATATGAAAGGCCGGGCAACATTGTTGAAATGATCTTGCCCACTTGTCAGACTGCAAAAATATCCGATGAAGCTGATGTTGTATATGCGAGCATGCAGTATATAGAGGATAAAGAGAATGTTTCAAAAATCCGCAGACATTTTGAAGAAGCTCTAAATAATTATGAATTCCATGCATACTATCAGCCAAAAGTAAATGTTGAAACGGGCAGAATCATAGGCGCAGAGGCTCTATGCAGATGGATCAGGGATGGAAGGATAATACCACCTATGGATTTCATTCCGATACTCGAACGTAACACGGATATATTCCGGCTGGATTTCTATATGCTTGATCTTGTTTGTAAGAATATAAGAAAATGGTTGGATGAAGG
>NZ_JNKN01000076.1 GCF_000702065.1 Kandleria vitulina DSM 20405 | reverse complement strand
AAGGACATCAAGCACTGCAGCAGCGGCTACTCCAACTGGCATCGCTTCAGAAACAGGGTACTGCTCTGCCTCAACTCAGAGACAACATTCTTCCTTGTACTTTACTTGAAAGAGAATCTACCGATATGAATAAGCTGGAACAATAATCCAGCTTTTTTCTTGCTTCAAGGAGAAGAGTATGCAAGAATATCAAAGTTGGAGGTTCAAATTATGATATTAAATAAAAAATTTCAGCTGTCATATAGAATAGTATTTATCATTTTGGTAGGAGCAGGACTTCTTCTTGATCTTATGACATGGACAAAACAGCCACGTAATGAATTTCTGGTCTACTATACAACACAATCAAATATTATGACTTGGATCATCATGGCCTTTCATGTAAGAAATACTTACAAGGATATAAAAAACAAGAAAACATATGGGACATCGAATGATCTTATCCCATTACATTTTCTAGCAGCCATCTGGATACTTATTACATCCCTCGTCTATAATGTTTTACTTTCTAGTCCATTCACTTTAACATATTGGACATCTGATCTACATAACCCTATTCTTCATCTCTTTGGACCAATTCTCTTTATTCTTGATTTATTGTTATTTTCTAAAAGGAAACAAGTAAAGAGCTATGTTCCTCTTCTTTGTGTTACTTATCCTTATCTTTATATTGTGTTAATTCTTGCAAGAGGAAGCTATTTAACAAATCTCTATCATGGGAAAATACCTCAGTCCTATGTTGTTTATCCTTACTTCTTCCTTGATGTAAAACATCTAGGATACTTAGGTGTATTAAGATGGGTGATGATTTTAAGTGTTGTCTTTATCTTATTAAGTTACCTGATGCATTTTATCTATGAAAAAACGCATAATGAATCATTATGCGTCTAATAGTCGAATATCTTTTAATGAAAGAAAGAGATCATCAATCATCTCAGTAGATAGCACTCTTTCACTTAAATCATAGGATACTTGATAAAACAGTTTCTTATGTTCATAGCTATAATTGAAGTGACCTAGTGTTGTGAAGAGATTCTTCTTCATGATAAGACGTACATCCTGTACGTCTTTTTCTATAGGAACATTCATGGTTAAGCCGTTTTCTTTATATTCTAATGAAAGAGAATGAATATATTTGTCTTCATATATGACAATGAGATGATCATTGTAGTCTTTAAATGGAAGATGATGAGCATCAAGATAATTTATAAGAACAGTTTTCATTAGTGATCCCTCCTCACAAAATCGGTAGTGTCAAAAATCTATACCACATAGCACTAATACACTACCCTCAATTTTATCTATATAAACAGTAAAATGATTACTGAGTATATCTTAGTAA
>NZ_JNKN01000075.1 GCF_000702065.1 Kandleria vitulina DSM 20405 | reverse complement strand
TTGCGTTGATTATAGGTGGTTTTGCTGGTTGGGGCATATTTACCTTAATAGGCAAGATATTTTCTTCTATTGGCGAGTTTTTTGGCTCTCTGTTTGCATAAAATTAACACCCCAGTTATGGGGTGTTAATTTTAATAAAAAGGTGGAAAAACTTCATTGATAATCTAAGCCCCCTAAGAGAGCAAAATGGGAGTGTTCCAAAAAGCGAGGTGATTTTATGAATATATTAACTAAGTATTTAGAACAGTATTTTGATGAAGTAGATTATAAAGAGTTTTATAGAAATATATTCCCTATTGGTAGTTTTTTGGTTCAATTTTGCAATAATATGCTATAATAATATTGTCAAAGAGTAAGTTGGGTAGTGGAAAACACAACAAAAGAAAAGAGAGAGGACGGCAATCCTCTCTCTTTATTTTTAGCACCACCACCGAAGTAGTTAGACTACTTCTTTATCTCCTTAACTATCATATAAAGCATCACCATAGTGATAATAACATTTATATCGATTGTCATTGAGTAAAGCTTGGTAGAGGTGCTTTTGGTAAGTATTATTCATGACTAATACCTCCCGTTTGACATTGTAACATAGATTAAAATTTGGTACTATAAAAATGTACAAAAAATTCATTGATAATCTAAGCCCCCTAATAGGGAAAATGGGAGTGTTCCAAAAGTGAGGTGATTTTATGAGTGATTATGAGATAGTTTGTCAGTTTCTTTCTAGTCAGTACGAACAGGTAAATGGCTATGATTTTTATAGAGATATTTTCCCAAATAATGAGAATGAGGGAGAATTAAATACAGATTTTAGTAAACCTAATGCGATTTACTTGTATCAAGATGAAAATAAGAAAATGAAAAGACGAGTAATGCTTAACGATACATGGGAAGAGGATTATATGAATTATATTGAGTGTAATTCAATGACCTTATGTGGTGGGTTGAGCTATAGAGGTAGAACCAATAAATTAGAAAACGCTCAAAGAATGCACGCTTTAATCTTTGATTTAGACGGTGTAGGCGAGGAAGAATTGGATAACATCATGTATTTAACAACTATGCCACCTAGTCAAATCCGTTCAATACCAATGCCAACTTACATTGTAGCGAGTGGGACAGGACTGCACTTATACTATGTATTCAAAGAACCGATAGACTTATATCCGAATATAAAAGTACAGTTGAAGTCGCTAAAATATGACCTCACTTTTAGATTTTGGAATCCAACAGTCACTTCCAAAGAAAAGCAGATACAGTATCAGTCAATCAATCAAGGCTTTAGAATGGTTGGCAGCATAAATGGAAAACATGATACAGAAGTAGTCGCATTTAGAACTGGCGAGCGTGTTACTCTCGC
>NZ_JNKN01000074.1 GCF_000702065.1 Kandleria vitulina DSM 20405 | reverse complement strand
ACCGACTTATGAAATATTTGAAATCCTTTTTATCAATTGTCACTAATGATTCATAATCCATACTAATCCCCTTTCTTTAAAATATATAAATAAATTATAGTATATCTATCTATAGATTTTAACAAAAAATGTAGTTTTCAAAAAAAATAGATATAGAAACACATTGTTTTGATACATAAACTACTCCGACATCTAGATGTCGGAGTAGTTTACGAAGTATTAAGTCTTTATTCAGGAAAATCTACTTATTATCACCTAAAGAGGCTCATATGCGAAATTTGAGCGTTTTAAGAGCATCTAAGTTCCTATCTTCTGTAGACCTCTCTTCTGTGCCCTATCGTCAGTGCCAGTATAACAAGCCTTTCGTCCTCTATCTCGCACTGCAGTCGATAGCCTCCTATCCTGTGTTGTATCAGTCTCTTCAGGCACTTCTGCTTCGCTGTAATAGTTCTCCGATTCTGTCAAAGGTCTGCGCTCCTTTCTCTTTCAGTCTTGCGCCCAACTCCTTAAGCTGTTCTGAAAGTTGTTTTTATGAGATTGTTCTTCTCTCGTATCTCTCGGCTTGCATATCCCTCGTGAATGGTCGGTATCTGGTCAATGCCCTGTTCCGCATATGAGCGGTGGTCTATCTGCTGTTCTGGCACCAAATACTCGTACGCTTCTTACTTTCGCAAACTGTTGGAGCGCTCAGATAAAAAAACTCAGTAGCTGACTGAGGTTTTGCATTTGTTTGCGCTTTTTATAAAAAATATTCTTCTATCCCCACCATTTATCTATAGTTACTCTGCTCAATCCAGTATCTCTATGACACTCAATTTTCTTCCCATCAGGATTGTTTTTTTTCCATTCTTCGACAATATCTTTCTTTGGCTTTCGACCATTACCAATTTTATTCCAAGTTGTATTTTGATTAATTTCATCTCTAACGAAGTTCATCATCTTCACATGGTCTTTTTGCTTACGATAGTTCCGCTTATTTCGTTCGATTCGTATATCGGTTAATTTTTCAATATCATCAATTTTGAAATTGTAATATTCTCTTGAATACATCTCTAAGGCTGACTTCATGTCATCTTCCGTTAGCGGATTTGAATGCTTTGACTTAGAAACAATCAAAAAATCCTCTGCCATATCTTTTTTTAGTTTTTTTAGTGGCACATCACACTTACTGGCATAAATACTCATGCACATCAAATAAAAATATCTATGACCACCTTTGATTTGAGATGCATGAGTTCGCCACCACTCATAAAGTGCGTATCCTTGTTTGCCCTTAATGTCCCATTTTTTAAGCCTTTTATCTCCCTCTACAACAACACGCTGATACCATTCCGGATATTGCTCTTTTGCTTGTTCTTTGGTTATTTTTGATGGTCTGAATGGCTTATTTATATCGACTTGATTTTCTTTCTTATCGCAATAAGCATTTAGATC
>NZ_JNKN01000073.1 GCF_000702065.1 Kandleria vitulina DSM 20405 | reverse complement strand
CGAAGTAATAGTACGGTTTACGTACCGTGCTAGTAGGAGCAGGGCTATGCCCGAAACTGAAAAACCTCCGGCTATGCCGGAGGATATTTATTATTTTAGATTCTTTTTAATTAAACTTGTTTTTCTTTCATCATAAGGATAATAACGATACTCTAAATCAGCCTTATTAGACTTATGAAGAATAGATTTAATATGAGAGAAAGTCTTAAATGAATATTTACCATGATAAGCACCAAGACCACTTCTTCCTACACCACCAAATGGAAGATGATGTGAAGCAAGCTGCATGATTGTATCATTGATACATCCTCCACCAAAAGAGCAGTTAGACATAATGAAATCCTGTTCATTCTCATTTTCAGTAAACAAGTAAAGAGCTAAAGGCTTTTCATGTCTATTGATGTAAGTAGCAACATCATAAATATTGTTATAGGTCATAATTGGCAACAATGGACCAAAGATTTCCTGCTGCATGATTGGATCGCTTTCTTTGACATTATCTACAACTGTTGGTGAAATCTTTAGATTCTTTTCATCAGCCTGACCACCGATGATGAGGGTGTTATCATCATTGATAAGATTGATAATACGATTAAAATGTTTTCTATTGATAATCTTACATAAATATTCACTAGCAATAGGATGATCACCAAAGAACTCATGAATATAGTCATCTAGATAAGAAATAAATTCTTCTTTAATACTTTCATGAATGAAAACATAATCTGGAGCAACACAAGTCTGACCAGCATTGAGGAACTTACCAAAAGCAATTCTCTTAGCAGCAAGTCTTAGATCACTATCAGGAGTAACAATACAAGGTGATTTACCTCCTAATTCTAGGGTAACTGGTGTAAGATGAGCAGCTGCTTTACGATAAACGACTTCTCCAACTGTTGGACTTCCTGTAAAGAAGATGTAGTCAAAAGGATTCTGTAGTAATTCTCTGGCAATACGTGCATCCCCATTGACTACTGCTACATAGTCTTCTTCAAATAGAGAAGATAGCATTTCTTTAAGAAGAGCACTTGTTGAAATAGCATATTCACTTGGTTTAAGAATAACAGTGTTACCAGCGGCTATCGCATTAATCAATGGTTCCATTGATAAAAGGAATGGGTAGTTCCAAGGAGACATAACAAGTACAACACCATATGGTTCTGCAATTGTGTAGCTCTTTGCTGGAAACAGTGAAAGTGAAGTCTTCACTTTCTGTTTCTTTGTCCATTTCTTTAAGTTCTTATCAACATAAGAAAGACAATCAAGAACCATCCCAATTTCAGTCATATAGGCTTCAGTATCTGTTTTACCAAGATCTTCATATAATGCTTGAGCAATACGTTCTTCATTATCAATAATCCAGCTTCTTATATTATTGAGATGAGCAAGACGTTCATCTACATTTTTAGTATTCTGTGCATTAAAATAATTTTTCTGTTTAAGAAATAATTCTGTTAGCTTCATAATTTCACATCCTTGAAATAATCATACACCATAATTTGTATTCTCACAAAGCATTTGGAAAATAAGTGGCTTAAAATATGAGTGAACTACCACCCACCTAAAGGTAGGTGGCTTCTAAGAACCTGACGGTTCTATTTAAGAAGTTTGATATTTAAGTTTCCACCCGACA
>NZ_JNKN01000072.1 GCF_000702065.1 Kandleria vitulina DSM 20405 | reverse complement strand
CGCGCCTTCGTTGCGCGGACACAAATATATAACCAAACTCAAATCCACCAAAACTCTAGTGTGCATCTCGATATAATAGTATAATCAAAGAGAGGTGGTATACTACAGAGCACGTGAAGGTGAGTAGGCAATTCTGCTCAAATAGAATATCCTGAATGTTTATAAGTCGCCGCTATCTTTTCAAGCACAAATAAGTTGGACTTAGAGCCAGGACACTTATGATTGTACAATCAACTGAGTGATTAGCTTAGATAGCAGTCAATGCCACTTCTCTTCTTTCAATGAAAGGAGAGATTTTTTTATGAAGATTGTTAGACCAATCTGCTGTGGCATGGATGTTCACAAGAATATCATTGTGGCTACAATCGGTATTACTAATAAGAAAACTCGTATTACCGAATACATCCAAGAAACGTTTTCAACTTTAAACCCTGATTTACTGAATCTTAAACAGTGGCTCATTAATCACAAATGCTTTGATGCATGCATGGAATCTACTGGTAAATATTGGATTCCAATTTTCAACATCTTAGAAGATGAAATCAATATTTACTTAACTCATCCAAAATATGTCAAAGCAATTAAAGGAAAGAAAACTGACAAGAAAGATTCAAAATGGATCTGTGATTTATTTAAACATGATCTAATCAAATTTTCTTTTATACCGCCCAAAGAAATAAGAGCTTTACGAGAAATATCTCGCTATCGCTATAAATTGGTTGGAATGCGTTCCTCTGAACGTAATCGATATCAAAACTGTATGACAGTTTCCAATATCGGTATTGGTTCTGTGTTTTCAGATCCGTTTGGAAAGTCTGCACAAGCAATCATGAAAGAAGTACTTGAGTCAGATATCATTGAAGATGAGAAAATTTTGAAATGTATCCATGGATCGTGTAAAAATAAAGATAAGATTCTAGATTCCATTAAACACTGCAATATCGAAACTGATCAAAGGTTTAAAATGAATGAATCAATGACTCATATAGAAGAATTACAAGTCCATATTGATAACTGTGAAATCGAAATAATGAAACGTGCAGCACCAATGTTCGATCAATTCATGCACATCACCCAACTACCAGGTATCAGCACTTTATCTGCAATTCTTATTATTTCAGAAATCGGAGTAGATATGAAACAATTCGAATCAGATAAACAACTAACCTGTTGGGCTGGATTAGCACCTGCAAATAACGAAAGTGCTAATAAGAAAAAATCAGTTCGTATTTCTAAAGCAGGTCAATATTTAAAACCTTTATTAGTTCAGTGTGCTCTTGGAGCAATCAAAGATAAGGAGGGCTATTTTGGAATTAAGTATTCTCGTATCAAAAAGAGACGAGGCCACAAGAAAGCCATTATCGCAATTGCAAGAATGATGCTTGTCAGTATATACCATATGATTCTTACTGGAGAGACATTTAATCCTTCAGATTATGAATCATTTAGAAATCCTAAGCCACCTATAAAGCAACAAGATTTAACAGAAGAATCAGCGATTGAGTTTCTTAAGAAATCAGGTTTCGATGTTTCTAAATTAACTAAACAATAATATTCAATTATTCTATTTTTTGTAAATTATTCAAACTTGTTTTTAAGTTTGTCTTTTTTTATACGTTTTGATTGATTTTTGTTTCACACTTA
>NZ_JNKN01000071.1 GCF_000702065.1 Kandleria vitulina DSM 20405 | reverse complement strand
TAATTACATTATACCAAAAAATGCGTCGGATTTATCCGGCGCATTTTATTTTTGAAAACTAATCCAGATTATCTATCCGGGTCAGCCCCTTTTTTTGATAAGTGAAATAAATTTTCATTGTCAGATAAACGTTGATCTTTATTTTCTATTTGTGAAAGAAACTCAGTACTCCTATTTTTTTTGCATATAATTAAGATGTAAAAAGGAGAAAGAGATATTATGAGAGATCAAAATTTAAAACAATTCCCTGCTCATTTTTTATGGGGAGCATCAACTTCTGCTTATCAGGTAGAAGGTGCTAATTTATCAGATGGAAAAGGTCCTTCATGTCAGGATGTAAAGGAACTCCCAGAAGGCACAGCACCATTGGATATTTGTGCTGATCATTATCACAGATATGAAGAAGATATCAAGCTAATGGCAGAGATGGGCTTTAAGGTTTATCGTTTCTCTATTGCTTGGACAAGAATTTTACCAGAAGGTACTGGAAAAGTGAATCAGAAGGGTATTGATCACTATCATAAAGTGATTGATACATGCTTAAAATATGGTATTGAACCATTGGTTACAATGTTCCATTTTGATATGCCAGATGCATTGGATCAAAGAGGATCTTGGTCTAATCCAGACTCAGTTGAATGGTTCGTAGAATTTGCACGTGTATTATTTGAGAACTACGGTGATAAAGTTAAGTACTGGTTGACTATCAATGAACAGAATATGTTGACATTGGTAGGACCACTCATTGGAACTTTACGTATTCCAGAAGGAACAGATAATGTGTTAAAAGAAACATATCAGCAAAACCACCATATGCTGGTTGCTCAAGCAAAAGCTATGGCGTTATGCCATGAAATCTGTCCACAATCAAAAATCGGTCCTGCTCCTAATATTTCACTTGTTTATCCTGCATCATGTAAGCCAGAAGATGTCTTGGCTGCACAGGAATATAATGCTATTAGAAACTGGCTATATTTAGATATGGCTGTATTTGGTCGCTATAATAATTTAGTATGGCGTTATCTTGAAGAAAATGATGCTACACCTACATTTGCGCCAGGAGATGAGGAAGCATTAAAGAATGCTCATCCTGACTTTATTGGATTTAACTATTATTCAACTGCTACTGTTCAGCATTCAGATATTACTGATGAACTAGATCCAGGTGCTGATCAGCAGACCGCAAGAGGTGAAGCGGGATACTATCGTGGATATCAGAATCCAAATCTTACTAAGACAGAATTTGGATGGGAAATTGACCCATTAGGTTTCCGTGCAAACATGAGAGAAATTTATTCTCGTTATCATTTACCACTTATCGTAACTGAAAATGGATTAGGAGCTTATGATAAATTAGAAGATGGCAAGATTCATGATAATTACCGTATTGCTTATTTAAGAGCACATATTGAACAATTAAAGCTTGCCATTAGCGATGGTGTAGACATGATGGGATATTGCCCATGGTCTGCTATTGATCTTGTTTCTACTCATGAAGGTATTCGTAAAAGATACGGCTTCATTTATGTAGATACAACAGATGAAGAAGTGGGTACATTAAACAGATACAAAAAAGATTCATTCTATTGGTATAAGAAAGTTATTGCTACTAACGGTGAAGATTTATCAGACTAGGGGCTGACCCAGTAAAGTGATTTATGGATAATCACTGAGCTGGACCAGCTCTTTTTTTCTTTCTTTGACTCCCTACAGCCAGATAAAATCTG
>NZ_JNKN01000070.1 GCF_000702065.1 Kandleria vitulina DSM 20405 | reverse complement strand
GATTTTCTTTTCTTCTGCATTTGCCTCTTTTACATTCTCTAAGACTTCTTGCTTAATAGAAATGTAATTTTTTAATTGTACTGGTTCTAATTCGATATGTTGTTTTACATTTTCGTTATATCGTTTAACTTCTATATTCCACGCTTTTGCTTTGTCTAGGTAATCTTGACTTGCTCCTTTATATAACTTCTTCTGTGATAGATAGGGGTTATTTTTTATACCATCGTGTAAATCTAATTTGTAACCGTACTTATTTAAGGTATCTTTAATTATTTTGTTTTTGTGATGTAGCCACCAACGTTCAGTAAATTTTTTATCTTTTACTTTAAATATGTCCGTTTGGTATCTGATGTTGCCCTCTTTATCTCGTTGGACTTCGCCCTTTTTATGAATTAATACAGCATTTTCACTATTTGCTTTCGCTAATTTATGCGTGTCTTTGTCTTGCCAAATGTCTTTCTTGTAGACTTTAGGCTCAAGTTCCATTTGGTTTTCACGCTCGCTGAAAAGAATATGTACATGAAGATTCGTGCGATTGTGATTCCAATGAACTGCGTATTCATAGTCCTTATTTTCGCCAACTATCTCATGAGCCAAGTCATAACAGACTTGCTCTAATCTTCGTTCATCTTCGGCAAGTTCATTTGGTAAAGCAATATGCACTTCAAGTGCCTCATTGTTTGCTACATTCGTCTTTTGATGTGACTTTTCAAAAGAGGAATGTTCTTCCCATGAGTATTGCATATTTGATTTATGCAATACTATTTCTTCTTGTCGCTCCTCATCAGTTAAGTAACTGGAGCGACCTACTACATTAGAAATTTTGGCTATTCTACCATAAACTGTTGCCATAAATTTCGCTCCTTTCTAGCCGTCTGCAAGACCGCAAAGACCTTACGGCGTAGCCTTAAGGTTGAGTTTGCGCTCCCAATCGCCGAGGGCTCTATTTACTGCATTATATCATACTTTTACCTCTAAAAAAAAAGAAAAGGGATAGTTTCGTCTATCCCCATCATTTTTTGACCGTATTTTTAGATAATCCTGTCTCTTTAGTACATTGATATTTATTACCATCAGGATTGTTTTTTCTCCATTCTTCGACAATGTCTTTTTTATTTTTTCGTCCTTGCAAAGCCTTTTCATGTTCTTCATTTAAAATGTCTAAATTACTTCTCGCCATTCTCAAATGTAGTGATTGCTTACGATAATTTCTTTTATTTCTCTCAATTCGTATATCTGCTCAATAGGACATTTTATCTATTGGATACGTAAACCATACTCTAACATATCCTTCAAGTGCTGATAATACATCCGCTTCAGTAAACGGATCTGACAGACAGACTTCATGAGATATTTGGATTCAGAACAGACCATGAAATCACATCAGAAAAAACATGAAAAAAATTATAAAACAAACAAAAACAAAAAATATTACGAAAAATTAAAACATAAAAAGAATGGAAAAAATAGCGATTATACTGCCAAATTTACCATTCTTTTTTTTGATTTCAGCCGTCAAATTCAGGATTGTATAACAAATAATTAAGTGAAAATGTTTTGAGAAGCTCCTTAAAACCTATATTTGTCTGTTATGTGAAAAGTGGTCTTTTATTAATAAAAATTATCCAAAGGCTAGTTTGGCAGCAGTTAATGCAAAAACTTCATCACCTGGTAAAGGAGAAATAATAGTGATGCCTATTAAAATACCAGCAGCAATCATTGCCGCATAATTTTTTTGTGCAAGATTCTTTTTTTTCCCTTTT
>NZ_JNKN01000069.1 GCF_000702065.1 Kandleria vitulina DSM 20405 | reverse complement strand
TATGTATATTATACCATATATTTTACTGATATTTATCCCACGGCCTAAAGGCACGTGGGTTTTCTGTCGGGAACTTTATAAATGATGAAATGATTCTTTTTAAAATCAAGCAATCCTTCCTGTTTCATAAGTGATAGTTCATGGGATAAGGATGATCTATCTACAAGTAGATAATCAGCCAACTGCTGACGGTTGAAAGGAATATCAAAGACAAAGCTATCATGTATTCTTATTTGCATATATAAATAGTTCATGAGACGCTCTCTCATGCTCTTAGGTGCAATTGTATTGATTTTATTGGATAATGCCACATTCTTGCTGGCAAGAAGATGCATAAGATTCTTTATAAAGGCAGGATAGTGAACATCCATAATCTTATTGCCGTCAAGGAATAGCACTCTTGTCTTTGTGACTGCCATTACATCCAACTTTAAATCATGATGTATTAAAGCATAGGATTCTCCAAAATAATCATAGGTATCAATATGAGCATAAATATTGGAGTGTCCAAGTAAATCATAGCTGATTCCAATGAGTTCTCCTTCTAATACAAGTCCAATCTCATGGACTGTTTCTCCTTGATTAAAGACTATTTCATTTTTCTCATAGCATTCTATTCTTCCTGATAATAAAGAAAGAATCTCTTCAATCTGATGATCTTCTAATGAAGAAAACAGATCAAAGTGATGCATTTCATCTATTATATTCATTCACTTCACTCCTTGTTTTTATAGTGTATCATAACCTATATGATAAATCATATTAAAAAAATTTTGTGCAAATCATTTGTCTACAAAAAATGAAAACGCTATAATAAATGTATAAGAGTTTTTGAAAGGAGTTAAAAAATGACTAATTATTTTGATCTTAAGGGCCAGGTGGCTCTTGTCACTGGATGTTCTGCAGGACTAGGCGTTCAGATGGCGAAAGCTCTTGCATCTCAGGGTGCAAACATTGTTGCTTTAGCAAGAAGAAAAGAAAGAATCGATGCTGTTGCTGAAGAAATCAAAAAGACATATGGCGTAGACGCCATCGGTGTTCAGTGTGATATCACTGATACTGATCGTGTCAATGAAGCTGTCAAGGAAGTTTTGAATCATTTTGGAAGAATTGATATTCTTGTAAATAATGCCGGTACAGGTGCTGTTGCTCCTGCTGAAGACATTACTGATGAACAGTTTGCCAATGAAATGAACATTGACTTATTTGGTTCATTCAAGGTTGCTAGAGCTGTTGCTAAACAGGCAATGATTCCAGCTAAATATGGTCGAATCATCAACATTGCTTCAATGTATGGTCTTGTCGGCAATAAGATTGCTGGCTCTTCTCCATATCATGCTGCTAAAGGTGGCGTTGTCAATTTGACAAGAGCACTTGCTTCTGAATGGGGAAAATATAATATTACTGTCAATTCAATCTGTCCTGGATATTTCTACACTGACTTAACTGTAGATACATTAAATAGTGATTTCTTCCAGCAGAATGCAAAGACAATGATTCCTCTAGAAAGATACGGAAATGAAGGAGAATTGGATAGTGCTGCTATTTTCTTAGCTTCCCCTGCTTCTTCATATGTCACTGGTGTTAACTTACCTGTAGATGGTGGTTATACAGCAATGTAATAAAAAAAGCTCCTTACGTGTGTAAGGAGTTTTTTATTTTAGTTTTTCTTTATAAGTATCATAATAAGCTTCTCTCATCATCTCCATGGTAGATGTATGATGTCTTTTATACATATCCTCAATATTGCTGACAAATGCACCTGCATAGGCTGGATTGTCCTTAAAAGCATAAAAGAGCTTATGTTGCCATTTCTTATGTGAATAGCTGTTATGATGATACATCAGTTCTCTTATTATACTATGAGCATAATAACTTGATTCTACGATATAGCCACGAGAAAGATCACATTTTAACAATGAATCCATCTCCATTGTATCATTAGGCATATCGAGCTTTTTTAATAAAGAAGAAATCTGACGTGATGTTTTCAGCAGTCTTCTTCTTTTTAATAGAAAACCTTTTCTCGTCTTCAGATGGTCCCTTTTTGAAAGATATCCTCCTAACATGAACGCCTGTTCAAATTCGTCTTGAGATACTTTTCTTATTATAGGTACAAACATAGAAATTCCTCCTTAACTGCATTATAACATCATCCAAATATCAAAGTGAACTACCACCCACCTAAAGGTAGATGGCTTCTAAGAACCTGACGGTTCTATTTAAGAAGTTTGATATTTAAGTTTCCACCCGACA
>NZ_JNKN01000068.1 GCF_000702065.1 Kandleria vitulina DSM 20405 | reverse complement strand
TTTCATAATTACATTATACCAAAAAATGCGTCGGATTTATCCGGCGCATTTTATTTTTGAAAACTAATCCAGATTATCTATCCGGGTCAGCCCCTAATCTATGAGAATGTCATTTTCTGATGAGATAAAGATATGTAGGTTAGCGATTTAGAAAAAACTTCATCATACATTCAGAACAGACATATTCATCTACTCCAGCAGCAATAGCCAATCTCTTAGCTCTTCTTGTGGAATATTATGATCCTTGATATCTAATGACAATAAAACATGTTCATTTTCTACCTTTTCTATATGACCATATAACTCAAAAAAGTGATCAAGGTGAGTTTGACTGATTTCATCATCAGCTAGATTTATCAATTTAATAATATTCTTCTTCAACTGCTTTCTTAATCTTTCATCTTCTACCTGTTCACTTAGATCAAGTAAATTAGAAACAATAAGATCAAAATCATAATTATGCATATGACCACTTCTTTCATTACTATTCTATCACTTTTTCAAATAATGAAAATGCTTTTATAAATATTCTATGAGAATTCTTCTAGACTGTAGTTTCTAAATTCATTCTGTACAAGTGATTTAATATCATCCTGATAGAATAATTGAGTTTGTAATTTATTAGAAGACACTACAAAAGAAGGCTTCTTTTTAAGATAATCTGATTTAATATGACTCGCATATGTGTAAAGATAATAAGTCTCTTTACGAGGAATAAAATAGAATGAGGTATAGGAATGTTCTATCTTAAAGACGATAATAGCCTTATCATCCTTAGAAATCTGATCTTTAGCAAAATACATCTTAGAAAGAGAATAGTTATAAGCAGAAGGATCATGTCTTACCTGATTGTTATAATAGCTTTCAAATGATGCTGTGGCATCATTTTTCATCGCTGTTTTTATTTCTGAAGGAATCTTAGATGATGAATCAAAACGATAAACTAATCCTGATACAGTAAAGGTTCTTTCATCATTTAAGACATTGACTCTCAATTCTTTTGCTTTCTCTTTAGAATACTGAGCCTTGATGGTAATACGATCCCCATTTGATAAAGATGTCATTTCTTTATAATTGTAGGTTACAGTTGAAAGAAATGATTTCACATTATCATCATTACTTGTAAGATTGCTTTTGAACTTAACAATCTTAGCTTCACCACTATCTCCTTCATAAGAGAATGAGATATTCTTTACAAGATCAACATCTGTATATGTCGTTGCATGCTTGAAGTAACTTATAGAAGAGATAATGACTACTACAGCTAGCACTATACCAATAAAACGCGGTACCCACTTCAATAGATCTTTGGTAAAAAGTTCTTCTTCAAAGTAAGGAATATGAAGACTTATCATTATCATTGCCAGAAGACCATTGGTAAAAAATAATCCAGACTGACTAATAAGGGTATTGTACCCTGTACTTACATTAAGCAATGAGTAAAGATAGTCATACTTCTGTATGAGATATTCTGCTTTTATTTTAGTGATATCAACACTAAATGAATGAATATTATTTAGTCGTGTTAGAAATGTGAAAGAGAAGATCATCAATATGATCATCAATAATCCAAATATAAGAATGGGCTTCTCTTTCTTCTCTCTTAATGATATGCCTTCATAGATTATCATTAAGACAAAGGCAATCATGAAGAATACTCTTGATGATTGTGTCAATATGCCAATATATTGAAGACGTTTTATCTGATAAGAGAGAATATTATTGAAATCTACTTTTGAATAAAGGGAAACAAATAGATAATAGCTTCTTAAAAAGAAGAAGACTGACAATAATAGACTTGTTCCAATAAGTAGACCTAGAATACGATCCTTGTTTTCTTTTTGAATATACTCTTTCTTGTATTGTTCAATAAGCAAGAAGCTTCCTAACATACCAGATAAAAATATTATAGAAAGCTGACTGATAGATTTAGCTAAAATGGTTGTTTCATCTTTTCCATTCATTAATGATGAAAGAGCTGTTGTATTAGCAAATAATGAATAGAAGCTTATTTTGATAATATCAAAGGAGTAGATAAACCCAATGATAATCAATAAGAATAGTACCATTCTGACATAGTCCTTGCTTTTCTTTAAGAACATGATGATAAACATGATTAAAGAAGAAAGACCTACTGCTAGATAGACAACAGGGAAAAAGATGTTTTGAGAAAGAGCATTTTCTAATGTACTAATTGAAACACTTGTATTCAATGCCATAAAGCTCATTGGAATAAGCATCAGCAGCATGAATGATAATAGGATATAAAATCTTTTCATGTTACCTGTTATGAAATGACCGTTGTCAAGACGCAATTAAA
>NZ_JNKN01000067.1 GCF_000702065.1 Kandleria vitulina DSM 20405 | reverse complement strand
CAGATAAGGAAGAATTCCGGCTTTGAATACAACCTTTCCGACATCCTATCCACACTCGTCTACATGAGAATACTTGAACCGTCTTCCAAGAAGGGTAATGATGGTAATGTAAAGATAACCAATTCGGGTGGTTAGAATTTGGCCAATATTGGCCAGATCTGATCATTCGATTAGTTATCTTTTTTCATTTATACTATGACTTCTACAAAGCATACGGGAGGTCATAGTAATGGAACTAAATTTTGTAGGAGAATTAAACATCATGATTGAGAAAGGCATAAAGCCAAACTTTTCCGATCTTTCTAGAAGATATAAGGTAGATCGCAAGACAATAAGAAAATATTATGTTTCAGGAGGAATCCCAAAAAGAAAACAGGTGAAGAAGAGCAGCAAATATGACAGATACAGGGATGAAATAGTCGAGCTCATGGACAAGCCATCCGTAACCAAGAAGGCTGTATTCAGATATCTGGAAAACAAATACAGGAATGAGATCGAATGGAACTACAACTCATTCAAATGGTACACACGAGCCCATGGCATCATCCTAAGAAAGTCCACAGTTCCGCATCCGGCCTATGAGACTCCCCCTGGGGAACAGCTGCAGGCGGACTGGAAGGAAAACATCAAGATCCATCTTAAGGATGGAACCGAAGTCGTTTTCAATGTCTTCTCGGCTACGCTTGGCTATTCAAGAAAGCATGTGTTCATATATTCAGCCACGAAGACCACAAAGGACTTTATCCGCTGCACAATCGAAGCGTACAGAAGACTTGGCGGTGTGACAAGGAATCTGCTGACCGACAACATGACAGCCATAGTCCAGGTCAGGGGCCCAAACAAGAAGGTCTATCCGGAGATATCGCAGCTGTTCAATGACCTTGGAGTGAAGCTGATCCTATCCAAGGTGAGAACGCCCCAGACAAAGGGAAAGGACGAGAATGCGAACAAGTTCGTCAAATGGATCTATCCCTATGACTATGAGCTTGAGTGCGAAGAGGAGCTTATCTATACAATCGAGAAGCTCATAGCTGACCAGTGCAACGACCAGAGGAACAGCACCACTGAGATTCCTCCCAACGCGTTGTTCAGGAAAGAAAAAGAATACCTGCAGCCTCTGCCGAACAAGGTGATGCTTGATTCATACATCATCGAACATCACATGGAGACTGTTGACAGCAGACTCCTGATTCGTCACAAGGGCAACTGGTATTCCGTACCGCCAAAGTACATAAATCAAAGAGTAGATGTATTTCCGATTGAAGAAAGCTTATACATCTACCACAACGGCATTCTGGCAGCTAAACACAATATAGCACAAACCAGGTACAATTATAAGCCCATCCACTACAAAGAGGCCTATAAGATCCTTTCGGGCAGGAGCAGCCCTGATATCGAGGAATGGGCAATGGAGAACTTCAAGAACCTTGAAGGCATAGGACTATAGAATGAACAAAGGAGAACAAAGACGTGGATACAACATACAATAAGCTTCTGAACAATCTGGACCTGCTCAAGCTGAATACATTCAGGAACAATCTTTCGCAGTATATAGACATGATAAATGCAGGCGATAAGAGCATTATAGAGGCGCTATATGAGCTGACCGAAAAGGAGAAGCGGTTCAGGGATGAGAAGGCAACAATAATGCAGGTCAAGAAATCTGCCTTTCCATATCTCAGGGACATCGATGACTACGACTTCTCGTTTCAGCCGTCGGTAGACAGGAGGAAGATAGAAGATCTGGCTTCCCTGAGATTCATGGAGAACAATGAGAACATCCTGTTCGTAGGTTCGCCGGGAACCGGAAAGACGCATCTAGCAAGTGCAATCGGTGCCGAAGCCGCAAGACATCGCTACAGTGTATACTTCATTACCTGCCAGGAGCTGATGAGTCAGCTGAAGAAGGCTGAAATGGAGAACAGGCTTGAAGCAAGGCTCAAGGCATTCATGAGGCATAAGCTGCTTATCATCGATGAGATCGGCTACCTGAATCTCGACCAGGAAGATGCCAATCTTTTCTTCCAGCTCATCTCATTGAGATACGAGAAAAAGTCAACAATCATCACAACAAACAAGACACTATCAAAATGGACTGAAATATTTGGGGATCCAATAATTGCAAATGCGATACTGGACAGACTGCTGCATCATTCCCATGTCATCAATATCGTTGGCCCATCCTATAGAACCAAAAACATTCTGACGAATGCAGAAGAACCAAAAAGCAAAGAATACTAACCACCCAATTTGGGGAAATTTTCATTGACATCA
>NZ_JNKN01000066.1 GCF_000702065.1 Kandleria vitulina DSM 20405 | reverse complement strand
TGTCGGGTGGAAACTTAAATATCAAACTTCTTAAATAGAACCGTCAGGTTCTTAGAAGCCACCTACCTTTAGGTGGGTGGTAGTTCACTTACTTTATTTTTGTGCTATGAAATATCGGATGACACCTTTATTTTTTTAGAAAAAAAGAGTATCATGTCCTTATATTAAGGAGATATCATATATGAATTTCAATGTAAATAGTGCAAGAAATATTACACTTGTAATGGATTTTTATGAATTAACAATGTCTTATAATTATTTTAAGCAAGGCAAGAAGGACGAAATTGTTTATTTTGATATGTTCTATCGTAAAAATCCCGATGATGGAGGAGTTGTTATTGCGGCAGGGGTTCAGCAGTTGATTGAAGCTATTCAAAACATGCATTTCTCTGATGGCGATATCGATTATTTGAGAGGATTAGGCGTATTTGATGAGGCATTCTTTGATTATCTAAGAAACTTCAAGTTCACTGGATCAATCTGGGCTGTTCCAGAAGGAACACCAGTGTTCCCTTATGAACCATTGGTAACTGTTAAGGCACCAATAATTGAAGCACAGATGATTGAAACGTTCTTATTAGTAACAATCAATCATCAGTCACTTATTGCAACTAAGACAAGACGTATTGTCCAGGAAGCAAAAGGACGTCCAGTCATGGAATTTGGTGCAAGACGTGCACAGGGTTATGATGCCGCTACATATGGTGCAAGAGCAGCCTACATTGGTGGGGCAGCTGGTACAGCGACAGTATCTGCTGGAAAGATTTTTAATATTCCAGTTCTTGGTACAATGGCCCATTCATTTGTGCAGTCATTTGATAATGAATACGATGCATTCAAAGCCTATGCTGAAATTTATCCGGATAATTGTATTCTACTTGTAGATACTTATGACACATTAAAAAGCGGGGTACCAAATGCGATTGAAGTAGCAGAACAGGTACTTGAACCAATGGGAAAACGCTTGGCCGGTATTCGTATCGACAGTGGCGATATTGCTTACTTGACTAAGAAAGCGAGAGCTATGCTAGATGTAGCAGGCTTGACTGACTGCAAGATTTCTATTTCCAACTCACTAGATGAATATCTAATTCGTTCAGTGCTTGAACAGGGTGCTCAGATTGATTCCTTTGGTGTAGGAGAAAACATGATTACATCTAAGTCAGCACCAGTTTTCGGTGGAGTCTACAAGATGGCAGCTGTAGAAAGAGATGGAAAAATCATTCCTAAGATCAAGATCTCAGAAAATACTGAAAAGATCACAAACCCAGGATATAAGAAAGTCTATCGTCTTATTGAAAAAGAAACCAATAAGGCTATCGCAGACTTAATTACATTTGCGGATGAAATCATTGATCCTGATGATGACTTAACAATCTACTCTCAGCTAGATAAATGGCTTAACAAAACATTGCCAGCAGGAGAATTCAAGTTCTATGAACTACAAAAAGAAGTCTTCAAGGATGGTAAATGTGTATATCCTGAATTCACTCTTGATGAAATTAGAGAATACAAGAAAAAACAGGAAGAACTATTATGGGATGAAGTTTTCCGTTTAGAATACCCACATAAATATTATGTAGATCTATCAAGAAAACTAATCGACTATAAATTAAAGATGCTTGAAGAAAAGAGAGGTTAGCGAATAAGTATACTTATTCGCTTTCTTTATAAAAGGGGGATTATATGAAAATAACAGTTGTAGGATTAGGTGTCATCGGGGGAAGTTTTGTAAAGGCACTTAAAGGTAAGGGCTATGAAGTCTACGGTGTAGATGTCAATGTAGAAACATTAAGAGAAGCAGAGAAGGAAGGGTGCATTATTAAAGGATATGTCGATCCACATGAAATCATTCCAGAGACTGATTTAACAATCATTTCTTTATATCCATCTCTTGTACTTGATTTCCTTCGTGATAATACATTCAAGAAAGGCAGCATCATTTCAGATGCAGTAGGAATTAAATCTTACTTTCTTGAAAAAGCATTATCCATTATTCCAGATGATGTAGAATACATCAGCATGCATCCGATGGCAGGTAGAGAAAAGAAAGGCTATGCCTACGCTTCAAAGGATGTATTTAAGGATGCCAACTTCATTGTGATCCAGCATGAAGCCAATAAACCAGAATCCATTGCCTTTATGGAAGGCTTCGCTCATGAAATGGGATTCCATTCTGTAAAGATCATGTCACCATATGATCATGATGAAATCATCTCATTTACATCACAGCTTCCACATGCAATAGCAGTATCACTTATTAATAGTGATGATGAAAAATATGATACAGGAAAATATATCGGAGATTCTTTCAGAGAACTGACACGTATTGCCAATATCAATGAAGATCTATGGAGTGAACTGTTCCTTAATAATAAGAAGTATCTCCTTAAATCTATTGAAAGATTTGAAGAAAAGCTTAATGTATTAAAGGATGCAATTCGCGAAGATGACGAAGACGGATTGAAAGCACAGTTTATTGAATCTACTAAAAGAAGAGAAAGACTCTAATTCTCTTCTTTTTTTAAATACGTCCTCTATGTAGACAAAGGGTCACAAAAAAAGTTCAAAAAAGTGTTGCAATATGATGAATATTATTATATACTGATTGAGCAGTGAGGGGGACGGCCCACAGGGAAGCCCTCTAAACATAAAGGATGGTTCCTTAGC
>NZ_JNKN01000065.1 GCF_000702065.1 Kandleria vitulina DSM 20405 | reverse complement strand
CGGAAGTTAAGCATCGCAGCGGCGACGATAGTCGGAAACGGCAAAAACAGCACGCTGCCAGTCTGTCCGGTCCCCAAGGGGACTCCTTTTTTTTACCCAAAATTAGGGGTTAATACCCATATTTTTGACTTTATACCTACTCGGTTTTGTAGTAAAATATCCATAGCTTATTAGAAAGGATGAGTCGTATGAATATCGCAATCTTTACTGATACATATCTCCCCGATTTAAACGGGGTGGCTACTTCATCGCGCATATTGCATGATGAACTTGTTAAACATGGTCATCATGTGCTTGTAGTAACGACTGAATTGCCAAGTGGCTCAGATTATCAGGATGATGCATTGACAGTACGTATACCTGGTATTGATATCAAGAAGCTTTATGGATATCGTGCTTCTACCATTTATTCTTTTGATGGTATGAAAGAAATAAGAGAATTTATGCCTGATGTCATTCATGTACAGACAGAATTTGGCGTTGGTATATTTGGGCGTATTGTTGGAGAAATTCTTAATGTTCCTGTATGCTATACATATCATACGATGTGGACTGATTACTCTCATTATTTAAGCAGAGGCGTTAAACCGATTGATGTTGTTATGAAGAAGATCATAGAAAAGATTTCTAAGATCTATGGCAACTCATGTGCACAGCTGATTGTGCCATCGCAAAAGACAGCTGATGAACTTTCTTCTTATGGCATTGAGAAGAATATGAACGTTATTGGAACAGGTCTTGTATTAGATCATTTTAGTCCTCAACACCGAAATGAAGAAATCATTCAAGATATTAAAAAGACATATGAATTAGATGATCATTTTGTTATCCTTTTCTTAGGACGCATTGCTCAAGAAAAAAGCATCGATGTTTTAATTGAAGCGATGGAGGATATTATTAAGGAGAGAGAGGATGCTCTTCTTCTTATTGTTGGTGGTGGACCAAGCTTATCTACGTTAAAAGATCTTGTAAAAGAAAAAGGATTAGAAGACTGTGTGATCTTCACTGGTCCAAAGGATTCTAAGCTTGTACCACAGTATTATCATGTCGCTGACGCTTTTGTTTCGGCATCTACATCAGAAACACAGGGATTGACTTATATTGAAGCGATGGCTTCAGGATTACCTGTTTTTGCACGTTATGACCGTAACCTTGAAGATGTGATTAAAAATGGAGAAAATGGATTTTTCTTTGAGACAAAGGAAGAGCTGATTGAAGAGCTTGTTTCTTTTGATGAAGAAGATAAAAGAATAAGCCAACAGGCGTTGATTGATTCCCAGCAGTTTTCTAGTGAAATCTTCTATGAGAAAATTCTTGCGGTCTATCAGAAAGCCATTGATAGTTTTACATACTGCTATAAGATTTCATCTATTTCAAAAGCTAAGACGGGCTATCTGATGACGGTCAATGAAGGTAATCAGCAGTTTTTAGTCAAGCTTACGAAACAGTCCATTGAAGAATTTCAGTTATGTGAAGGTCTTGATATAGATCGTGAAACTTTGGATATATTAAGAGATCTTGAACAGGTACA
Organism: Kandleria vitulina DSM 20405; assembly: GCF_000702065.1. GTDB lineage: Bacteria > Bacillota_I > Bacilli_A > Erysipelotrichales > Coprobacillaceae > Kandleria > Kandleria vitulina. The sequence goes on along the minus strand of NZ_JNKN01000065.1, from coordinate 1,732 downwards.
AGATTGTTATAATGCCGCTTTAAAGCTTTTATCTTATAAGGATTATTCTTCCTCTAAGTTGAAAGCCAGATTAGAAAAGAAGGGACCTTATAGTGATGAAGTCATTTCTCATACGATAGCGCATCTAGAAGAAAAGAAGCTGATTGATGATTATGAATACTGCTATAATTATATTGAATCATCTTTAAATAAGGGATATGGCTTTAATCGTGCAGTTGCTTCTTTAAAGAAGGAAGGCATGAGTGCTGATATTATCAATCATACTTTAGAAGCATTTTCGGATGAATTGGAATATGATAAGGCTATAGAGATTATTGAGAAGCTTTATAATGCCAATCATACCCGTTCACCAAATGCCTTGATTGCTAATATCAAAAGCAAGCTATTTAACAAAGGGTTTAAAACAGAGACAGTTGATCGTGCTTTAGATCATGTAGAAATGCATTTTCCTGAAGAAGAGACACAGGCTCTTTTAAAACAGGAATATGAGCGTGCCTATAGACGCTATCATAATAAGTATGAAGGACAGTCTCTTAAGAATAAGATTGTTCAGTTCTTAATGAGAAAAGGATATGAATATTCGGATATTACATCTCTTTTAGAAGAAGTATGGAGTGAAGATAATGAATAAAATTAAAGAATTAGAACCAGGAATGGATAATGTCGAATTCAGAGCCATTATTTCTCAGGTTACTGTAGGAAAAACAAATGGTGCCAATAAAAGCAATTATCTGAATCTGACATTGCAGGATAGTACAGGCATTCTTGATGCAAAGATGTGGTCTGTTAAAAAAGAAGATATCGAAGCTTTCGTGCAGGGTACAGTTGTAGAAGGCAAAGGGGATATTATCAAGTACAGTGGTGCTAGACAGATGAAAGTCATTAAGATGACAGCCATCGAGATGACTGATGAGCAAAAATCCGCATTTTTACCTAAGGCTCCGCTTGATAAGGATATCATGATCAAAGATATCGAAGATACTATTGCAGGAATGAAGAATGAAGATTATAAGACATTAACATCTGCGTTAATAAAAGAACATCGCGATGAATTTATTCTTTTCCCAGCCGCAAGCAGAAATCACCATGAATTTGTTTCAGGGTTGATCTATCATACATACTGCATGCTGCAATTGGCAAAATCAGCCGCAAAAATGTATCAGAGTCTAGATGAAGATCTTCTTTTTGCTGGTGTCATTCTTCATGATATCGGGAAAATCAGAGAGCTATCTGGACCAATTACACCACATTATACTGTTGAAGGTAACCTGTTAGGTCATATTTCCATTGGTGCTATGATGATCAGTGAGAAAGCTAAGGAACTTGGCATCAATGATGAGCATGTGCAGCTTCTTATTCATATGATCCTTTCTCATCATGGAAAGAATGAATATGGTTCACCTGTTTTACCTCAGTTAAAAGAAGCAGAAGTTCTTTATCTGATTGATAATATTGATGCTAGAATGAATATGTTCTTGAAGGCAGAAGATCAGGTTGAAGAAGGAGAATATACAAAACGTATTTTTGCTTTAGAAAACAGAAATGTCTATAAGATGAAGAAATAGAAGAAAGTACACTCTTAGCAGTGTACTTTTTATAAAGTTCCCGACAGAAAACCCACGTGCCTTCAGGCCGTAGGATAAATATCAGTAAAATATATGGTATAATATACATACAGGAAATCCTATTTCCGAGTCTTTAGAAAGGAGAAAGCTGTATGCATCTTACCGTA
>NZ_JNKN01000064.1 GCF_000702065.1 Kandleria vitulina DSM 20405 | reverse complement strand
AAACCGACAGGGGATGAAAGTCCCGCGGGGGTTCGAATCCCTCAACCTGCGCCATTTGATGATTAACTTCTAGAGAAATCTCTAGAAGTTTTTTTGTTTTGTGTCATACTTAATTCATGAAGGGACATTATAATAGAATTTAAGAGGTTATGCTATATGAACGGATTAAATTATAATGAAGTCAATGAACGTATACAAAAAGGACAGATCAATACATCAGCTAAGGATATTTCAAAGACAAAAAAGCAGATTGTCTTTGAGCATGTTTTTACATACTTTAATGGACTTAATCTTTTCTTGGCGATGATGATTGTCTTTTCTGGTCGCTATATTAATCTTACCTTTATTGGGGTTGTCTTCTTTAATACAATTATTGGTATTATTCAGGAATTGAAGGTCAAAAAGACAATTGATGAGTTATCCATTGTCATGGATCAAAGTGTTCTTGTAAGACGAAATGGGCAGGATGAAATCATCAACAGTGATAAGCTTGTCTTAGATGATGTCTATACCTTAAAAGTAGGAACACAGATTCCATGTGATTCAGCTGTTTTAGATGGATACTTTGAAGTCAATGAAGCATTGCTTACCGGTGAAAGCAAGCCGGTAAAAAAAGTAAAGGGAACCCATGTTCTTGCGGGAACCTTTGTCACAAGCGGAAGTGGGATGGTAAAAGCAGAAAAAGTCGGTGACGATAATTATTCATCCGAGCTTTTGATGAAAGTCAAAAAGAAGAACAATGCGACTTCAGAAATGAAGGATGCGATTGAGAAGGTTATTAAGGTCTTAAGCATTATTATCGTGCCCGTTGGACTGATGCTCTTTCGTGCGCAGTACAATGCCAATGCGGATATCTCAGATGCCATTGTAAAGACCGTAGCAGGCGTTGTAGGAATGATTCCAGAAGGTTTAGTCTTGCTTACGTCAGTCTCGTTTGTATTAGGGGTTGGTCGCCTAGCTAAGAAGCAGGCACTAGTCCAACAGATGGAATCCATTGAAGCATTATCTAGGGTTGATACGCTATGCTTAGATAAGACTGGAACGATCACCACAGGTGAGCTTCGTGTCAATAATACCGTTATCTTTTATGATCTTGGATATGATGATCAAAAGGTCAATGAAGTCATGAGCGCCTTTGTGGATAACGGAGAAGAAGGCAATATGACCCAGGCCGCTTTGCGCCAGTATTTCCATGAAGAACATCACCTGCAAAGCGTCAAGTTCATTCCTTTCTCCTCTGACCGTAAATTTCAGGCTGTAACGTACGATAACGGCTGTTCCTATGTCCTAGGTGCTCCTGAATATTTAACGACGGACACAACTATTCTCAAGCTTGTCGCGGATTATTCTTATGCTGGGTATCGAGTGCTCATGTTAGGGGAGGCATCAAGGATTCATCGTCATAAAGAAACATACGATGATTTTGTGCCAATGGCTCTTATTGTCATTAGTGATATTATTAAGGAAGATGCCAAAGATACATTTGCCTTCTTTGAAAAAGAAGGAGTGGACATTAAGGTATTATCTGGAGATAATCCTATAACTGTATCGCGTGTATGCATGATGGCGGGATTGAAAAAGGGAGACCGCTATATTGATGCCTCCAAATTACCAGATGATATTGCATCTCTATCAAAGATCATTGATGACTATCAGGTCTTTGGACGTGTTAAACCAGAACAAAAAGAACTAATCATTCAGGCGCTTCAAAAGAAAGAACATATCGTCGCAATGGTAGGAGATGGTGTCAATGATGTATTGGCCATCAAGGAATCTGATTGCGGTATTGCGATGGCTAATGGGGCAGATGCTGCTAAGCATTCTGCACATATTGTTTTATTGGATTCACAGTTTTCTTCAATGAAAGATATTTTTAAAGAAGGACGCACAATTGTGGCCAATATTGAAAAAGTCAGTGCTCTCTATTTAACAAAGACAATTTATTCAACGGGATTATCACTGATCTTCTCTCTTATCGGCAAGGCCTATCCTTTTACACCGTTCCAGTTATCCATCATCAGCAGCTTTGCGATTGGCTATCCATCATTTTTTATCACGCTAGAAAAAGATGTCGATATGCAAAGTAAGGGATTCTTGCGTCATGTGCTCAATACAGCATTGCCATGTGGCCTATCCATTATTTTTTATGTTCTATTATCATTGTTTATGACAAGTTATCTCTCATTAAATATGAGAACATTTAATACATTAAGCTACTATATGACAGTTCTTGTAAGTTTTATTGTGCTATATAAGGTATGTCTTCCATTAAATAAATATCGAAAAGCAATCTTTGGAATCTGCAGCGTATGTGTTGTAGTCGCCTTGGTTTTCTTATCTAAATATTTATCTATTTATTCTTTATTTGATTTCCATAGCATACTTGTCATTCCACTTGCATTATCGTCATTTATTATGACAGCACTCTTTACGAATATAATCAATAAGATGAGATTAAGAAATGTTATAAAACAGGCAAAAAAATATTTTATCTGAAATTCTATATACCATAAATTACGTATTGATATTTTGTATTTTAAATAAAATGAAGAGTAATTTCGTAAAATAATTGTATACAATTATTAAATGAAATGATATAATGGATAAAAATATGATTAAGGGGGTAGTAGAATGAGCAACATAATCAAAAGAAGTTTTGAAAGAATGCTCGAGGATGAACAAATCCCAAACGAACTTTATAATAAATATTCTGTAAAGAAAGGCTTAAGAAACGATGATGGTACAGGGGTACTTGTAGGATTAACAAGAATTTCTGATGTCGTTGGATATGAAAAAGACGAAGAAGGTCATGTTAAGCCATGTATGGGGCGTCTCTATTATCGTGGTATTGAAGTCTCTGATTATCTTGCCCACAGTCAGGATAAAAGATTCTGTTTTGAAGAAACATGTTTCCTTATTTTATTTGGACATCTTCCAACTAAGCAGGAACTTGAAGAATTCAAGGCGGTTATTTCTCACCGATATCATTTGCCTGACCATTATCTTGAAGGAAGTATTTTAAGTTTCCCTTCAAAGAATTTAATGAATAAGCTTCAACAGGAAGTATTGATGCTTTATCGATACGATAAATATAACCCAGATAGTACAGATATTGTAGATACATTAGAAAAAGGAATTAACCTTATTGCCAAGATTCCAGTGATTGTATGTTATACATATGCTACAAAGATTCACTCATATGATCATGATTCATTGGTAATCCACCATATTGACCCAAGTCTATCTATTGCTGAACAGATTCTACATCTATTAAGAAAAGATGGACGTTTTACACCAAAAGAAGCAGAAGTGCTTGATACAGCCTTAGTGCTTCATGCTGATCATGGGGGAGGGAACAACTCCACATTTACTAATGTTGTGATCTCTTCTACAGGAACTGACCTTTATTCAACTATTGCTGGATCAATTG
>NZ_JNKN01000063.1 GCF_000702065.1 Kandleria vitulina DSM 20405 | reverse complement strand
AGGATGCATCTAAGGAGCTTCATTGCATCATGCCCGTGCAATCTGCGACTGCTGAGATCAACATACTTTCCAATGTTCATCCTCTCTGTAATCTCAATGACAGTACGTGCAATATCGTCACTAGGCACATCATTCTCAAAATTAATGTTAAAATCCAGTAGCGCATAAGTCTGAAATGCGCTATAATTTTTGTGGTTTAATGTTGTAGTTTTCATAATTACATTATACCAAAAAATGCGTCGGATTTATCCGGCGCATTTTATTTTTGAAAACTAATCCAGATTATCTATCCGGGTCAGCCCCTTTTTTATTTTGCAAGAAATCCAATAGCTTCTTCTAGCCAGCTTGCATATTCATTTTCTCTTCTGATTGCATGATCTAAAATAAGATAATGACCATAATTGTCATCTATTTCTTTTGTATCAGAGAACAGCTTTTTCATTCTTTCATTTAAATGATTAAGTTTATTTTTATGTAAAAGAAGCTGTTCATTTAATAAATCTTTAAGACGTGGATCGTTTTTGTCTTTAATGAAGTATAGCTTTAAAACAAACTCATCTTTATTAACAACAAGCTGCTTATCATAAGAATACTTCCATGTTTCCAATGTCTCTTTTCCTTTATTTGTGATCTTATAATAAGTCTTTTCAATCTTATTACCAAAATAGCCTGTCTCTGAAACAATCTGCTCTGATGCAACCAGTCTTTTTAATTCAGAATAGATCTGACTATGCTTGACTGACCAGAATTCTCCAATTTCAGTTTCAAATTCTTTCTTTAAATCATATCCAGTTTTTGGAGATTGTTCAATAAGTCCCAATAAGATAAAAGGTAATAAATTTCTTTGTGCCATAAATAATTCTCCTAAAAAATATTGACATCTTTGTAACACAAGTATAACATAAAAGCCGTATCTTGTACATGTAATTAATTACATGTTTATATTTACATGATATATGAGAAAAGAGGTTTTATTTATGTCTAAGAAAATGTTTAAAGATTTATCTGATTTTATTGGAACTCACTTTATCTATACTTATGATAATGGCTGGGAATATGAATGGTACTGCAAGAATGATCATACTTGTTGCTATAGAATTCATGGTGGTATGGTCAAAGGTCGTTGGGTGACTGATCAGGAAATTAACTTATTCAAGATTGCTGATGGCATCTATAAAGTCACTTGGACTGAACCAACTGGTACTGATGTAGCATTAGATTTTATGCCTAATGAAGGTAAGATCAATGGTGTTATTTTCTTCCCTAAATGGGTACATGAACATCCTGAAATTACTGTATGCTATCAAAATAAACATATTGATAAGATGCATGAAGCGAGAGAAAAATATGACACTTATCCAAAATATGTTGTACCAGAATTTGCGACTATTACTTATATTGGAGATGCTGGTGAAAACAATGATGATGTCATCAATGAAACACCTTATGATGGTATGTGTGATGATATTAGAAACGGTCGTTTCTATGATGAAAATTATAAACATGTTTCAAGAAGAGCTGACTAATAAAAAAAGCGAGAATCACTATTGATTCCCGCTTTTATTATACGAGTTCATTAAGATAACTCTCATTTAATAAAACGCTCTTTAAAGATTCAATTTTAGCAATCTGTCTTGCAACATAGCCTACCAACAAGGCTGCAATAATAGTTCCTGCCCCTACTCCTTGAAGTTTATGAGTAAATACAAATGAAAGCAAACCAGCAATGACGCTCATTGTTGTATCAAAACACATTTTTGTAGAACCAAATTCAGTATGGAACTTGATATTGACAGCTTTTACAAAAGCTTCACCTGGCAACATGACAACATCCGCAATGACTTCTAGATAGACACCAAAGCCTAAGACTAGACACCCAAGGAGTAATGATAATAAGCATATCAACATATCATCTGGCTGAAAGGCACTTAATATATACATTCCTGCATCAATGAATTCTCCAAATAGAATTGAAACAGGAAACTGCAATAAGCTCTGCAACGGGAATTTCTTTTGTAATAAAATAATCTGCAACAATATTAAAAGACAACTGAATATGATTGTAAATTCTCCGATTGTTGGCTTAAAGCTTAAGCTTAATACATAAGGGATACTTGAAATAGGTGATGTCCCTAGACTTGCTTTCGTAATTAGACTGACACCAAACCCATTAAATACGAGTCCCACTAAAAATATAAAATATCTTCGTAAATATGATTTATTCAACATTCTTTTCCATCCTCTCCAATAAATTCCATAACAATGTTTTTTCTTCTTCACTGAACCCTTTAAGTAGACGTTCACCTTCAAAGCTTCCTTCTTTTCTTAGTTCATGACATAATGCTTTCCCTTTTTCACTAAGGAAAATATTTTTACATCTCGCATCTTCTTGAGATACTTTGATAATAAGCAGATCTTTCTTATTAATACGTTCTACGAGATTTCTTGCTGCCTGATGAGTAATCTGAAGATGATCTTTCAATTGACCAATAGAAGCCCCCTCATGCTTTTCAAAAAACAGCATTGTTTCAGCCTGTACAGAAGTCATGCCTCTTTTCTTATGATTCTCATCTCTTATGTTGATGCTGCGATTACCAACCTTCAATAATAATCGTTCTATCATAAAATCAACGTTCATAGGTGTTCTCCTTTAATATACAACGTGTTGTATATTATCATGAAGGTTATTTTACGTCAATAATAAAAGAGCTACTATTTCTAATAGCTCTTACTTCTTTATAAAAGTAAATGAAAGTCTACATACTCTAATGATAGGATTGTTCCATAACCTTTAATAATGCCTTACAATCGTACATTCTAAGATCTGCTCTTTCAAAGATCAGACGATAACAAGTATCCTGTCTAGGACGATATATAGATATGCCACTAGCGATAATGACGCCTTTATTTTTAACATTATTTTCAATCTCTGTTTCAAAATCAGCTAAGATCATTTTTCTATTAGTAAATTGTTTTCCCTTTAACATGACTACAAATTCATCTCCACCAATACGATAAAGATCATTATCTGTAAAATATTTAATAATTGTCCTTGCAGCTGTCATTAAAAGGATATCCCCCATCTTGTGCCCATATTTATCATTAGTACTTTTTAGATTATTGACATCAAAAACAATAACTCCAAATTCTTGAAGTTTATCTTTTAGAATCAGATCATCTATTTCCGATATTGCTTCAGAGTATGCTCTCGCACTTTTTACGCCTGTAAGCGGATCAGTATTTGCGATGAGTTCAATATTGTTAATCTGTTTTTTATACTCTTGTTCTCTTCTAAGTAATCTATCTAACTCCTGATAATGATCATCTTTCAAATTTTCTACAATAAATTTATAATAGCAGCATGTTGCTATTAAACATCCAATTGAATAAAACGGAGCTGGTACATACGTCATATGTAATAAAAGCATGACAGCCATAATCAATCCAAACATTGCTCTTGCTAAAATATGCAGATGCATATTTTTATCTACAATTTTCATCAAATGAAGAAGATACAATGAAGAAGCAAAAAACAATATTGACTGGATAATAAGCAAGACTGCTCTAAATAAATAGATATGATACATACCCTGCTGATCTACAGAAAAGACTATTGGATTAAAGATATTAATTACTAATATAACCAACGTAAATAGGAAATAGACTATTCCTGAATAGTAGCAAATTATTAGATACAGCGTAATCTGACTGAAGCGAATATAAATCAGCCTAATCCACAAAAGAACCGTGATTGCTAACATCATAAAATAAAAAAAAGAGGTAATCATTAAAGGAATTCTAATTCTATAAAGATAAAAGAATCCCCATAATCCATCAATAACATATAAAGGTATCACTCCGATTACAAACATGCGAAAGCATTTTCCAACCGGTGTGTCATATTGATAATGACGATTTACTAGTGTATCAAAATTAACTATACAATGAATAATTATAATAAATATCATCATATGGTAATAACTAATCATAATAACACTCCTTCTTCCTTAGTTTATCCCTATTCTCATTATCACTGATTTTTATCAATGTTGCCATCATTATCATATAAAAGTAAAAAAAGAAGCTGTAACGAAATGATTTAATCATTTCGTTAGGCTTCTTTTTTTCGTCCATATTTTTCATGATATGTAGGATATGATTTCATTCTATTCATTCTCATAAGACTCACAATAAAAAAACCCCAAAAAAGGGCGTAATAAGGGTATCCATTGTGAATATCTTTTTTGCACTGTGAATTGTACCTGCCTAATTCGAAAGCGATTTGACTTTTTCTTTACATTTCTTCCTGTACCAGTGGTGATACTTCCTTAAATTGAACCCCAGACACACAAGAAGAAATTCCATTTTTGCATTATCGAGTCCTCTTCTCGAAAATCTTGTGAATCCTCGATCCTCCTTCAGCACG
>NZ_JNKN01000062.1 GCF_000702065.1 Kandleria vitulina DSM 20405 | reverse complement strand
AATCTTCATAAAAAAATCTCTCCTTTCATTGAAAGAAGAGAAGTGGCATTGACTGCTATCTAAGCTAATCACTCAGTTGATTGTACAATCATAAGTGTCCTGGCTCTAAGTCCAACTTATTTGTGCTTGAAAAGATAGCGGCGACTTATAAACATTCAGGATATTCTATTTGAGCAGAATTGCCTACTCACCTTCACGTGCTCTGTAGTATACCACCTCTCTTTGATTATACTATTATATCGAGATGCACACTAGAGTTTTGGTGGATTTGAGTTTGGTTATATATTTGTGTCCGCGCAACGAAGGCGCGTGGAAATGGAGGAAAACATGGAACGATTGGCAGCTGTAAAGTTTAACAATGTAGGGAAGTTCTATTATTTTTCTACAACGTTAGATTTGCACAAAGGAGATAAAGTTGTAGTAGAAACAATCCGTGGTCTTGAACTAGGGGAAATGATTTCAGAATTGAAAGACATTTCTGAATTCAAATTGAATGCGGAACTGAAGCCTATCAAAAGAAAAGCTAATAGAGCTGATGTGGAAGTTTATAGTATCAATAAGATCAAGGCAGAAAAGTCATTTGAAATCTGTAAAGATATCATTGAAAAAAGTGGCTTGGATATGAGATTGATTAATTGTGAATATACATTAGATGCTTCTAAAGTAATCTTTATGTATACTGCAGATGAAAGAGTAGATTTTAGAGAGTTGCTTAAGAAGTTAGCAAGTGTCTTTAAATGTCGTATTGAATTAAGACAAGTAGGGCCAAGAGACAAAGCAAAGATTGTTGGTGGTCTTGGTACTTGTGGTATGCCACTTTGTTGTAATTCATTTTTAGGAGAGTTTGATGGTGTTTCTATCAATATGGCTAAGAATCAGCTTCTTGCTATTAATATTGATAAGATATCAGGAGCATGTGGCAGATTATTATGCTGTCTTAAATATGAAGATGAAGCATATACTGATTTAAAGAAGAAGTTCCCTAGAATTGGAACTAGAACGACATTTGAAGGTCATCATGTTAAAGTTACTGGATTGAATGTTATTAGTGGATTGGTTAAGTTTATCGATGAAGATAACAGTGTAAGATTTGTTTCTCTAGAAGAATTTAATAAGAACCAAGGAAAAGAGAAAAGAGAACATCGACCACCAAGAGAAGAGAAGAAGGCCATAAATGAAGAAAAGGGACATGCTAAAAAGCAGTCTAAACAAGAAAAGCCTTTTAAGAAGAAACCAAATAAACGTAAACCACATAATAAACAAAATAGAAATCGTAAGAAAGAGAATGTAAAGAATGAATCAAGAAGTCACTAATTATCTTCTTGCTTATGAGAATATGAAAATTATCCAAAGAAAAGATATGTTTAACTTTTCTTTGGATACTGTTTTATTAGCGAATTTTTGTTCTATCAATAAAAATGTTGAAAAGATTATTGATTTTGGAACAAATAATGCAGCTATTCCTTTATTGTTATCGACTAGAACTAAGACAAATATTGTTGGGGTAGAAATACAGGAAGAAGCTGTTGATTTAGCAAGAAAGAATGTTGCTCTTAATAACCTGGAAAACCAGATCACAATTGTAAATCAGGATATTAAGGAGTATGTTAAAAACAATAGAAGAGTAAAGCTTGTGGTTTGTAATCCACCTTTCTTTAAGTTAGGAGAGAAGAGTCATTTAAATGATAATGAATATCTTCAGATTGCAAGACATGAGATTGCCATCACTTTAGAAGAGATCATCGCAAGTGCTTCATTTATCCTTGATCATGGAGGAAAGTTTGCAATGGTCTATCGTCCTGATCGCCTTATTGAGACAATCAATCTTTTACAGAAGTATGATCTTGAACCTAAGAGATTGCGTTTTGTTTATCCTAAACAGGGGAGAGAAGCTAATACTTTCCTTATTGAAGCCATAAAGAAAGGGAAGATTGGTCTTCGTATAGAAGCTCCGCTCTACAGTCATAATGAAGATGGATCATATAGTGATGAAGTGATGAAATATTTTGGAGTTGATAAAGATGTATAGACAATCAAGTTTTAAAAATGATAAAGCTTCGCTTTATTTAGTACCAACACCAATTGGTAATTTAGGAGAAATGACAATTCGTAGTATTGAAGTATTAAAGAGTGTCAATTATATTGCCTGTGAGGATACTAGAAATACAATTAAGCTGTTGAACCATTTTGATATTAAAGCTAAGCTTATTTCTCATCATGAACATAATCTTCATGTAGCTATTCCTAAGATTCTTCATTTATTAGAAGAAGGGGAAAATATCGCAATTGTAAGTGATGCTGGTTATCCTGCAATCAGTGATCCAGGATATGAGCTTGTAAAAGCTGTTATTGATGCTTCATATAATGTAGTACCCATTTCAGGATGTAATGCTGCATTGGATGCACTTGTGGTTTCAGGAATTGCACCTCAGCCATTTATGTTCTATGGGTTCTTGTCTCATGAAAATAAGAATAAGAAGAAGGAACTTGAAGAACTTAAGAATCAGATGATGACTATTGTTTTCTATGAAGCACCTCATCGTATTAAGAAGACTTTAACAGTTATGTTGGAGATTCTTGGTGATCGTCATATTGCCTTATGTAGAGAGTTGACTAAGAAGCATGAAGAGATTATTAGAGGAACAATAAGTGAAGTTCTTGAAATTTGTGATGATCTAAAAGGTGAAATGGTTATTGTCGTTGAAGGGGCAAAGGAGATTGTAGAAGAAGAGGTCTTTGAACAGTCTATAAAAGAGCATGTGCAGTCGTTTGTAGATAAGGGGATGTCTGCTAAGGATGCTATTAAAGAAGTCGCTAAGATTAGAAAATTAAAGAAAAATCATGTATACGAGGAATATCATAGCTGATATTCCTTTTTGATTAATAAAAAAAAGAAAACGCTGATGCGTTTTCTTAATAAAGTCTTCGATAGTTATGTACAAAGCTAGTCCATCTTCCTGATAAAGTAGCTACCTTAACACACTGGTTAGGATCTTGACCATGAGTAGAAGAACCACGACCTGATGCATGAACAAAGTGATCATTGCCAATATAGATACCAATATGAGCAACACCTGATCCATATGAGAATGTGATAACATCTCCAGGAGAAAGGGAAGCACGGCTGACGGATTTACCCGAAGCGGCATATCCTGCAGCAGTAAGACGTCCAATACCGATACCTGCTTTGTTATAGGCCCAATAGACTAGACCTGAACAATCATAGTATGTAGGTCCTGTAGCACCCCAATAATAGCGATGTCCAAGCTGTGTTAATGCAGCACTTGCAATAGCTCTACCAGTTGCTGAGCCTTTACCTACAGTACCACTGTAAGTCACACGAGAAGCACGATCACGTTCATACATGGCTTCCAGTGCAGCATCGACTTTAGATTGTGCTGAATTGTATTTTGATTTCAGCTGCTGCTGTTCAGCCAATTGTTTTTGCTGCTGTGCTTTAAGTTCAATATAGTGGTTAGCTAATTCCTTTTGCTTTTTCTTTTCTTCCGCAAGTTTAATCTGTGCTTCAGTCATAGCTTTAACTTGTTCCTGTTTTTCTTTTTTCTTCTGTTCAATTTCTTCAGCTAACTGTTTTTCGTAAGAAGTAAGCTGTCCCAAGCTTGCTAATCTTGAATATAGATCACTGATTGATTTTGATTCAAGAAGATAAGAGATAAAAGCATTCGTATTGTAAGTTGACTGCATACTATACATACGAGAACCAATCTGTTTAACTTTTGTATCAATTTCATTCTGATAGTTCTGGATTGTTACTTTATAGTATTCAATTTGTTTTAATAGTTCTGTAATACGATCAGTAAGTTCTTCAACTTTCTTGTTAGTCTCTTCAATGTTATTGCTTGTCTTATCGATATCAGCCTTGCTGTTATTGATGCTACTTTTAAGATTAGATGTCTTATTTTTTAAGTATTTATTAAATCTTTTGCAGACTTTTTCTTTTGATTTAGTAAGTGTTGCTGAAGAACATAATGAGATATATTCATCTTCTTTCCCGCTAAACTCATCTGCCTGTATGGTCTTTGACTGCATCAAAGAGAAAGATAAAGCAAATGCAAGAGAAAGAATGAAGGCTTTTTTCATAAAATTCCCCCTTAAATAATTTGGTAGTGTCAAAAATCTATATCACATAGCACTAATACACTACCCTCAATTTTATCTATATAAACAGTAAAATGATTACTGAGTATATCTTAGTAATCATCTTTTTTCGTATTTAACTAAAAAAGATGAAACAACCTGTGTTATACTTTTAGCGCCAACCAAAATATCACGAAAGGATGTTTCATCATGGAAAGTATAACACATTTAATTAATTCTATTGAATCTTTTTCTAAACAAAATTTTAAGTTCTCTCAGTATTTTCAGGCTTTGAATCTCCTTGGCAAGATTCCTGATACTGTTTCCCATCGTCTGAACAACATTGATGTTATTCATCATCTCG
>NZ_JNKN01000061.1 GCF_000702065.1 Kandleria vitulina DSM 20405 | reverse complement strand
GCACTAATAGGTCGAGGACTTGACCGAAGAAGTATGAGAGAGATTCATGTGCGGCTTTGAAGGCTCGGCGGACAATCTGGCGGCGATGGCGCGATGGACACACCCGTACCCATGCCGAACACGGAAGTTAAGCATCGCAGCGGCGACGATAGTCGGAAACGGCAAAAACAGCACGCTGCCAGTCTGTCCGGTCCCCAAGGGGACTCCTTTTTTTTTGCCTTTTTTTCCGGAGGCGGTGAGCTTTCACAGGAGATGTGAAGGAACGTGCTGTATTCACAGACCGTGTGAATGCAGGAATCCTGTTCACACAATCTGTGAACTCTAAAACACTAATCACATCATACGTGCATAGCAACAACGGATACTCACTATTCACAATTATGTTGTGAATAGTGAGTATCTTTTTTTATAAAAAAAGAAGTACTATTTTGTAGTACTTCCAAAACCACCGTTTCTTACTTCAGTTGTTTCATCATCTTCAGTTAATCCATACATCATGAAAATACCTTGTGCGATACCTTCTCCCTGTTTAACTGATAATACTTTTTCTTCATTAGAATCATTAGTCAGCTTTAAGAAGATATGACCTTCATTATCACTGTAAAAATAATCAGCATCAATTACACCTACTGTATTATTTAACTGAATTCTATATTTAAAGCCTAAACCACTTCTTGGGAAAATCATCAATACCCATGATGGATTCATCTCTGCTCTAATTCCAGTAGGAATTTTAATTGTTTCCCCAGGATTTAATGTAAAATCAAAAGGTGCATAAAAATCATAGCCTGCAGAGAACTGTGTTGCTCTTTTAGGAAGCTTTAATGCTTCGTACATGCTTTTAGCTTCATCTTCCTTAAAATCGCTCATATCCTCAATAAATCGATCTATGCTTACTTTATAAAATTTTGCTTTTTCCATTTTTTCACTCCTTTTCGCTATTGTATCAAATTTTTTGATGCAATACATAAAGACATGAAAATATATATAAAAAAAATAAGAAGTATGTTATAATAATTGCGATATTTTGGGGTGATAAAATGATAGGATTTTACAACTATACAGTAATATTAACATATTGTAGTTTAGTGAGTGCCTTAATTGGAACGCACTTTGCATTTCAGCATCAATACGTCATTGCATTATTATGCCTAATGCTTTGCGGATTCTTTGATTCATTTGATGGTATTGTTGCTAGAAGCAAAAAAAATAGAACCGAAGAAGAAAAGATGTTTGGCATCCAGATCGACTCACTTGTAGATTTAGTTTCATTTGGTGTATTTCCAGCAGTTATTGCATATTCAATGGGAAGATTCACAATGTTAAGATGCCTACCATTTTTTGCAGTATATGTACTTGGTGCGGTAATCAGACTTGCATATTTTAATGTAACTGAAGACATGCGACAGAAAAAGACTTCTGAAAAAAGAAAGTATTATACAGGTCTTCCAGTTACTTCATCTTCTATTATCTTTCCAGCAATCTATTGCTTAAACATTTGGTTTAAAATACCAACTGTACAGATGATTTATTTCGTTGGATTAGGAATTGTTGGGATCCTGTTCATATCAAAAATTAAAGTTCCAAAACCAGATTTACGTGGAATACTTATTCTAATTGCTTTAGGTATCATTCTGTTTATCTCATTAGCTATTACCGGCAATATTCGTATGGGTGGAGGACATCCGTTCGGTTGGCTATATTTCTAAGAAATGGCCAAAAGGCCATTTATGATGAAACACAGGATAAACAGTTAAAGAAATTATATGGACATATTGCAGGAAGAGCTATACTTAAAGTGATGACTCTTCCTGTTATTACAAATATAGGTGGTGCCTATATGAATAGTCCATTATCTAAAGCAAGCATTAAAAAATTCATTAAAAAGAATAATATTGATATGACAGAGTATGAAGAAAAATCATACAGGAGCTACAATGACTTTTTCACAAGAGCAATAAAAGAAGGCGCAAGACCAATTCCAGAAGATCCCAAGGTTCTTATGGCGCCATGTGATTCAAAGGTCAGCTATTATAAAATAGAAGATGATACAAAAATTACAATTAAGCATACAGTTTATAAATTAGAAGATCTTCTGAAAAGTCCTCGATTGGCAGATGAATATAAAGGAGGAACTTGCCTTGTATTCAGACTGACAGTTGATGATTATCACCACTATCATTATTTTGATAATGGAACAAGTGAAAAGGAAGTAATCATTCCAGGAATATTCCATACGGTAAACCCAATTGCGAATGATTATTATCCAATCTATAAGACAAATACAAGACATTATACAATGATACATAGTGAAAACTTTGATGACGTTGTATATATGGAAGTAGGAGCATTGATGGTTGGAAAGATTGTTAATGCGAATAAGAAAGAATTCAAACGAGGTGAAGAAAAAGGCTACTTTGAGTTTGGTGGAAGTACAGTTGTGCTATTATTCAAAAAAGATATCTTGAATGTAGATGAAGATATCATTCAGCATTCTAAGAATCATGATGAAGTAAAAGTGAAATTAGGGGAACGCGTAGCAATACATCTCTAACTCGAATATACCTCACTAATCATTATTTTAAGGAGGAAAAACAATGGCTAAAGTAATAGCTATTACAAATCAGAAAGGCGGCGTTGGAAAGACAACTACAAGTGTAAATCTTTCTGCAGCCTTAGCAAAAATGAAGAAGAAAGTTCTTCTTATCGATATGGATCCTCAGGCAAATGCCACTCAAGGGATTGGAATTGATAGAACATCAATCAAAAATACAACATATGATGTTTTAGTAGATGATAAGGCATTAGAAGATATCATTGTTCATTCTTCACAAAGAGGATTGGATGTTGCACCAGCAAGCATTGATCTAGCTGGTGTAGAAATTCAGCTTTCAAATATTAAGACAGGAAAAGAACAGCGTTTAAAACATGCAGTCAGTAAACTAAAAAAAGTATATGATTACATTCTCATTGATTGTCCACCATCATTGAGCTTACTTAATACAAACGCCCTTTCTGCCTCTGATTCTGTATTAATTCCAGTACAGTGTGAATATTATGCACTAGAAGGTTTAACACAGCTTCTAAATACGATCTTGTTGACACAAAGTGTATTCAATAAGAACCTTACTATTGAAGGTGTACTTTTAACAATGCTAGATTCTCGTACAAACTTAGGTGTAGAAGTATCTCAGGAAGTAAGAAAATACTTTAAAGAAAAAGTATATGATACAGTTATTCCTAGAAATATTAAACTCTCAGAAGCACCATCTGCCGGATTATCAATCTTCGATTATGATCCAAGCAGTACTGGCGCAATCGCTTATAAAAAACTTGCAAAAGAAGTGGTGAAACGAAATGGCTAAAAAGAAAGCACTGACAAGAGGACTGGATGCTATCTTTAATGATGGTGCAACAGGTACGGATTTACAGTCCGCAATTGATGCTATTGAAAAAAAACCGGATGATTTTGAACAGGAACGAGTTGATATTGCGTCTATTAGACCAAACCCTTATCAGCCAAGAAAACTGTTTGATCAGGATAAGCTGGAAGAATTAGCTTCATCAATTAAAAAACATGGAATCTTTCAGCCACTCTTATTAAAAAAATCTATTCATGGATTTGAGATTGTCGCAGGTGAAAGACGTTATCGTGCAGCTAAGATTGCTGGTCTAGAAGAAGTACCTGCAATTATTGTAGATTTTACAGACAATCAGATGATGGAGATTGCACTTCTAGAAAACATTCAAAGAGAAAACTTGAATGCTATTGAAGAAGCGCAAGCTTATCAGTCAATGATGGATCGTTTGAACTTAACACAAGAAAAGCTGTCAGAAAGAATTGGTAAATCTAGAACACATATTGCTAATACATTACGTCTTCTTCAGTTGGATAAAGAGATTCAGAATTATATTTTAGATGGATCATTGACAATGGGTCATGTTAGACCATTGGTTGGACTTCCTGATGAAAAAGCTAAACAAGTTGCTAAAAGAGCCATTGATGAAAAGCTTTCTGTAAGAAGAGTAGAAGATATAGTAAAAGGTATGAAGCTTTCAGAAAAGAAAGCAGAGAAGAAGAAAAATACCAAAGATAAAAAGTATGATTATGCGGAAGGATTATTACGTAAGAAATATCATACTAATATTAAGATTGATGATAAGACTATTACTATCAAGTATAAAGGAAACGAGGATTTAAATCGTCTTCTTGAATTAATGGGTGTTATTGAAGATATTTAAGTAGGAGTTAAGTGTGAAACAAAAATCAATCAAAACGTATAAAAAAAGACAAACTTAAAAACAAGTTTGAATAATTTACAAAAAATAGAATAATTGAATATTATTGTTTAGTTAATTTAGAAACATCGAAACCTGATTTCTTAAGAAACTCAATCGCTGATTCTTCTGTTAAATCTTGTTGCTTTATAGGTGGCTTAGGATTTCTAAATGATTCATAATCTGAAGGATTAAATGTCTCTCCAGTAAGAATCATATGGTATATACTGACAAGCATCATTCTTGCAATTGCGATAATGGCTTTCTTGTGGCCTCGTCTCTTTTTGATACGAGAATACTTAAT
>NZ_JNKN01000060.1 GCF_000702065.1 Kandleria vitulina DSM 20405 | reverse complement strand
TTATCCGGCGCATTTTATTTTTGAAAACTAATCCAGATTATCTATCCGGGTCAGCCCCTTTTTTCATGAACAGAAAGATTGTTGAGGAAGAATGATATTTATGTTTTCATGAAAATAGAGAAAAGGAGGCTTAAAAATGAGAACTCATATTGATTTACACATGCATTCACTGTATTCGGATGATGGAGAATTCACCCCAGCTGAACTCGTTGAACAATGTCATAAGGCAGGAATAGATATCATGGCAGTTGCTGACCATAACTGGGTTAAGGGAATTGATGAAGCAAAAGAAGCAGCTAAAAAATACAATATAGCTGTAATCCCTGCTATTGAAATCGACTGTACCTATAAAGGGGTCAATCTCCATGTATTAGGATATGGCATTGACTATCATCATCCCTCATTTAATCAGTTGGGAGACAATATTCTTAAACAGGAATTAGCTTTATCAGATGTGAAATTAGAAAAAACAAATGCTTTATTTCACACAGAACTAAGAAAAGAACAGCTTCTTTCAATCATGCCAAATGGCGTCTTTACAGGAGAAGCATTTGCCCAAGCTTTACTTGAGGATGAAAGATATCTTCAGCTAGAAGCATTAAAACCCTATAGAGAAAAAGGAGAGAGAAGTGATAATCCATATGTGAATTTCTATTGGGATTACTATTCTCAAGGAAAAGCTATTTATACAAAAGTAAACTATCCTTCATTAGAAGAAATCATTAAACTTATTAAATCTCATGGTGGTATTTCTATATTGGCTCATCCAGGCAATAATCTAAAAAATCAATTTGAATTATTTGATGAGATGGTTCAATTAGGACTTGATGGAGTAGAAGCTTTCTCAAGTTATCATGATCAAAAAACATGCGAGTATTTCTATAATAAAGCAAAAGAGCTTAATGTTTATTATACTTGCGGTAGTGATTTTCATGGAAAAACAAAACCTTCTATTCATTTAGGAGATTGTCATTGCAATGTGGAAATAAATATTGATTTGAAAGGATTAGCACATGATGAGTGAAAAAGAAAAGATGGAGAAAGGAATGTGGTATGATGCCAATTATGATCCAGAATTATTTGCATTAAGAAAAAGAGCACAAGCGAAAGCATTAAAACTAAGTGCTATGCCACATGATCAATTTGAAGAAAGAAATAAAGCTATTAAAGAACTGCTTGGCTATATGCCAGAAGAGTTTGATCTTGTCACACCTTTTATGGTTGATTATGGTGTCAATATACATATTGGAAAATCAGTCTTTATTAATGCCAACTGTTATTTTATGGATTGTGCCAATATTACTATTGGTGAACATACTTTCATTGGACCCTATTGTGGACTCTATACGGCAACGCATCCTTTAAGCTATAAACAAAGAAATAAAGGATTAGAAAAAGCGTTGCCTATCACTATTGGTAAGAACTGCTGGCTAGGAGGCAATGTATCAATTATGCCAGGTGTCACTATCGGCGATGGCTGTGTTATTGCAGCAGGAGCAGTTGTTAATAGGGATGTAGAGGAAAACTGTCTTGTAGCAGGTGTTCCTGCAAAAGTCATCAGAAAGATTGATCAGAATGAATTATTATAAATTTCTATATGTGAAAGAGCTTTTTTGTTTTTGTATAGTAAGAATATAAAGGAGGAGTAATAGAATGAGTTTTCCAAAAGATTTTTTATGGGGTGGCGCAACAGCAGCCAACCAGGTTGAAGGTGGCTGGAATCTTGGAGGAAGAGGTCCAGCACTTACTGACTTTACAACTGGAGGATCTGTAAAAGAACCTCGTTATGAAACATTTATTGATAAAGATGGCAATCCAGGCAAGAAATTACAGAAAACACCACTTCCTGAAGGTGCACATTATGCTGTGATTGATGGTTATCATTATCCTAATCAGCAAGCAGTTGACTTTTATCATCATTATAAAGAAGATATTGCACTGTTTGCAGAAATGGGATTTAAGACATTCAGAATGTCTATTTCCTGGTCAAGACTTTATCCTAAGGGAATTGAAAAAGAACCTAACAAGGAAGGAATTGAATTCTACAGAAATGTATTTAAAGAGCTTAGAAAATATAATATTGAACCATTGGTAACAATCTGGCACTTTGATACACCAGCATATCTAGAAGAACATGGTGGATGGCTAAATAGAGAAGTCATCGATGACTATGTGCGCTTTGCGACAACATGTTTTACTGAATATAAAGGTTTAGTAAAGTACTGGTTAACATTCAATGAAATCAATAATACCGTAATGTTCTTGAACATGTTTGGAAAAACAGCAACAGATAAAGAATATCAGGATGCCTATCAAATTTTACATTATCAGCTTGTCGCAAGTGCAAAAGCTGTACAGATTGGACATGCGATTGACCAAGAGAATATGATTGGATGCATGATCTGTGGTATCACTCGTTACCCTGCAACATGTGATCCTGAAGATATTCTAAAGAACAGATATGAGTGGGAAAAAGGTATCTTCTATTGTGGAGATGTACAATGCAAAGGCCGTTATGGTACTTATGTAAAACGTTTATG
Source organism: Kandleria vitulina DSM 20405 (assembly GCF_000702065.1). GTDB lineage: Bacteria > Bacillota_I > Bacilli_A > Erysipelotrichales > Coprobacillaceae > Kandleria > Kandleria vitulina. The sequence goes on along the minus strand of NZ_JNKN01000060.1, from coordinate 2,737 downwards.
GGATGAACATCATGTTAAGTTAGATATCACTGAAGAAGATCTATTAGATCTACAATCAGGTACTGTTGATATGTATACATTCTCTTACTACATGTCATCACTTGAAACAACACATCAATTAAAAGATAAAGTGTCAGGAAACTTTGTTTCTGGTGCAAGAAATGAATATCTCACATATTCAGATTGGGGATGGGCATTTGATCCAAAAGGATTAAGATATTATCTAGAAATGATCTATGATCGTTATGAACTGCCATTGATGATCGTAGAAAATGGATTAGGTGCTTACGATACAGTAGAAGAAGATGGATCTATTCATGATCAATATCGTATTGATTACTATAGAGAACACATTAAAGAAATGAACATTGCGATTGAACATGGTGTAGACCTTATTGGTTATACAACATGGGGATGTATTGATCTTGTTTCAGCAGGTACTGGTGAAATGAGAAAGAGATATGGATTTATTTATGTAGATATGGACGATGAAGGTAAAGGTTCAATGAAACGCTCTCGAAAAGATTCTTTCTATTGGTATAAACAAGTCATTGCCAGCAATGGAGATCATTTAGATGATCTTGCAAAATAAGAAGTTAACGTTTTATTCTTATATCGGAATAGGAGTAGAGAGTATTCATTTGGTATAGGTACCTGCTTCAATCTTGTGTGTATTGGCTATATTGTGGAATATGTTGGAGAGTTCTATAAGCTTATGGATATCAAGCTTACTGATGAAGAGATGAAATATCTAGAAGAACCTTATGCTCATAATCAATATGGTTTTAGATAACAAAAAAAGATGCAATCGCATCTTTTTTTATTTTCCAGAATCTCCATAGTTGTCAAGGAATCTTGCGGAAGGATCATTGACATCACAATGTTCCCAAGTCTTGTTTGGCATCCAGAAGTCCTTGATCCATTTTGAAGAATCAGGATAGAATTCTTCAAAGATATCTCTATATAATAATGACTCTTTAGTAAAAGGTGTACCATATGGATATTTTTCTTTTGCTTTTAAGACATCTTCTTCAGTATATTTTTCTTCAGCATATTCTTTAAGATAATCGACCATTGAATGTCCAACAGCATCACTGAAGGCTGCTTTTTCTCTAAATAAGATATCATCTGGAAGATAATCCAATCCTTCAAAAGCATGACGTAATAAGTATTTACCTTTGTTATAATGGTTCATCTTTTTATCTGGGTTAATGCTCATGGCATAATCCACAAATCTTAAATCAGCGAAAGGAACACGTCCTTCAAGAGCATTAGCTGAAATACAGCGATCTGCACGAAGTACATCATACATGTAAAGCTCCTTGATACGCTTTTTTGATTCTTCCTGGAAAGCTTCAGGAGTAGGAGCAAAGTCAGTGTATTTATAACCAAATAATTCATCAGATACTTCACCAGTCATGATAACTTTGATATCTGTGTTCTTATGAATATAGTGACATAAGATATACATACCAATAGAAGCACGGATAGTAGTGATATCCCATGTTTCAAGATGATAGATGACTTCTCTTAATGCATTTAAGACATCTTCTTTTGTCATGATGACTTCTGTATGTTCAGTTCCTAAATAATCAGCAACCTGTTTTGCATACTTTAAATCAATTGGATCAGTTTCCATCCCAATCGCAAATGTACGAATAGGGTGGTCAGTAATCTTTTGACCAATGGAACATACTAGAGATGAATCCAATCCACCTGATAATAAGTATCCAACAGGAGCATCAGCCTGTAATCTTTTCTTAACACCAGCTACTAGACGTTCTCTTAGTTCAGTCGCAATTGTTTCAATTGAATCATCGTTCATTAGTTTGACATCACTTAAATCATTGTAGCAGACAAACTTTTCTCCATCATAGTAATGTCCTGGTGGGAAAGGAAGGATGTCATCACATAAATCAAACAATGCTTTCGCTTCACTTGCGACCGCAAATTTATGTTCACCCTTAGTATATCCATAAAATAAAGGACGAATACCCATAGGGTCTCTTGCTGCCATAAATTTCTTTGTTTTAGTATCATATAATGCAAATGCAAATTCTGCATCTAAATATTTGCACATCACATCAAGACCAAACTTCTGATAGAGGGGAATAAGTACTTCACAGTCGCTTCCGCTCTTATAAGGGAAATCACTAACGATTTTCTTTAATGCTCTGAAGTTATAGATTTCACCATTGCATACAAGCATAACACCAGCATTTTCAAAAGGCTGCATTCCTTTAGGTGACAAGTCCATAATTGCTAAACGATCAAAACCAAATGTTCTTTGATGATAATAAACTGATCTTGTCATATCAGGACCACGATCACTGATTTTCCATAAAGATTTGTTAAAAGTATCTAATGTAAATTCATCTGAGTCTAATGCTAAAATACCACACATAATATTTTCCTCCTTCATTAACAGGTAGTGTCAAAAATCTATACCACATAGCACTAATACACTACCCTCAATTTTATCTATATAAACAGTAAAATGATTACTGAGTATATCTTAGTAATCATCTTTTTTCGTATTTAACTAAAAAAGATGAAACAACCTGTGTTATACTTTTAGCGCGAACAAAAAATATCACGAAAGGATGTTTCATCATGGAAAGTATAACACATTTAATTAATTCTATTGAATCTTTTTCTAAACAAAATTTTAAGTTCTCTCAGTATTTTCAGGCTTTGAATCTCCTTGGCAAGATTCCTGACACTGTTTCCCATCGTC
>NZ_JNKN01000059.1 GCF_000702065.1 Kandleria vitulina DSM 20405 | reverse complement strand
ATCAAAAAGAGACGAGGCCACAAGAAAGCCATTATCGCAATTGCAAGAATGATGCTTGTCAGTATATACCATATGATTCTTACTGGAGAGACATTTAATCCTTCAGATTATGAATCATTTAGAAATCCTAAGCCACCTATAAAGCAACAAGATTTAACAGAAGAATCAGCGATTGAGTTTCTTAAGAAATCAGGTTTCGATGTTTCTAAATTAACTAAACAATAATATTCAATTATTCTATTTTTTGTAAATTATTCAAACTTGTTTTTAAGTTTGTCTTTTTTTATACGTTTTGATTGATTTTTGTTTCACACTTACACTCCTTTCATCATTTTATAGACCATACTATCCATCAGTAAAGAAAGGTTCGCATTTGTATCTATAGAATAAATAGTATCTAATACTAACTCTATTCTTTTCAGTATTTTTTGATCTTCTGGTAATGCAGCAAATAATTCTTTATGCTTTGTAAATGTCAATGGGATAGAATGTTTCACGTGAAACAAATCTCTCAATGCAAGTACAAGCATATTCAAGAACAATCTTGTAACATTCTTATCGTTCTTATACTTCTTAATTAATGTCACCTGTGTATTAATCAAAAGATTACCAGGATTCTGATAAAGGTCTTCTACAAAATTCAATGCATAGATCTTAGTATCCTCATAAACTTCAATATCCTTCATTTCCATGCAGGCATCTTTAGAATGAAAAAGCTGAGCTAATACACTTGCATCTTCTTCATCTACATTCTCATTCATAAGAGAAAGCTGAATACTTGTTTTTGATTCAGGTAAAAGATGGATAACCTGACATCTCGATTGAATGGTAGGCAATACCTTATTGACATTCTTTGTTGTCAGAATCGCAAATACTCCTTCCTGAGGTTCTTCCAAGAATTTTAATAAACTGTTCATTGCGGATGGAGAAGAATTCTCAATATTCTTTAATATATATATTCTCTCTTTTCCTTCAAAAGAAGACTTCTTGAATTCTGATTGAATATATTCAACATCATCCTTCTTAATAGATGATTCATTTCCATCATAGACAATGAGATCAGGATAGATTCCTTCTTTAATACGACGACAATCTTCGCACTCTTCACAGGCAAGTACATCATTATTACAGATAATGCTTTGTGCCAAGAATGTCGTAATGCTTTCTGTATTGTTGCCAACAAGCATATAAGCATGGGAAGACTTATGTTCCTGGAAGCTTCTTGTTAAGATCCTATATAGGACTGGCTGCGTTTTTTTTAGGAATTCTTTATTTTGCATAATTGACCTTCTACCAATGATTCTAACTGCTGATAAACACCATCTTTATCTAGACTAGCATCTATCTTCTTAATACGATCTTTAAATGTTTCACATATAGCAAGATATCCATCATAGACTTTCTGATGGAAATCTAATGATTCTAGGTCCAGACGATTTACTTCACGTTCATCATCTGACATAACTCTTTTTAAAGCAATCTCAGGCTTAACATCAAAGAAGACTGTTAAATCAGGAAGAACATTCTCAGTTGCAAAGAGATTCATTTCATAGACTTCTTTAACACCAAGACCTCTTCCGATTCCCTGATAGACAAGTGAACTATCGATAAATCTATCACAGATTACAATACCCCCTTTTTCAAGAGTTGGTAAAACCTTTTCAACAAGATGCTGTCGTCTGCTTGCAGCATAAAGCAATGCTTCTGTTTTCGCATCCATTTCTTTATTATTGACATCTACAATGACATCTCTAATTTGTTCTGCAATTGCAACACCACCAGGTTCTCTTGTATAGGTAACCAGGTATCCTTCTTTCTTTAGTTTTTCAATCAATCGAAGTGCAGCCGTTGTTTTTCCACTTCCGTCTCCACCTTCAACTGTAATAAACAAACCTTTCATGATGTAAACCTCCACTTCAATATTATATAAAAAAATTCTTCAATATTAAAGACATAATTGTTTGCGTGGAAGTATATAAAAAGATATGTTTCACGTGAAACATATCTATATTTTCTTACGATCCTCCAATGATCTTAACAATGTTAATTCATCCGCATAATCAAGACTGCTGCCAATAGGCAATCCATTAGCAATACGAGAAATCATAATATTCTTTTTATTTAGAAGTTTAGCAAGGAACAGAGCAGTTGTCTCCCCTTCTCTTGTAGGATTAGTCGCAATAATGACTTCCTTCGTATTCTCATCTAGACGATCCAACAATGACTGAATATTCAAGTCATCCATTGTCTTACCATCCATGATAGAGATTGTTCCTCCTAGCACATGATATACACCATGAAATTCTTTAAGCTTTTCCATCGCAAAGACGTCTTTAGGCGACTCTACAATACAGATTGTATGATGATCTCTTTCTTCATCTTTACAGATTTCACACACATCATCTTCACAGATATGACCGCATACTTTACAGTAATGAATCTTTTTCTTGAAGTCAGTCAATGCGTGAGAGAAGCGATTTACTTGATCATCATTCATAGAAAGAACATGATACGCCATTCTTTCTGCTCCCTTTGCGCCAATGCCTGGCAGCATCTTAAAGCATTCCATTAGCTCTTCAAATGTTTTTGGATATTCCATGTTTATTCCTTTCTATTAGTCTTCAGAAAATTCAACGAGGTCAGATCCAAATAGATCTACCGCAAATTTCTGAGCATCACTCATTTCTACGTTGTTTAAATCATGACCATCAATATGTTTCAATACAATTGGTCCTGGTTTAGGCAATGCTTTCTTCTTCATCAATTCAATGAAGTGATTACGCATTGCAAGCCATTCTTTTTCTTGCATAGCAACAAAGCGATAGTCTTCATTAAATATTTCATGCAACAATGAAGCAAGCTGCTTATAGTTCTTATAATAATTTACTGCATTTACTTCTGGCATAAACTCATATGATATAACCAGACCACCCTGACATGCAGCTACCGGCTTACCACTCGCTAACATACATGCAGCTTTTGCAGTGTTCATATTGGCCATATATCTTTTTACAATTGGCCATTTTTCCTGAATACGATTAAGGATGTGGCGATCAGCCTGTACAAGTATGTTCATGATATCAGCTTGATCGACTTCAATATTATCATCATGTTTTTCTACTTCTTCTTTTTCTTCAAACTGGAAGACAGGCTTTTCTTCTTCAACTGGTTGTTCATTTACAATTGAAGTTTCTTCAACTTCTTTCTCTTCTACTACCGGAGTTGGTTCTTCAACTTCTTTTTCTTCTACTATAGGAGCAGGCTCTTCAGCTGGTTTTCCTTCTACAATCTTAACCTTATTTTCAGGGATAGCTTTCTTTTCTACTTCGACAACCTGTACATTGTGATCCTGGTTACAAAGCTTAAGAATAGCTAATTCAAAGTAGATATCAGGATTAACTGAACGGGCATATTTCTCAGTAGCTGCTAATAGAATATCAATGAAAGATAAAGCATCATCACTTGTAATATAGGGAACTATACTGTCAATGTATCCTTCTGATAATACTGAAAGTATTCCAACATTATGTGTATTCTTATAAATAACAACATCTTTTAAGATATCAATAAGATCATATGTTAATCGTTTTACATCAATACCACTAGAATCCATCTTATGAATAATATCCAATGTTCTATTCATATCTTTAGATAAGATCACTTTAATTAGATCAATCTTATCTGATAAAGATACAATACCGTAGATAGAATTAACATCTTCTTCAGTTAAATGATCATCATTGTAAGCTAAACATTGTTCAAGAATAGAAAGCGCATCACGCATTCCCCCATTGGCAAGTTTAGCAATCAAGGAAAGTGCTCCTTCATCATAAGTCTTGCCTTCTTCTTTCATAACAGTTTCCATACGACCTACGATTTCCTGATCAGTCAATCTGCTAAAATCAAAACGCTGACAGCGTGAAATAATTGTAGGGAGTATTTTATGTGGTTCAGTTGTCGCAAGAATAAAAATAACATGAGCAGGTGGTTCTTCTAATGTCTTTAATAAGGCATTAAATGCCCCTGTAGACATCATGTGAACTTCATCGATAATGTATACTTTATACTTACCTTGAACAGGTGCATACTTGACCTTTTCAATTAAATCTCTGACTTCTTCTACCCCATTATTGCTGGCAGCATCAATTTCAATTACATCCTGATGCGTACCTTTTTCAATTGCCTTACAGTTCTCACATTCACCACAAGGCGCATCATCACTTGAACAGTTGACAGCTTTCGCAAACAGTTTTGCGACCGATGTTTTCCCTGTTCCACGTGGACCACAGAACAAATAGGCATGCGCAATCTTGTTTTCTTTAATCGCATGCTTCAATGTTGTTATAATTGCTTCCTGACCAGAAACATCCGCAAATGTTTGTGGTCTATATGTTCTATATAAAGATTTATATGCCATTATTCATCACCTTCTTCATTATACATGAAATGATACTTAAAAAGAAGAATCAACAGATTCTTCTCTTACTGCGAAAATAATTAGAAAGAATACTTGAACAGTCTTCCTTCAATACCCCTGAAGTAAGCTCTACTTCATGGTTGTATGTATAATCATTTAACAAAGTAGACATACCTGGCCAGCGTGAATCAGCAGCACCAAAGACTACCCTTTTAATCCGTGACTGCACAATGGCACCAGTACACATCATACATGGTTCCAATGTCACATACAAAGTACAATCGTTCAAATACCATGAATCAAAATAACAATTAGCTTTCTCAATCGCAAGAATCTCCGCATGAGCAATTGTTCTATTAGAATGTTCTTTATAGTTATGACATTTAGCAATCACCTGATCATTATAGACAATAACAGCCCCTACTGGAACCTCGTTAACATCAGCTGCTTTTTTTGCTTCTTCAATTGCTAATGACATGTAGTATTCATCACTCATTTTTCTACCTCATTAAAAAATGCCACTACACATAGAAGTTGATCCTTAATGCTGCTACCTTCCGGTCCTGACATGGTTCAGATGCATCTATTGTAATGGCAAGAATTATTATAGCATATTATCCCACTTTTTCAACCCGTTTTTCATTTTGTTTGATTTTGTAGCTTTGAGACCTTTTAAATATATTTATCAAAATATACAATATTTCCCTTAAATAAAGGGAAATATGCATATTTTATGTTAATTGAAGATTAAAATAAACGCATCGAAATATAAGGATACGTATCATTATCCACTTTATTTCTTCTATTTTAACATTTTAATATACCTCATTTACAAAAAATGCTGGCATAATGCCAGCAGCTAGAAAATTATTTTGAAGGAACAATCTTATCCTTGCCACCCATGTATGGTCTTAAGCATTCTGGGATTGTGATTGATCCATCTTCATTATAGTTGTTTTCAATAACCGCAATTAATCCTCTTGGAGTAGCGACTACTGTATTGTTTAATGTATGAAGATAGTAAGTACCCTTATCGTTCTTAGCTCTGATACCAAGTCTTCTTGCCTGAGCATCACCTAATGTAGAACATGAACCAACTTCAAAGAATTTCTGCTGTCTTGGAGACCATGCTTCAACATCACATGATTTAACTTTAAGATCAGCTAAATCGCCAGAGCAGCATTCTAACTGTCTTACTGGTACATTCATGTTAGTGAATA
>NZ_JNKN01000058.1 GCF_000702065.1 Kandleria vitulina DSM 20405 | reverse complement strand
CTCTTTCAGGATCTGCTGTGCCATGTTAGAGTTTAACGCTTTGTAGTTAGGGCTGTTCTTTAAAAGAGTGTAATTCTTTTCGTATTTTAAAAACTCGCCCTCAGAAAAGTAATACTGTCTTACATTGTAAATGGCTTCATTGGCAAGATTCTTTGCTATATGGCACAGTTCTCTTATAGTTCTGTAATCTTCCTTTGAAAGACGCTTTACTTGTTGTTTTACAGTAAGATGCATACAGCTTTCTCCTTTCTAAAGACTCGGAAATAGGATTTCCTGTATGTATATTATACCATATATTTTACTGATATTTATCCCACGGCCTAAAGGCACGTGGGTTTTCTGTCGGGAACTTTATAAAATCTATGAGTTTAAGATTGATGCCTACAGTGGTGTTATTATTGAATTAGAAGAAGATGATTAACAAAAAAAGAGTTCTTTGCGAACTCTTTTTTTATAATTCTACTTTTTCTAATGAAACCAAATCCAATTCAGTTGGAGTAAGGTTACCTAAGAAGTCTACTAATACAGTAGCTCTTTCTTTTTCTACATCGATTGCTTCTACTTTACCGCTCATTCCAGCGAATGGTGCAGAAAGAATCTTAACTTCATCGCCAACTTCGAAATTGATTTCAAGCTTAGCTGTCTGGATTCCCATCTTCTTTAAGATTGGATCGATTTCATGTTTAGCTAGTGGGAATGGCTTAGCTCCTCCCCCACTTGAACCGATAAATCCAGTTACACCTGGTGTATTTCTTACAACATACCAAGCTTCATCTGTCATAACCATTTCTACAAGAACATAACCTGGCCAAAGGTTCTTTTCTACATTGACCTTTTTACCATTCTTTACAACAGTTTCAGGATGTGTAGGAACAAGAATATTGAACAATACATCCTGTAATCCCATTGATTCAATTCTTTTTTCTAGATTTTCTTTAACTTTGTTTTCATGTCCAGAATAGGTATTTACGACATACCACATTCTTCCTTCGTCGTTGATATCTGCCATATTAATTTAACCCCAATGCTTTTAAGATTAATGCAATAATTGCATCGCTTGCATAGAAATACAATCCTAAAACAATTGTAAATGCGAGTACTACCCCACTATCAATAGCAAGCTCTTTTTTACTTAACCAATGTACTTTCTTGATTTCTTCACGAATACCTTTTAAAGAACACCAGTCTTTTAATTTTAATGGATCCTCATCAATGGATTCAGCTAGAGCTCTTTTTCTTTCAAGCTTCTTAGCTGCACGTAATTCTTTACGTTCCGCTTTTAGCTTTTCTTTAAGCTCTTTCTTTTCTTCCTTAGTTTTAGCGTCCATAGAGTCCCCTCCTTGTTATTTAGATTCTCTATGAAGAGTATGTTTTCCACATCTCTTACAATATTTCTTTAATTCCAATCTTTCAACGTTTGTACGTTTATTCTTATATACACTGTAGTTACGAGATAAACACTCAGTACATACTAAAATGACTTTTTCTCTCATAATCCGCTCCTTAGCCACTATAATTTATCATATAAACATGTAAGAGTCAAATAACTTTTATAAATTCAATTGATTACATCACATCTTTTTTCATATATCTCTTTTCTAGAGATAAGCTGCTCTTCAATTTTTTGCTGACACGATACATGGCATTGTAGACTGTCTTAATTGGAACATGAAGCTGACGTGAAACTTCCTCTTCACTATAGCCCATTCTCACCATTTCAAATATATAGCGATCTCGCTTAGAAACATGGGACAGACACTCACGAATACAAAGCTTCATTTCTTCTTTATGACACTGTCCTTCTGGTGAATAATCCCCAGATCCATCTGCCACAATATCAAAAAATGTACGTGATGAATCCTTATATTGTTCATCTAACGAAAGATAAGACAGACGTCTTACCTGTGACTTAATGGCACTTTGCATTCTTCTTGTACAGCATACACTCGCGTACGTATTAAACTTAGCACCACCATCTAATCGATAGCTGCATAGCACATTCTTAAAGATTGATGTACCAATCTGAATCAAGTCATCATAATCCATGACTCTACATTGATTCGCATAGATACGATGTGCAATTTTAATCATTATGCGATAATAATACGCATAAATGTTCCTCATAGCTAAAGCACTTCCACATCTTGATAAATAAATTAATTCTTGTACTTCAGCATTATCCATAACAAATCCCCCTTATTACAATGGGTGACGTGAATTATAGACCTGGTATAAAAGCACCGCTGTAGCAACAGAGGCATTAAGCGATGTGACATGTCCTACCATCGGCAATACGACATTGATATCACAATTTTGCTTAACTAATCTTGAAATACCGCTTCCTTCTGAACCGATGACCAATACAAGCGGCATATTATAATCAACTTGGCGATAGTCCTGAGCACGTTCATTTTCACAAGCAACAGCCCAGTATCCCATCTTTTTAAGCTCATCTAAAGTTCTTGTCAAGTTTGTCACCTGAGCTACCTTCACATGATCAATAGCACCAGTTGAAACCTTTGCGACAGTTGATGTCAAGCCAACGCTTCTCTTCTTACCAATGATAACGCCATCTACACCAACTGCATCACAGGTTCTCAAGATAGCACCAAGGTTATGTGGATCTTCTAAACCATCTAGCATAAGAAGACAAGGTGTTTTCCCTTCTGGGATAGATGAAAGAATCTCATCCAAGCTGGCATAATCGTAGCTTTCTACAAGCGCAGCTACACCCTGGTGGACAACGTGGCCAACCAAGTCATTCAATTCTTTTTTATCACTCATCTTGAATGTCTTTTTATATTTCTTGCAAAGATCCATCAAATCCTTATTCGTATTCTTCTGAATAAGAATCTGACTAACCTTTCCATTCTTTAATAATTCTCTGACAGTATTTCTGCCATAAACCCACTCTTTCATATTACACCTCTTTGTTTCTTATGATTGATTTTTGTCGAAATCGACCCACTTTTTGTAGAAATTGACAATTTCCTTAATACGATCATGTCTTTCTTCAAGATAAAGATGACCAATAATAGCTTCAAAACCAGAAGACTGATTATGAACAATCGTCTTCTTATTCTTGGCCCCATGACCTTTAGTATTTCTTCCTCGCTTATAGATTGATATCTCTTCATCAGTAAGCCAGCCATTTTCCATAGCTGCTTTCATAAAGCCTGCTTGCGCATAGGCACTAACATAATCCACCGCTGCTTTCTGCAAGTCATTAGGCTTTACAATTTGTTTTTCAATGACTAAATATTCTCTAATATAGACTTCAAAAATAGCATCTCCAAGATAAGCGAGTGTTAATGCATTGAGAAGTTCAGGTCTCATTAAAGAATACCTCTTTCTATCAATAACCCTCTCACACGATCAGCTTCTTCAAAGTTCTTTTCTTTCTTATAGGCATTCCATTCATTGTAAAGATCAATATCTTCTTCACTTAATTCAACGCCTTTAAAAGCAAATCCCATGACATCAGTCATTTTCATTAATGTCGCATATTCTTTAGCAATAGCCGCATTATCTTTTTCTCTTGTTCTCATGACCTGGTTCAATACTTTGACCTGATCAAGAATTTCTGTTAATGCCAATGATGAATTTAAATCATCAGCTAATGCCATTACCATATGGTCAACTGTTTCTTTGCGTGCTTCTTCTTTTTCTACATGATTAACTGCTAAATACAATGAAGCACTCTTCACAACATTTTCCACTTTTGCGACTTCTTTTTTTACATTGTTTAATACTTCATCAGTGAAGTTAAGTGGATTTCTATAATGCGTTGATAACATTAACCATTTATACACATTGCATCCTAACTCATTTAATAGATCTTTAGCCCAAAGTACATTACCTAAAGACTTGGACATCTTTTCTCCATTAATATTGATCATCTGGTTATGCATCCATGTATCTGCGATATGATGTCCACTGTAAGCGACAGATTGTGCCATCTCATTTTCATGATGAGGGAACTTTAAGTCATGTCCTCCAGCATGGATATCGATATGTCCTTCTTCAAATATATCATTAATCATTACAACACATTCAGTATGCCATCCTGGTCTCCCTTTTGACCATGGTGAATCAAACTGAATACCTTCATCTGTCTTTTTCCATAAAGCAAAATCCAATGGTGATTCTTTCTTCTTATCATCTTCAGTTAAAGTACGTTCACTTGCACCCTGAATTAGATCATCAATCTTAATTCCTGACAATTCTCCATAGCTAGGAATCTTAGTGACTCTAAAGTAGACATCGCCATCTTTTTCATAGGCATATCCCTTTTCAATTAGCACTTCAATAAAATGGATGATCTTATCCATCGTTTCAGTAACTCTTGGCGTATAGCTTGGTGTTAAAAGATGAAGACCATCTCTTACTTCTTCATACGCCTTAATGTACTTGTCAGTCAGTTCTTTTTCACTGACTCCTTCTTTTTTAGCCTGTTTGATGATCTTGTCATCTACGTCAGTATAATTTGAAACATAGATAACTTTTTCTCCTAGATATTCAAGAGTACGTCTTAATAAATCAAATGTGATCATCGGTCTTGTATTTCCAATATGAACATAGTTGTAGACAGTTGGTCCACATACATACATTGATACTTGTCCATCTTTAAGGGGAGTGAGTTCTTCCTTCTTATTTGTCAACGAATTAAAAACTTTCATGTTATTTTCCTCCTAATAAAAAGAGCATATGGCAAAGATAGTCCACCTTACCATAGCTCATACTTTTAACGCAAGTAGCACGTTCTTTCTTTTAAAAAGACTCAAGCAAGGGCATCCAAAATATTCAATACGAGCATTTTCACCAGTTAGCTCTCTCTATTGTATATCCCATTTTTTCATTCTTACTTCTAATTTAATTTCAATATACCAAATTCACTAGCTTGTGACAAGCAAAACACAAGAATCATTTTGTTTTTTAAAGATATCATGTATAATCGATTTGAAAGAAGGGAGATACGCATGAGTATTAATACAGTAGTAACATTAAAAAAAGGTGAAGGACGTACTTTATCACAAGGAGGACTCTGGGTCTTTGATAATGAAATAGATACTATTAAAGGGCATTTTAAGAATGGTGCACTTGTTAAAGTAGAAGCATTCAACCATTATCCTCTTGGAATTGGATACATCAATCAGAATTCAAAAATCAGAGTTCGTCTGCTTACTCGAAAAGACACTAACATCGATGAAAAGTTCTTCAGAATGCGCTTAGCTAACGCATGGGAATATCGAAAGAAAACTGTCGATACATCTTCTTGTCGTATTGTCTTTGGGGATGCTGATTTTTTACCTGGCATCACCATTGATAAATTTGAAGATATCCTTGTAATTCAGTGCCTTACTCTTGGTATGGAAGCCTACAAGCTTCTTCTTATTGATTTATTAAAAGATATTCTTAAAGAAGATGGCATAATCATCCGTGGAGTCTATGAACGAAGTGATGCCAAGGAACGTAAAAAAGAAGGATTAGAACGTGTTAAAGGGTTTATTGGTGAACCATTTGAAACACGCTTTATGATTACTGAAAACAATGTCAAATATATGATTGATGTAGAAAACGGACAAAAGACAGGTTTCTTCCTTGATCAGAAATACAACCGTCTAGCTATTCAGTCACTAGTAAAAGATGCTAAAGTATTGGACTGTTTCACATACATCGGTACATTTGCCCTTAACGCTGGTATTGCTGGAGCAAAGAGTGTACTTGGTGTTGACGCTTCTGAATTAGCGGTCAGTCTTGCCAGTGAGAATGCTAAATTAAATAATCTAGAAAATACCGTTAAATTTGAATGTCATGATGTCTTTGATTTCCTTCCTGAACTTGAAGAAAAGAATGAAACATTCGATGTTGTAATTCTTGATCCACCTGCTTTTACGAAATCAAGAAGTTCAATCAAGAATGCGATCAAGGGATATCGTGAAATCAATATGCGTGGCTTGAAACTTGTCAAGGATGGTGGATATCTTGCAACTTGTACATGTTCACATTTCATGGATGAAGAAAACTTCAAGAAAGCCATCGCTCAAGCTGCCAAGTCAGTGCATAAGAGATTAAGACAAGTAGAATGCCGTCAGCAGTCTCCTGATCATCCTATTCTTTGGGGAGATGAAAACTCTTCATATCTTAAATTCCTTATTTTCCAAGTTGTAGATGAAAGGGGCTGACCCGGATAGATAATCTGGATTAGTTTTCAAAAATAAAATGCGCCGGATAATTCCGACGCATTTTTTGGTATAATGTAATTATGAAAACCACAACATTATACCAAAAAAATTATAGCGCATTTCAGACCTATGCGCTACTGGATTTTAACATTAATTTTGAGAATGATGTGCCTAGTGACGATATTGCACGTACTGTCATTGAGATTACGGAAAGGATGAACATTGGAAAGTATGTTGATCTCAGCAGTCGCAGATTGCATGGGCATGATGCAATGAAGCTTCTGAGGTGCATCCTGCTCGGTTTCGCTGATGATGGATA
>NZ_JNKN01000057.1 GCF_000702065.1 Kandleria vitulina DSM 20405 | reverse complement strand
CTTCGCCATAGGAGTAGCTTCTCTCCACGTAAGAATGGATATGCCATCTGAAACCGCTCATCTTCCTGCGGAGATGCTCAATGATTTCAGCGGGTCTGTATTCTTTTCTGAAATCCTCAATAAATCTGAATTTGTCGCATGTATTGATTTTTTTTGAATATTGTCGTATTATCATATTGTCGTATGATGGGTGATGAATCAAACTTTGGTCAGGGAGATTCATCACTCTTTTTCTTTCTGAAGGATTGGTATGATACTATTGTACCCCATGCCTTTCCCGCAGATCAAAAAAGAGCGGGTACTGGAAAAGATTTCCAGAAACCCACTGAAAGTAACAGAAAGATGATTTCCCGCAGTTTGGAAGATCATCAAATTAATGAGGGCTTATCGGACTCCATTTGGTTGTCCTTTTATTAACCTTTTGCAAGAGTGCCCACTCTTAAAATGGGCTAAGCTGTAGACGGTCTTCCTCTTCACAAGGTCAAGATGTGAATTCCACCATGAGTTATGATTCAGTTAAAACCCACCTCATAAACAGGTGGCCGTTACTGCCGCCGAGTGGCCGCTGGTTATCGCATCAGTGGCCGACGGGCGGCGCAAAATGCAGTATCATTATGTTCCAATGATGTAAATGGTCATTTTTTTGCTGTGAATGGCAAATTTTTACCGTTTATCGTCTTCTTCCTCGCCTACGTTCCGGCTGTTCCAACTCCTTCAAAATATCCTCCGTTTCTACATTCTTATTCTTTAATTCCAGATATTCCTCAAACTTGATTTCGAAATCAAACAGTTCTTCCCATCCCGGATCACGTCTTGCAACAGTACCATCTGGGTTTGATGCAGTCAATCGACTTACCAATGCTCCAAAGCCTTTGACATCTTCATTGTTGATAGCAATCCTCATATCATTCGTAAGATAAGGCTCGCACGCTTTGTAATAGCCAACCAGTTCTAACCGCTTATCTTCGATATCTTTCTTCGGAATTAAGCCAAGACGAATATTAATTTTTTCAAGCCACTCATTTGCTTTTGCCTTTGCAGATTCGATAATACTTGCAGCTTCTTTCTTTGCCTCTTCCAACTTTTCTTCTGCCTGCTTAATGAGACTCTGTAGATTACGAAGAGTTCCCCTAAGTTCTTTTTCCTGAGTTTCCAATTTCCGAATCTCATGCTTACGCATTTCTGCCTTGTATTCAAGCACAGATAAACTGTCACGTTCCGGTGTCTTTATCTCACCATCAACAACCAAACCTCTGCGGACACATATCTTTTTAAAATGCGCTCGTTCCATCTCCTTCCACTGCTTCGTGGCATTGTCTGTGCACTTCCCTGATGCATCCTTTTCATCCGGTCTTGGCGAATACTCACTACCGGTACGAACTGCAATCAAGTTGCGCATGGCTCTATCTAAAGAATTTCGCTTCTGTACCCCTGTCTTATATCCCTCCGCCACAGGGATATAATCGAAATGCATATGTGGGGAAGCCTCATCCATATGTATATAAGCCCCTATAAGTTCCAATCCGGGATTTCTATCCTCGAACCCTTCAATGTATTCAAGAAGACATTCCTTTGCTATATCACGCCACTCCGGATGTTCTATAAAATCTTCCTGCTTACCCCACTGAAGCACATCCTCGTAAAACTCCTTCTCACCATTCTTTGAATTTAAAATGTGTGTGCGGTAATCTTTTATCTGACGATCCTTACGTTTCTGTTTTGCATTATACTCACTAACTGCATCATCAAAAATCCGATGATATGCATGTGATGTAGTTTCATCTTTCCAAACAATGTTTTGCTCTGTTCTAGACGCATCCACATTGCTTGGCAATTTACCCTCTCCGTAATTTCGGAGATTATGCTGTCTATTTCCTCTGCCCTGAGGCATTGATATTGAACCCATTTTTTAATCTCCTTTCCAACTTCTGCTCCACTGGAGTAAAAGTGTATTTTTTCTGCTAATGCCTTTGTTACTTTCGGCGAAAGTAACGCCTTATGACTTTTGACACTTCGTATCAAAAGACGGCGCTCTTCGAGGACTCCTTTGCGGAGTGCAGTCATTCGCCATGACAGGCATCTCATAAGGGCTTTGCCCTTGCCGATGGCTTACCCAATCTCTCAGGGCTCTGCCCCGGCGATGCCATCCCCGGTCTCATCGGGAGTTACACTCCCAAGGCGACGCCTTTCCCTTGTAGAACCTTGTCGCAAATAAATCCTCGCAGGATATATTTGCGCCTGCGGTTTCAAAAATAGTCATTTCGACGTCACATAACGCCTCGACCTGACGTCATTATGACGCATCCAATATATGGCAACTGACAATCACTTCTTCCTTGATGAAATACTACAAGTGCGTGCCACGCACTTGTTATATATAGCCAAGGAAAATAGTTACCATCGGAACGATGGGTGAATTCCCTTCGCATCCAAATACTCTTGTCTTGCCTTTTCTCGTTCCTCTGCCGTTGGTGCCGTTTTATATTTTGTGTAATTCTCATGCATAACCAAAAGTTCCAGTTTCTCATTTAGTGCTTTCCTAATCTCCGGCTCTTTCTCATAATCTTCAAATTCAAAATATGAAAACAAATCCAAAAACAGTTTTTGCGATATCATTATTTTTCGTTCTTTCATCTTCAACCTCCAAATGAAGATTGCAAGGTTGCAAGGATGCAATGTTATATATACTTTGCAATCTTGCATTCTTGCATCCTTCCTAAAAACCCCAATACCATTTATCTCCGGTCTTTGTTGCCGTAACATTCAGTTTCTCTTTTGCGGTAAACAAAGTTCTTTTCTTAATCCCATCTGCCTCTGCAGCTTCAAAAATTTCTGTACTTGGTTTGGGACCATCCGCCAGATATTTTGCCAAGAACTCTTTTGCCGAAGTTAATTTAGTTACTTTCTGGTCTCCACTTAGGAGATCATCCACAGAAATATCAATTACACCTTCCCACGCAAATCCATTCTCTTTGTCTAAACGAAATGCAATCGAATCTCCCTCCGGTGCAAGACTGCTCTTATCATGCGCAATTACTCTGCAGGTAGGATCATCTTTGATTCTCCCAACTATAAGTACACTTCTTGCTGTAGCCTGAAAGTCAATAGAACCAAGCCCTCTATATGTTGATTTTGAACCACTTGCTTTGTTCATATGACCAATAAGAATGATTGCACAACTATATTTCTCTGCTATGTCTCCCAATCGCTTCATAACCGGGCGAATCTCGTTTGCCCTATGCATATCTACATTCGCACCAAGATATGCCTGTATAGGATCGAGAATGACTAATTTGGCTCCCGTCTCCTTTATAGCCTGTTCTATACGCTCATCAGACATACACAAGCCCTGTTCAGATTCATCTATCACAAGAACCTTAGAACAATCCGCCCCTGCAGCTTCCAAGCGAGGTTTTACAGTATCAGCCAAACCATCTTCTGCAGTCTGATAAATCACATTAATTGGTTCTCTCTCCTGCTCATCTTCTGGAAGCTTCTCCCCCTTAGTAAGAAGTGCGGTCAACTGTAATACTGCCGTTGTTTTTCCCTCTCCGGGATCACCCTGTATAATCGTTAGTTTTCCAAGCGGTATATATGGATACCAAAGAAATTCCACCTTCTTACTTTCCACATCCGCCATATTAATAATCTTTAAGTTTTCCATTTTTTGTTATTCCTGCCTTTCTCATAAATTGATTGATAGCCGGAATAACCTCTGCTATAATGACCTTATCAATAGAGTCCGCAGAGATTATGCGGTTATCACAAGAGTCCTTTCGGTTGCCGCCGTTAGGATTCTTTTTCGTTTTTGAATGCTTCTAATATTTCCAACATCGTTCTAATTGGTGTGAGTAGTTCCTCATCCATCTCATCAATCGAATTTATCCTCATAAGTTCCTCTTGAATGTGAATTAAATCATTTTGAAATTGAACCATCATCATAGGATTTCCTTTAGCAACAACTCTCTGATAAAGAGCGCTTTCTACCAGATAATCTTGTTTTGTTCTGGCACCGCAAAGGCGCACTCTGTCATCAAGTTCTAAAGCCTCCTCAGGGGACATTCGAAACGCAACGATTTTATTTCTCCATCTACCCTTTTTATCCTTTATCTTTTCCGACATTGAAATAATCCTCTCTTTCATCAGATAGTTTCTGAGCCATCTTAATCTGCTCCCCTGGGAACATATGCGCATATCGATAAGTTACTCTGATACTTTCATGTCCCATACGTTTTGCAATAGCCACCGCATCAAATCCCATATTGATAAGAAGTGACACATGACTGTGACGGAGATCATGAATGCGAATACCGTTCCACTTCGGTCGGCGCAAAGCCGATGTCCACTGGACATCGGCTTTGCGCCCTGATTTTGGGTAATAGAAAAGAACCGGTCTCCCGATTCTTCTCAAAAACATTTCACTTTGTTTATACGCGCTATTTGCGCTTTCTTTTTCCTGTATTATCGGATCCGCGGATTTCTTCATGATAAAAATAATCCACGATTACCGGATGCCCCTGCGGAACCCTTCCATAAGGCATTTCATTATCCACAAACGGGCAATCATACTTCTCGGCAAGTTTCTCGGCTTTGTTTTCCAGAGCCTCGAAATAGCTTCTGTTATGCTTGGTATAAATCTCATCATAGAGCGGCACTAAATCAGGATACTCTTCAGCGATATAGTCCATAACGGTATTCTTAAATCCGCCTCTCAGATTAAGATTCTCCAGCCAAAACAGATCACATTGGTCTTTTACACGTTCAAAGATAGCCTCAAAATCCGTAATGCCCGGAAATACCGGGGATACAAAGCATACTGTCCTGATACCGGCGTCATATATCTGCTTCATCGCAGCAATCCTTCGTTCAATGGAAACCGCTGCATCCATATCGTCCTTGAACTTCTCGTCCAGCGTATTGATCGACCACGATACTGTTACCTGTCCGAGCTCTTTTAGCAGGTCAATATCTCTCACAACAAGGTCGGATTTTGTGCAGATCAGAATATCTGCTCCGCTCCCCCGCAGCTGTTCAAGCAGTTTCCTTGTGTTTCCGAACTCTTTTTCCTGCGGATTATACCCGTCTGTCACGGAGCCGATCACAACGCGCTGTCCGGCATATTTCTCAGGGTGCTTGATTTCAGGCCAGTGCTTGATATCAAGAAATGTTCCCCACTCTTCCTTATGTCCTGTAAACCTTTTCATGAAAGAAGCGTAACAATACTTGCAGGCGTGCGTGCATCCGACATACGGATTCACAGAATACCCTCCCACCGGCAAGTTTGACTTTGTCATGATATTTTTGGTTTCCACATCCCTTATCAGGATATCTTCCGTTCTCACTTCTTCCATGCCCGCTGTACCTCCAATACCTTCTCAAATGCTTCAGGAAATTCCTGCACCATATTTCCATCGCCTATGATCGCTTCAAGATCTTCCTTCATAAAAACAGGTATATTCCTTTGATGCGCCTGATTCGTAAGCGACCATGCCCATTCCGGCTCAGTACGGATTTTTCTCCTCTGAGCGCCTGTCATGGTTCCTACAACGATCCAATCAATACCAGAAAGGTTGACCTCTCCAGGATCATCAAAAAGCGGCTCAAAGGTCACATGATAATGCTTTGCCCTTACATGATTCCTCAATGCTTCAATGCGCCAGAGTTCTGATCTTCTGGTAACCGTCACCCCAAACCAGGCGTTCTCAAGATCCGTTTCAAAATCCAGGAGATCAGGCCTTTTTGACAAAAATAAAAACTGATGCTGCGGATTTTTCCGGATCTTTTCAAACACCTCTTCTCGCCATTCTTCTTTCCATCCCGAAAGATCACTCATACCGGTCAGAAGGAAATTCTGCGGTCTTGCCTTGTCCATCATTTTAAGCTTGCCTTCAAAAAATTCAGGCTTACTGAAATCCGGTATCATATGCCACCGCTTCACATTATTCCGCGCATAGCAATAATCGCATCCTACCGTGCAGCCGATGACAAGGTTCATATTCTGGATACTATCTTTTATACAAACACTCATAGCTCTCCACATAAAAAGTTATGGACATCTGCTTGCAGAAATGCCCACAACTTTAAAACTCATACTTACTCGATTACTGCATCGTCGGCGGTATACGCTTCAAGAGAACCTGCCTTCACCTGGATACAGGCATAGCTGATCTCAGAATCATCTGCCGCGAAGAACTGTCTTTTCCCATCCGGCGCAATACGCACGATATCACCGGCAGAAAGCTCTATATCCTCACCGTCAACTACCGCTTTTCCCTTGCCGGAAAGAATGATGTAAATCTCTTCATTGGTCTTATGATAATGAACAAAAGGAACACTCGCACCTGCCGGAAGATGGTTGATGCTGATCTCAGCCCCTGTAAGTCCGAGCTGATCATGAAGTTCAGTTCTCGGATCGTTTGCAACACTTACTTTACTATAGTTAGACATTTCTAATACCTGTTATGAAATGACCGTTGTCAAGACGCAATTAAACAAACCATAATATTTCTATTTAGTTTTTCCTTATCAAGGGCATAGAAAGACCTCAATTATATAGAGTCCTGCGACAGTTAACCATCCTGTTATACGTGGATTGGGTACCAAAAGGTTAATGGTTCGTCGACAGCCCTATAATCTCCATGCGTGGATCAGTGCATTATTGTTCCAACGAGCTCGCGACTTCTCACTGAAACGGCACTGCCAGAAGAGGTAAAACTCAGATGGCTGAACCTTTTCTATTCATTTGAGGCCCGCCTATGCCCTCGATATGCTTAT
>NZ_JNKN01000056.1 GCF_000702065.1 Kandleria vitulina DSM 20405 | reverse complement strand
CAGAACTTTGTAAATATCCCATACGGTCAGCTTCGCAGCAAGCTTGAATATCTCTGCAAAATGAATGGCATTATATTTGTAAAACAGGAAGAGTCCTATACATCAAAATCATCATTCTGGGATAGAGATGACATTCCTGTTTACAGTGCTGATAATCCAAGAGAATATCAGTTTAGCGGCAAAAGAATACACAGAGGGCAATATAAAACCGCAAGCGGGAAAATAATCAATGCGGATGTTAATGGCGCATTGAACATCATGCGTAAAAGTAGCGTTGTGGATGTTAACATCCTATACGGTAGAGGCGAAGTGGACACGCCTGTAAGAATAAGGATTGCCTGACTGTCGGGTGGAAACTTAAATATCAAACTTCTTAAATAGAACCGTCAGGTTCTTAGAAGCCACCTACCTTTAGGTGGGTGGTAGTTCACATACATAGGTAAACATACATGATAAAATGTAAAAAAAGGAGGAAATCACTATGATTTTAATTGTTATTATTGCGATTATTGCAGTTATCGTATTATGGTGTATCTCAACATATAACAGTCTTGTTAAGTTGAGAAATAAAGCACAGACAGCCTGGGCACAGGTGGATGTAGTGCTTAAAAGAAGAGCGGATCTTATTCCAAATCTTGTCGAAACAGTAAAGGGCTATGCGAAGCATGAGAAAGAAACTTTGCAGGCAGTTATTGCAGCTAGAAACAACTATACAAATGCTTCTACAGTAGAAGAACAGATTGAAACATCAAATCAGTTGACACAGGCTATTGGACGTTTATTCGCTGTGGCAGAAGCTTATCCTGATTTAAAAGCAAATGAAAACTTCATTCAGCTTCAGAATGAGTTGACTGAAACAGAAAATAAGATTCAGTATGCTAGACAGTTCTATAATGATGATGTTAATCAGTATAAGAACAAGCTTGAAATGTTCCCATCTAGCTTAGTTGCTTCTTTTGGACATTTTGAAAGACTCCCATACTTTGAAGCAGAAGCTTCAGCTAAAGAAGCTCCACATGTAGAATTCTAATGAAAAAATTATTACTTATTGTTGCTTTACTTGTTTTCTCGATTGTACCTGTTCATGCATCAAGTACACAGATCAATAAGATGACAATCAATTGTGTTATTGATGCCAATGGTACGGGAACATTTACTGAAGTATGGGATATGGAAGCAAATCGTGGTACAGAAGTCTATAAGACATTTAAGAACATGAATGACCAAAGTGTCTCACTTATTTCTGTTAGTGAAGGTGGAAAAAAATATCAAAATATTGGGAATAATTGGGATGTAAATGCTTCTAGAAGTGAGAAAAAAGACAAGTGTGGCATCACACAATCAGGCTCGACTTATGAAATCTGTTTTGGTATTGGTGATTATGGGCATAAGACATATACTTTTGTTTATAAGGTTGCTCATCTCGTCAATCAGTATTCTGATACACAGGGGATCAATTATGCTTTCATGGGGGATATGAGTATACCTGTATCTAAGGTTATGGTTGATGTAAAAAGTGAACTTGGAAGCTTTACTGCCGATAACTCAGATATCTGGGGATTTGGCTATGAAGGTCGCTGTGATTATATGGAAAACGGTACAATCCATATGCTGTCGACTGGGAAGATAAAAAGAGTGCAGCTTTTTGCAAAATTGGAACAGACTTACGCTTCACCTAGCTTGTATCACCAAGATGAAGATTTTGAAGATGTAAAGAGTGATGCAATGGAAGGTTCTAGCTTTGATGATGAAGAAAGCAATGTAACCTATGGCGAAGATGGAGAACTTGCTAAAGATTCATTTTTTGATGTATTCCTGAAGTTCTTCTATATTCTTTTTGCGGCAGTTGGCGGTTTAATATTTTTAACTGGCTTAATTGCAAGTAAAAAGAAAGCAAAAATGATTTTTGAAGATGGAAGTGAATTCTCAAAGAAGGATGTTCATCCATTTAGAGATATTCCTACTAAGAATATTGCCTATTTCTATTATCTAGCAGATCATGCTGGATTGATTAAAGAAAAGACGAAAGGTGGCATTATGTCAGCCTATGTCTTAAGATGGATCAAGAATAATCAGGTAAGTTTCAAGAAAACAGAAGAGAATGGTTTCTTCAAAAAGAAAGAAGGCTACCAGATAGATTTCTCTAAACCTTTAACAACTGAAGATCCATTAGAATCTCGTTTATATGATATGTTTGTCAAAGCATCAGGTAAGAACCTTATTCTTGAAACAAAAGAATTTGAAAAATGGTGCAAGAGACACTATGAGAGTGTTGTTGGATGGTTTGAAAAAGTTGAAAAGCAGGTAAGAAAAGATTTACGTAGTCAAAAGCTGCTTATTGTATCAAAAAAATATCGTAATGTTCTAGGCATCAGTCTTCCAAAGACAACAGAAACTTTCAAAATGAAAGTAAAAGATGACATGGAACATGTCTATGGTTTAAATAAGTTCTTAATAGACCAGGACAATATGAAAGAAAAAGAAGTAATAGAAGTGCAGCTATGGGAAGAATATCTCATGTATGCCACAATTCTAGGTATTGCTGATGTTGTAGAAGAACAATTGAAGATTGTTAAACCATCATTTGAACAAGAGATGGATATGAATTATTACAACAGCATGCTTCTTACACGTGCATTTGTATACCAAGGGGTAATAAATGCAAACAATGCCTATCATACAGCCAATTCAGGTAGTGCCTTCTCCGGTGGCGGAGGCGGCTCATCGTTTGGCGGTGGAGGCGGCGGCTTCTCCGGCGGAGGCGGAGGTGGCGTCCGCTAACTTAAAAAGCTGTAGCGTTAATGCTACAGCTTTTTTAATACGTCATAAAGAATGGTGATTGCTTCTTTAAAGGAAGCAAGTGATAATGAGGAATAGTTGATGATCAATGTTTTATCATCTTTTCCGCCATAGTCCTTGAGTGTCTTTATATGAAGACCTTTTGTATGACAAGAAGAAATAAAGTGATCATAATCATAATCCTGTTTAATTTCTAGAAGAAAATGCAGACCAGCATTTTCTTCTTTGATATGAACTAAAGGATAAAGAGGACTCTCTGTAAGCAGTGATAAAATATCATTTCTCTTTTTACGGTACTTGTTTCTCATACGGTTGATGTGTTTTTCAAAGTAGCCCTCCTGAATAAAGTAGGCCAATGTGTACTGTTCAAAAGAAGAAACTGTACAGTTGTAGAAAGAAAGATGATCATTGAATCTTATCGCAAGATGAGGAGGAAGGACCATGTAGCTAATACGAATTGTCGAAGAAAGACTCTTCGTAAAAGTATTCATATAGATGACATGTTCACTTTGATCAAGACTAAATAGCGGTGGAAGTGGTTTACCCATCATACGGAATTCGCTATCATAGTCATCTTCAATAATATAGCGCTCTTTCTCTTCATTAGCCCATTCAAGCAGACTCATGCGACGTGAAAGAGGCATGGTGATACCGGTTGGGAAATGATGAGAAGGCGTTGTGTGGATCACACTGACATCTTTAAGTGAAGAGGGCTTAATGCCCTTCTTATCAAGATATAAAGGTTTAACATGAAGATTGTAGGCATCATATATATGATGAAGAGTGCGATATCCTGGAACTTCAATACCATAATTCTGATGTGTTCCTAATAGCTGAATAAGCAATGAATAAAGGTACTCTGTACCTGCACCGATAATAATCTGGTCCTTTGAAACCTTGAGATTTCTAAACTCATTAAGATATTGCGCAATAGCTTCTCTTAGAATGGTTGTTCCTTGAGTAGGCATGCTTTTCATCAGGTCATCCTGATGATTAGAAAGAACCTGTCGAGATAATTTTGCCCAGATGGAAAAAGGGAAGTTTTCAGCACTAGTGGCATGTGATGATAAATCAATAGAATAATGCTTATGATGATCTTCAAGTAGAAACGGTTTGCTTGGTTTCTTTTCAAATGATTGAACATGAAACTTAGAAACATAGTAACCGCTTCTTGGTAAGGCGTAGATAAAGCCTTCATCGAGAAGCTGAAGATAGGCATTTTCAACAGTAATGGTAGAAATATTTAATTGTTTAGCTAGACTTCTTTTAGAAGGAAGCTTTTCTCCACTAGATAGAATGCCATTTTGTATATCAGTTTTGATATAAGAGTAAAGCTGACTATAGAGTGGTTTATGATCATTAAATGTATAAGTAAGCATGGGGCACCTCATCTGACCATGGTTTTTAATGATAAATTGATACTATCAATAAGGTCAATAATCATTATAATAGTATTCAAAATAGAAAGGAAGAGAAATATGAAAAGAATAGTTACAATACAGGATATTTCATGTTTAGGGAAATGTTCTTTAACAGTAGCATTACCTATTATCAGTGCTACAGGAGTAGAGGCGTCCATCATTCCTACAGCTGTATTATCCACTCATACAATGTTTAAAGGATTTACATTTAAAGATCTGACAGATCAGATCTATCCTATCGTGAATCATTGGAAAGAAGAAGAGATTACATTTGATGGACTTTATACAGGATACCTTGGAACAATTGATCAGATTGATATGATCAAAGATGTCTTCAAGATGTTTAAGACAGAAAACAATTTTACCTTCGTAGATCCAGTAATGGCCGATAATGGAAAACTTTATCCTAATTTCGATGAAGCGTATGTAAAAAAGAATGCTGAACTATGTGAAGTAGCAGATTATATTGTCCCAAATATCACTGAAGCATGCTTAATGACAGGTATGGAATATAAAGAAGAATACGATGAAAAATATATTCACGATTTACTTTATGCTTTAGCTAAGAGAGGTGGACATATCATCGTTGTGACAGGTGTGTCTTTAGAAGAAGGAAAACTTGGCTTTATGAGTCTTGATGTCGATAAAGATGAATTCTATTTATATCAGACAGATAGAATCGATGTGTCTTATCATGGTACAGGAGATATCTTCTCATCAGTTGCAGTAGGATGTCTAGCAAGAGGAATAGATTATAAAAAAGCCTTTCAGATTGCGGCAGATTATACTGCCTTGACAATCAGAAAGACTTTAGAAAATCCAGCTAAGCCTTGGTATGGAGTTGATTTTGAGTTGACGATTCCTTCTCTTGTTCAGATGATTCAACATGACGCAAATTAAAGAGATAGTAGCAGTTCTTGACAATCTTAAAGAAACATATTCCTTCAATGGCAAGTACTGCCAATATTAGAAATACATTATTGGCAAGAAAGCCATTCTTGATAGGATAAAGGAAATGCTGAAGAAAATCACTTTGCCATACTGCAAAGTTTAATGCTGCAAGAGTAATAATTTGTGAAATAAGTGATGAAATCAGATATTTCCTGTCATAGATTCTTTTTGATAAATCTAGAATATAAGATAAGATGATCAAAGCAATATAGCTTTGCAGGAAGTAGTAGATCATACGGACATTGAAGTGCGTATGAGAATGACTTAATCCTCTAAAGATGTAGAATAAAGCAAACAAGAAAAAGAATAATATAAATATTCCCATAAAGAAAGTTTCATGCTTGTGATATGTATAGACCTTATAGGAAGGTAATTGATAAAGTTTTTCCTTGTTCCATGTAAGATCCTCTTTTCCTAATGGTTTAGTTGTATCAATGAGACAAAGAATCATCAGTATGGTAATTGAGATACTGCACATTGTTAAAAATGGTTCTTGGATAAGAATCAATAAAAAAGAATGTGTGTAGAGAATATTAAATATCGTTAGTGATGGCAAATAGCCAAAGACGTACATATAGTAGATAGAACAAAGAATAAGATAAAAATCTAAAAGAAAGAAAAATATATATTCAAAAGTCTTTAAGATTTTATGACGTGGTGTAAATGAAACAAGCAATGGGCGATAGCCATATGTGTAGGCAACGCTTTTTGGATGTCCAAATGAAACAAGCATATCTTCAACGTTTTCATAGTGATCAACACACTCGTCCATAAGTTTAGAAAGTGCTTCTTCAATCTTTACTTTATTATTAAGATGAAAGTATGAACTAACACTCGCAATATAGTTTTTCTTGATATACACACTAATACCTCCTTTTTTCTTATGATTATACTATATCATTTCTAGATAAAAAATGATGGATATCTTTATAAATATGAATATAATGAGGAATAGGTAGGTGATTTAGATGATCGTAAATCAAAAAGCAGTGAAAGAAGCATTGGAAAATGTGAAGCCAGCTACACTTGTTGCAGCAACAAAGTATATTGATGCAAAGGAAGTTAAGAAGCTAGCTGAAGCAGGCTGTACAATCTTTGGTGAAAATCGTGTCCAGGATTTTCTTAAGAAGTATGAAGAATACGATGGAGAAGGTGAATGGCACTTTATTGGTACATTGCAGAGCAATAAGGTGAAGTATATTATTGATAAAGTAACCCTCATTCATTCAGTCAATAGCTATAAGCTTATTGATGAAATTGAAAAACAGGCAATTAAGCATAATCGTATTATGGATGTATTGTTGCAGGTTAATATTGCTAATGAAGAAAGCAAACACGGATTTAAAAAAGAAGAAATGGAAGAAGTAGTGAAATATCTTGTCAATTGTCCTCATATCAATCCAAGAGGATTGATGATGATGGCGCCCCATATTGATGCAGAACAGACAAGGATCTATTTCAAGGAAACAAAAGAATTGTTAGAACATCTTCAGGAATTATTCCCAATCTATAATTTAACTGAACTTTCTATGGGTATGAGCAATGACTACAAGATTGCGATTGAAGAAGGAAGTACCATGGTTAGATTGGGACATGCCTTATTTGATGAATAAAGAAGCACTTATTTAGGTGCTTTTTTTTGATTTTATTTTAGAAAAATGATTGGATGATAATATTTAGATATAAAAGAACTATATTATTACCAAGTGGTTATAAAATAGAAAGTATTCTTAATAAGTATAATAAACTAATTTATAAAGTTCCCGACAGAAAACCCACGTGCCTTTAGGCCGTGGGAT
>NZ_JNKN01000055.1 GCF_000702065.1 Kandleria vitulina DSM 20405 | reverse complement strand
CAGATTTTATCTGGCTGTAGGGAGTCAAAGAAAGAAAAAAAGAGCTGGTCCAGCTCAGTGATTATCCATAAATCACTTTACTGGGTCAGCCCCTACTCTTCATTTAACATATGACATTTTCCTAATAGATGGAAAACTAATGATAATATCATTCCTACCATGCAGGCTAATACCATACCTGATAATGAAATGTTTCCAATTGAAATCTTAATACCACTTAATCCTACTACAAAGATAACTGAAGTTAAGATTAAGTTCGTACTTTTACCGTAATCTACCTGATGATCAACAAGTACTCTTAAACCACTTGTACCGATCATACCATAAAGCAAGAAGCTGATTCCACCGATTACTGGATTAGGAATTGTCTGAATCAATGCAGCTACTGGTCCAATAAATGAACAGATGATAGAAAGAATAGCAGCTCCAGCGATAACCTGTACACTGTATACACCTGTTACAGCCATTACACCGATATTTTCACCATAAGTTGTAGTTGGAACAGATCCAATTAAACCAGAAATCATTGTTGAGAAGTTATCTGCAAATAATGAACGATGTAATCCTGGATCTTTGATTAAGTCTCTACCAACAATCTTACCAGTAACAAGCTGATGTCCAATATGTTCTGATGCAATAACCAATAAGACTGGAAGCATCATAACGATAGCGTTAATATTGAACTTAGGGAACTGGAAATGTGGGATTGCAAAGAATGATGCTTTTAGCACTGGTGTGAAATCAATCATTCCACATAATACTGCAGCAATATATCCACATACAACAGCAATTAAGATAGGTATAACGCTCCAGAATTTCTTGAAGCATACACTACCAAATACAGCAACTAATAATGTAACTAGGAATACAATTAAGTTTTTAGGATCAACAACTTTATCTAATAAACCAGCAGTACTTGCGGCTGAAGAAGATAATTCTAATCCAATCAATGCAACAACTGGACCCATGGCCGCAGCTGGAAGCACGACATCAATCCACTTTGTTCCAAACTTATAAAAAATGCCTGCAAGAATACATCCGCAGAACCCGACTGCAACGAATCCTCCCAATGCATACTGATAACCCATATTCTTAATAATGATAGTTGCAGGTGCAATAAATGCGAAACTGCTTCCTAAGTAGGCAGGTGCTTTCTTCTTAGTAATTAAGATAAATAGCAATGTTCCTAACCCATTCATGAATAATGCGATAGCAGGATTAATTCCAAATAAATATGGTACCAAAACCGATGCCCCAAACATTGCGAACATATGCTGAACACTTAATGGCAACAGCATTTTAAATGGTACTTTTTCTTCAACTTGAATAATACGTTTAGCCATAATATCCCTCCCGTTAAACGTCCATATATTTATATCATATTCCTAAAAAATTACAAATACTTTTTAACTAAAAGACAAAAAAATTAATGAAAGGCAGCTCATTCTTGAGCTGCCTTCTTAATCAATATTTGTATCAAAGATCTGACAAATTACACCACAATAATTTTTATAATGTGTTAAATATTCAATCTTCAGAAAATACTTTCGCTCTTCAAAAAAGAAATCAGTAATAACAGATTTCTTATTCACTTGTACTACCGCAATCGCATTTCGAATATGTTCACACCATTTTTCATTATTAAAGACACTTTCCAATCGTGACTGATGAATTGTCTTATATCCCAAACGCTTTAAAAAGTCCTTGAATCCACCATTATAATTCAATAAATAGATTTCCTGATCACGTCTTTCTAGTACAACAGTAGGACTTCTATTCAACAGATTAACACTGCTTAATTCCTGATAGTACTTCGACCATTCTTTTGTCTCAATATCAAGTCCTTTATCCTTACAATGTTGCAATACATCATCTAAAGGAGCAGGTTTACCAAAATAGTATCCCTGTACTTTTTCACATCCTATAGAACACAAGAAATCAAAATGTTCCTTTGTTTCTACCCCTTCTGTTAATGTATGAACCCTAATCTCCTTAGCCATACCTACAGTAGAAGCAATGATACTCTGTGATTTAGAATTAAAGTTTCTCAAGAATTCCATATCAATCTTAATTTCATCAAAAGCAAAATCTTTTAAGATATTCAATGATGAATAACCACTACCAAAATCATCAATCCAAATAGAAAAGCCTGCATCATAAAGACGTTGAATTTCCTTCTTAATAAACTGACCTCCAACAATACGTTCCACAATCTCAATATGAATCAATTCTTTTGAAATGTTATACTTTTTTATAATACTTTCAATTGTAGAAACAATATCACCAGTCAAGAAATCAATTCTAGAAAGGTTAAATGATACAGGAACAACATCTAAATGCTGATCAAGTCTTTCTCTTAACATCCTACAGACTTCATTAATGACATAAATATCAAGTCTTTGAATCATATGCGTTTCTTCTAATGGAGGAATAAAGATAGCTGGAGAAAGCAGACCATGATCAGGATCATCCCATCTTGCTAAAGCTTCAAATCCACACAATGTCTTCGTACTTGTTCTAATAACTGGCTGATAATAGACCTTAATGAACTTCTCTTTAATTGCTCTTTCAAAATTATCTACAACATACTGTGTCATTTCATTAAACCTCTTCATTTCAGGCTTAAACACACAGATATACTTTTCTAAATTACGTCTGATTTCATCACAAGCAAGCTTGGCATTATCAATAGCAACGCTGACATCATCATCTTTTTTAAAATAATATACACCAGCCTTAAGTTCCATAAAATCACCAGGTGCAAGCTTATAGACTTCCTCATGAATCTTTTCAAGAATATTCTCTACATCTAGATCACTGACAACTACAAAATGATCCTCTGATAAACGACATACAAGACCATTTGGAAACTTCTCTACCAATAAAGCAGCAGTATCTTTCAACAGCTGATTTCCTTTTTGAAAACCTCTTGTATTATTATAATTCAAGAATGCAATATAATTTAAAAAGACTACGCTTGTCTTAGATACATCAAGATTTTCTTCGATAAATCCTCCTGCTCTTTCTAGCAGATAACTAAAATTATGTAGTCCTGTCAACTTATCAAAGAACTGCAGATCATAATCATTAATAGATACAAGATAAACATCTTCAGAACCCCAATTTGTCCTATAGACATGCATAAACATCTCTTTATCACTATAAGGAGTTTTCATGATTTTACCGTATCTTCCTTCAAACTTCTCAAAAGGAAAAACGTAATCTGTATCATCGGTAATAAAAAACTTTTCAAACGTTACACCGGTATCCATCGTTACTCGTGGTTTAAAAAGATCTTTCATTTTCTTATTACATAAAAGCAATTCATGAGTTTTAATATCAATGATAGCTATTGCTACTCGATCAACATCAATCAATCCTTTAAGTGATCTATTATAAGACTGATTATCAATATGATAATCCGCATAGTCACTTGTTACATCATCATAAGAAATAATTGCTAAACGCGTATCTTCTATCATTTCATGATAACCATGAGCATGAATAAATCTCAAACGCTCAGTATTAGGAATATACTCCTTATATACAACATCATAAACTCCATCGTTAATCGCAAAATCCCTTGCGGCATAGACAATACGATCAATTTCATCAGGATGTGTATATTGATACATATTATTAGTGTAATAATCTAAAAGTTCTTCTCTATTAAAAATATTATTATAAAATTCTATCAACCCATTTGAGACTGTAAGAGGAATAACTTTTCCATCTCTAAATACATAAACAGCTCTTGGGATGTCTGATTGTTCTATATACTCTAAAAATTGATTCAATAACATCTTCATATAAAACATCCTCTCTTTAATGTAACTATAACATAAATGAGAGCGCATTCATTTAATTTTTGACTTTTATTTTACAAAAAAAGAAGATCAGATCTTCTTTTCCATAAGATAGCGTAATATTCTTACACCCCTTCTTACATTGATCTGTTCTTCTATTTCCTCATATCCATGTTTTTCAAAAAATGGTTTTGATGTAATGGACGATGTTACATAAATAATGCCATTCCCTTGCTTTTTAGCATACTGTTCAAGTCTTTCTAATAGCTTAGCACCAATACCTTGGTGAAGATATTTCTTATCAATATAAAGACGATCAAGATAACCAGTAGTACCAATATTGCCAAAGGCTATTATTTTACCTTCATCTTCTACAATAAGTGTATGATTCTTTTCAAGAGATGCTTCCCAATGATAACGATCTACATTTTTAGGTGCAATAGCATCTCGTTCTTCCTCCGTATAATCATTACACTGCACTTCATGTACTGCACGATAAAATAAGTCAATCACCTGATCTAAATCTTTTCTTTGATATAATCTCATTTCCATGGAATCATCCCTCCTTATTAAGGATATTATAGCATAATAAAAAATGAAAAGAAGCAAAGCTTCCTTTCATTTTTAGATTCCGAATAATAAATCAACATATGATGGAATTGGCCAATCATTCTGGTCAACCATTGTTTCTAATGTATCAGCTGTTTCTCTTAATTTGTTCATTGATGCTAATACACTATCTCTCCAGCATAATGCCTGTTCTTTAATATCAGCATCATTGTGATCAGCTTCATCAATAGCTTTTTCTAATGCAGCCATTTCTGCTTTCATCTGTGTTGCTAATGTTGATAATTCTGTAAGGTTTTCTTTTAAGAAGACATTATCAATAGATAATTCCTGTAATTCTTTAGCATCTTTAGCTACAGTTCCAATATATTTAACAACTGCAGGATAGATTTCTGTCTTAGCCATCTTAAGAGCAGTTAATGCTTCTACTCTTAATGTCTTGCAGTAACCATCTAAAAGAATATCATAACGTGATTTTAATTCTACGTCATTATATACATCATGTTTTGTGAATAATTCAATTGCTTTTTCACTCTTTAAGCACTGAGCAGCTTCAATAGTAGTCTTGTTGTTTGGAAGACCTCTTCTTTCAGCTTCTTTTTCCCATTCAGCGCTGTATCCATCACCATTGAAGATAATTCTCTGGTGATCAGTTAAGTATTCACGAATAACTTCCATTGGTTCTTTTCCACCAAGAATTTCTTCAGCCATCTGATCAAATTCTTCAGCAAGAATGACATTTAGAATTGTGTTTGGTCCGGCTACAGACTGTGCTGAACCTACTGCACGGAATTCGAATTTGTTTCCTGTAAATGCGAATGGAGATGTTCTGTTACGATCTGTTGTATCTTTTGAGAATGTAGGTACAACGGCAACACCTGTTCTAAATCTTTCTTTAGTGACTTCATTTAGTTCACCATCGTTGATGATTGAATCCACCAAATTATTTAATTCTTCACCAAGGAACATTGAAATAATAGCTGGTGGAGCTTCATTAGCACCTAATCGATGATCGTTACCAGCAGATGCTGCTGACATTCTTAATAATTCAGCATATTCATCTACACCCTTAACTGTACATGCTAAAGCAGCTAAGAATGGTAAGTTTTCAATTGGATTTTTTCCTGGATTGAATAAGTTTATACCTGTATCTGTCATTACTGACCAGTTATCATGCTTACCTGATCCATTGACACCTTCAAATGGTTTTTCGTGTAATAAACATCTTAAACCATGCTTCTTAGCAATATCCTGTGCTAACTGCATTAAAAGGTGGTTGTTGTCAGTTGTAATATTTACTCTTGAATAAACACAAGCAACTTCATGCTGTGCTGGTGCTACTTCGTTATGTTTAGTCTTAGATGGAATACCATATTTCCATAATTCTCTATCTAAGTCCTTCATAAATGCGCCGACTTTACGTTTAATTGAACCGAAGTAATGATCTTCAAGTTCCTGTCCTTTAGGTGCATTTGCACCATATAATGTACGACCTGTTAATCTTAAGTCCATACGTTTCTGCCAATATTCATCAGCTACTAGGAAGTATTCCTGTTCAGCACCAACTGATGCTGTTACGCTATGAACTCCTTCAACACCTAATAAAGGCAATAATTTACAAGCAGAATGTGATAATGCATCGCAAGATCTTAATAATGGTGTCTTTTTATCTAATGCTTCTCCTGTATATGAACAGAATAATGTTGGAATATAAAGTGAACCATCTTTTACAAATGCTGGGCTAGTAACATCCCATGCAGTATAACCTCTTGCTTCGAAAGTAGCTCTTAAACCCCCACTTGGAAAAGAAGATGCATCAGGTTCCCCTTTTCTTAATGTCTTACCACTAAATTCTAGAACTGCTCCACCATTCTGGTTAGGTTCTAAAAAGGCATCATGCTTCTCAGCAGTTAATCCAGTCATTGGTGTAAACCAATGTGTAAAATGAGTTGCACCATGTTCAATTGCCCAAATCTTCATTGCATTGGCAATAACAGTTGCAGCTTCTTTTGGCAATGGTTCCCCTCTATCCATTGCTTCATGAAAAGCTTTGTAAGTTGACTTAGGGATTCTTTCTTTCATGACTTCGTCACTGAAAGTGAGACAACCATATTCGTCTAATAGATCTTTCATCTCCATAGTATTCTTTCCTCCTTGGTTACTTCTAATGTCAATTATTATATGTAAGTTGTAAACTCCTGTCAATAAAAGGAAACGGCAGATTGGTCATTTTATTCTACAAATTATGTGTTAAAATTATAAAAAACAGGGGTGAAATCATGTTGAAACAATTTGAAATACTAGTGCTAGATTCAGATGAAAATAGAGGAAAAAGCATAAGTGAATATTTTTCTTCAATGCAAATTCCTACGATATATTCAAGTAAATTTGAATCCATCAATGATCGCTACTCAGCTTTTATCGTTGATGATAATTTTCCAAAAATCAATTTTTCTCGTTTCTTAATTAAATGCAAAAGAAATAACAAAATAGTTATTATCATGACAAAAAATTTTTCTCAAAAATATTTAGATTCTTTGTTAAATTATGGTGCAGATGACTATATTCGAGTGCCTTTTTCGAACAATGATCTCTATTCTAAGTTTCTATCAATCTACCGAAATGGGATTTTAAAACCGAGAAAGATTTATCGTTACAAGGACATTATCATGGATACAACTTCACAGATTGTGTACCTTGATGATGATGTAGTTGATCTGACAAATAATGAATATAAATTATTAAAATCGTTAATGTCCCATCCATATCAGCCGCAGTCTCGTACTGAATTATTTATAACGATCTGGAAAAATCCTCTTTATGATGATAATAGTTCTATTGATAAACTTGTCTCTCGTCTATCGGAGAAACTAAATGAAAAAGGAAACCAGTCACCATATATAAAAAAGTTTAATCAAAAAGAATATATGATGGATCCAAAATAAAAAGAACTCGTTAATTGCGAGTTCTTTTTTTTCACACATCTTGTGATTATCAATGCTCTATTCACAATCGTTGTGAAATCTATTTGCTTATTCATATTTGCTGTGAAAAGGCAAAAAAAAAGGAGTCCCCTTGGGGACCGGACAGACTGGCAGCGTGCTGTTTTTGCCGTTTCCGACTATCGTCGCCGCTGCGATGCTTAACTTCCGTGTTCGGCATGGGTACGGGTGTGTCCATCGCGCCATCGCCGCCAGATTGTCCGCCGAGCCTTCAAAGCCGCACATGAATCTCTCTCATACTTCTTCGGTCAAGTCCTCGACCTATTAGTGCCGGTCCGCTGAACATGTCGCCATGCTTGCACTCCCGGTCTATCAACCTCGTCGTCTTCGAGGGGTCTTACTTGCTTGCGCAATGGGAGGTCTCATCTTGGAGGGGGCTTCGCGCTTA
>NZ_JNKN01000054.1 GCF_000702065.1 Kandleria vitulina DSM 20405 | reverse complement strand
AGGATATTATGTTGATACCGTTGGAAAGAATACAAAGAAAATAGCTGAATATATTCAAAATCAATTGAAGGAAGATAGAGAATATGATCAGCTGTCAATGGATTTTGAAGATCCGTTCAAGGACTACACAATAGAGAAGAAAAGAGTAAATAAAAGAACGAAAAGATAAATGCTCGGGCAGTTGGCGGAGCCGTACGAAGTAATAGTACGGTTTACGTACCGTGCTAGTAGGAGCAGGGCTATGCCCGAAACTGAAAAACCTCCGGCTATGCCGGAGGATATTTATTATTCTTTATTCCTTTGAGCAATAACTCTTTCTTGAAGCTGTTCATTCATGAATTCATAATCAAGGAAGCTCTGATCAAAGAATCCTTGTCCTTGTGTTATTGAACGTAAGTCAATCGCGTAGTTCATCATTTCATTCTGAGGTGCTTCAGCAGTAATCTTAACAAGATTATCATCAAGAATTTCCTGACCGATTACTCGAGCACGATGTTTATTAAAGTGTGACATGATATCACCCATGAATTCATCTGGAATGAAAACATTCATGGTGACATAAGGTTCAAGAAGTACTGGCTTAGCTTTAGGAATACCTTCCTTAAAGCACATCTGTGTAGCTGTCTTGAAGGCCTGTTCACTTGAATCTACTGAATGGTAGCTACCATCCACTAATGTAGCCTTAATGCCAAGAACAGGATAGCCGGCTAATACCCCATGTTTTGTAGCTTCAATTAATCCTTTTTCTACAGCAGGGAAGTAGCTCTTTGGAACAGCGCCACCAAATACTTTTTCTTCAAATACAAATGGCTTATCATAGTCATGAGATGGTTCAAAGATAATTTCTACATCACCATATTGACCATGACCACCAGATTGTTTCTTATATTTAGTACGCTGAGTGACTTCTCCCTTGATTGTTTCACGATAAGGGATAATAACATCACTTAATTCTACATCTACTTTATATTTATTCTTAAGACGAGAAATCACTGAATCTAAGTGAATATCACCTAAACCATAAAGTACCTGCTGCTTTGTTTCAGGATTAGTCTCAAATCTTAAGCAAGGATCTTCTTCTAAGAATCTTGCAAGAGAAGCAGAAATCTTATCTTCATTTGTCTTTCCAATTGGTTTTAATGCCTTGCCATAATATGGCTGTGAGAACTTGATTGGCTCTACTCCAATTGGGAATTGAGGCGAAGATAATACATCATTTGTCTTCGTATGATCAAGTTTCATGATGGCACCAATATCACCAGCATTAAGTTCATCTACTTCAATGGTATTCTTTCCTTGCATGATATAAAGCTTACCAATCTTTTCTTCACCTTTAGAACGCTGATTAATCATCGTTGTATTAGGTCTTAAAGTACCAGTAAGTACTTTTACTAAAGAAATACGACCAATAAATGGATCAGAGTAAGTCTTGAAAACCTGACATGCAGGAGGAAGCTTTTCATCAAATCCAACGATTTCATCTTCATCAGTTAAATTATTATGGATAATATATGAATTGCTCATATCCCCACTAGCACTGAAGAATGCAACCATTGAATTAAGGATGATTGAAATACCAATCTGATTAGTCCCACATAGTACCGGAATCAATGACTTATTGACAACACCCTGTCTTAATGCAAGAGAAATCTCTTCTTTTGTAAATGGTTCTTCATTTAAATATTTTTCAAGCAGTTCGTCACTCGTATTGGCAACCGCTTCATCAATCATTGCTTTAACAGGTTCAATAAGATCATCCATTCCTTCAGGAATAGGACAAGCTTTAGTCTGTGTGCCTTCAAAGATTCTACCTTCCATCTTTGCGACATTGACATAACCAATCATCTTATTATTTTCCATGATTGGCACCTGAATAGGTGCAATGATACGACCGTATGTTTCCTGAAGCTCTTTTAGCTTTTCGGAATAATCAGCATTCGGATAATCGATGCCGTTGATATAAATGATACGCGCCTTATCATGCGCTTTATACATTGCCTGTTTCGTTCCTGTGGTCAAGCCTTTTGTAGCTGGAACAACGATCAATGCACTCTCAGCTACAGCTAAAGCAGCTTCGATTTCACCATTGAAATCAAAGGCACCCGGTGTATCGAGGAGATTGACCTTACAGTTATTCCATTCAACTGGAATAACACTTAATGATAAGGAAGACTGTCTTCTTATTTCTTCCTGATCATAATCCGATAAAGTATTCCCTTCTTTAATAGTACCAACACGGCCTATCTGACCACTACGATAAGCCATGGACTCAATTACGCTTGTTTTCCCACTTCCAGAGTGACCAAGAACCGCAACTGTTCCCATTTCGTTGGAGTGATAGTTTCTCATGATATCATCTCCTTTACATTATGTTTTGAAACTTCATGACTACATTTTAACACGTTTATTTTTAAAAGAAAACGCTTTCAAAAGAAAAGGGTGAAATAGACAAAAAAGCATGTTACAATAGGGTATGTTTTTAAGGAGGCGCCTTATATGGACTACACAGGAGTGGCATTATTAATAGGATTATTTGTATTAAATGCGTGTTCATTATATTTTATAACCCAGTCAAACCTCATGATTTCAGGGGGAATGAACATTGCAGCGATGCTTGCGACAGTCGTTTTAGCTTATCATTTTGAACAAATGAACCATATTGCTATTGTAATTATTGCATGTTTTGTTGTAGTATTATGCGTCGTAGGCTTAAAGTTATATCTGAAACATAAAAATAAAAATAAGGAGTAAGGTTATGGAAACAAAGACATTTGAAATCGTTATGGAAGATGGAGGCATCATGAAAGGTGAACTTTATCCAGAAGTTGCCCCTATCACAGTTGAAAATTTTGTTAAGCTTTGCAATAACCATTTTTATGATGGTTTAATTTTCCACCGTGTCATTAAAGGATTTATGATCCAGGGTGGTGGATATGATACATCAAAAAGAAATAAAGAAACAGGTGCTATTAAAGGTGAATTCGCTTCTAATGGTGTAAAGAATGATTTAAAGCACACTAGAGGTGTTTTATCTATGGCAAGAACAATGGTTCCTGATTCAGCTTCTTCTCAGTTCTTTATCATGCATGCTGATGCACCACATCTAGATGGAGAATACGCAGCATTCGGTAAAGTGACAGAAGGATTAGATGTAGTAGATAGAATTGCGAACGTAAAAACAGGATGGCAGGATTGCCCTGTTGAAGATGTAGTAATCAAAACAATCAGAATCTTATAATATCTCGATATTATAAGAAAATATATCTAGTTTTCCTAAAAATCTAGCTTTTATAAAAAAAGAGCTATATAATATATTTGTATTAAGTAAGGGGGTCGTTTCTTTGAAAGAAGGTATTCGTAAAGAATATAAGAAAGTCTATGATGCGACAACAAAACGTATTGATATTGTAGATGTCCCTGAATTCAATTTTATTATGATTGATGGCATTGGGAACCCTAAAGTAGAAGAATTTAGATTAAAAAAACACGCACTTAAAATATTATCTCAGGAAATCAGAGAGTATTTTAAGAGGGAAAAAGACTTGATTTATCTTATTTCTCCTTTAGAAGGCTTATGGGATACTTATGACAATTCACAGTTTGATGTCACTAGAAAAAAGATGATTCGTTTTACCTTAATGATGGCACAACCTAAGCTTTTAGATGAACAGACGTTTGAAGCAATTAAACAGGAAACAGCTAATAAGAAGGATAATCCATATATTGTAGATGTCTACCTCAAGAAATTTAAAGAGGGTGAATGTGTACAGACATTGCATAAAGGTGCTTATAATACTGAAATCAATGATACAATAAAGATTATGGAGTACATTACAATTCAGAATATGAAGCTCACAGGATTCCATCATGAAATTTATCTGAAGGATGAAGAAAAGGTACCTGAAGAAAAACTAAAAACAATCGTACGATACGCAATTGAGGAACAGGGAGCATAAATGCTTCCTGTTTTTTACAAGGAGGAACTATGAAACTTATTTCTTGGAATGTTAACGGTATAAGAGCTGCCGTTAAAAAAGGATTTGAAGAGTTTTTTGAAGAAAGCAATGCGGATATTTTTGCGATACAGGAAACAAAAGCACAAGTAGACCAGATTGCTTTAGACTTCCCAACTTATCATGCTTACTATAATAGTGCTGTAAAAAAAGGATATAGTGGAGTGGCAATCTTTACAAAAGAAGAACCACTATCTGTTTCTTATGGCATGGGGATAGAAGAACATGATCAAGAAGGAAGACTGATTACCCTAGAATATGAACAGTTCTATTTTATTGGATGCTATACACCCAATAGTCAAAAAGAACTTGCTAGATTAGATTATCGAATGAAGTGGGAAGAGGACTTCCTGGCTTATATTGATGAACTAGATCAAAAGAAACCTGTCATTTTATGTGGAGATCTTAATGTTGCTCATAAAGAAATTGATCTAAAAAATCCACAAAGCAATCATAAGAACGCAGGCTTCTCTGATGAAGAAAGAGAGAAGATGACAACTTTATTATCACATGGCTATATTGACACATTCAGATACTTCTATCCTGATAAAGAAGGAGCCTATTCATGGTGGAGCTATATGTTCAAGGCCAGAGAAAGAAATGCTGGATGGCGTATTGATTACTTTATTGTCAGTGAAAGACTTAAAAATCAATTAGAAGATAGCCTGATCTATAATGATATCATGGGCAGTGACCATTGCCCGGTAGGCTTAATAATGAAAGGATAGGTGTACTTATGAAGAAAATCATGATTATTTCAGATATTCATGGATCATATGATGATCTTAAGCAGGTTATATCTTTATATAATAAACATCACTGTAATCAATTGATTATTTTGGGTGATATTCTCTATCATGGACCACGCAATGATTTACCTGAAGGCTATAATCCTAAAAAATGCATCACTCTTCTTAATCAATATAAAGATGAGATTATTGCAGTAAGAGGAAACTGTGATGCAGAAGTGGATCAGATGGTTCTAGAATTCCCAATGAGAAGTGACTATCTTCTTTATAATATAGATGATCTTACATTCTTTATTACGCATGGTCATCTTTATAATAAAGATAACTTCCCACCACTTCATAAAGGTGATGTTTATCTTTATGGTCATTTCCATGTCCCTGTCTTTGAAAAAGAGGGGGACTACTACAAGGTCAACCCATCCTCGATCGCCTTACCAAAAGAGGGAGAAAAGGGGTTCTTAATCTATGAGAATCACCATTTTGTAAGGTATAATTTGGATGATATTCCACTAAACAACTACAGAATATAAGAAAAAACGGTTTCTGATAAAGAAACCGTTTTCAGAATGTGAAAATAAAACTTCCCTTTAAATCGGCTTTTTTTGTCATTTTTGTGGAAATTATTTAAAAATGGGGTGTTTATGAAAAAAGTTGAGATTGACTTTTCAAGCGCTTACACATATACTTAAGGTGTCGAAAATATTTTAATAGGGAGGAAAAAATATGGACGGTTTTGCTGATGTCATGGGACGTGCCGGTGCTTGGGCAGGCCAAAATAAATATCTTGGTGCAATCAAGAACGCGTTCCAGAACTATATGCCAGCAACTATTTCTGGTGCTGTTGGTGTATTGTGGACTAATGTATTAGTCAATGACCAGACAGGTTTAGGTAAGCTTTGGAAACCAATCATGGCTCTTAGCGTACTTAACCCAATCTTTACTGCATTA
Source organism: Kandleria vitulina DSM 20405 (assembly GCF_000702065.1). Taxonomy (GTDB): domain Bacteria; phylum Bacillota_I; class Bacilli_A; order Erysipelotrichales; family Coprobacillaceae; genus Kandleria; species Kandleria vitulina. The sequence goes on along the minus strand of NZ_JNKN01000054.1, from coordinate 2,340 downwards.
CAATATGCAACTATCTCATGTATCACAATTGGTGTTACTATGCTTGTAGCTTCTGAAATTGCTGAAGCTAATGGTGAAACAGGAGCTTATCCTGCAGTCTTAGGATTTATCCTTTGGTTAATGGTTACTCCAACTTCTTTCGCAGCTGGTGACTTATCTACTACTTTAACATCTACTAAAGGTAATACAATCAGTATTAAATTAGCTGATTTATTCAATACTGCAGGTGTTAAGGGTGCTATCGCTAGCGCTGCTAAGAGTTTACCAGCAGGTGATTCTATTGGAAGCAATCAGACAATCACTATTGATAACTTCTCATATCAGGGTATTTTAAGCAATTATACTGCTGCAACTGGTTTATTCACTGGTTTAATTGTAGCTATCGTTGGTATGGAAATTTATAACATTTTCCGTAAGAATGATCATTTAAAGATCAAAATGCCAGAACAGGTACCACCAGGGGTTGCTAAAGCATTCGAAGTATTAATTCCTACTTGCTTAGCTTCTATCGTAATTGGTGCAATCGGTTTAGTATGTCAGTTAGCTACTGGTGCAGAAGTTAACGCATTTATCTATAACATGGTACAGGCTCCAATGCAGTCTATTATCGGTGATAACATCGTAGCTGTCATGTTCATGTACTTAGTCATTATGTTATTCTGGTGTGTTGGTATCCATGGTAACAACATGTTAGCAGCCGTTAAGGAACCAATCTTCAGACCTTTACTATATGCTAACACTGCTGTAATCACAGCTAAACCAAAAGCTTCACAGTCAGAAATCCCATATGTTATGAACTTAACAATGTTACAGATGTTCGCTGAATGGGGAGGTTCAGGTGTTACTCTTGGTTTAGTAGCAGCTATCTTCGTATTTGGTAGACGTGAAGAAAACAGAACTATCGCAGGTATCTCTTTAGTTCCAGGTTTATTCAACATCAATGAAACTATGACATTTGGTATTCCACTTGTATTGAACCCAATCTTAGATATTCCATTCATCTTAGCTCCAATCGTATGTATCTTCATTGGTTGGATCTTAGTAAAAACTGGATTCTGTCCTAAGATCGTTCTTGAAGTACCATGGACAATGCCTCCAGTAATCTTCGGTTACGTGGCAACTGGTGCTAAAATAATGGGTGCAGTTTCACAGTTATTAGTATTTGCAGTATCATTTGTAATCTACTTACCTTTCGTATTAATCTACGAAAGACAGCAGAACAAACAGGACGCTGTAGATTAATTTTGAAAATTGCATGATGATGTAAATCACATGCTTGCCATGCGATGGATCACATCTATGATCCATCGCTTTTTATTTAATAACGAGCGAAAACGTTTACAAAACAATTTGTAATGACTATTTGATTTATGTATAATTGTAAAAAGGAAAGTGAGAAGTATTATGGATAGACAAGAATTTAAACCTAGAAGAAATTTGGCTGTAGGCTTAACATTGGGGATGGTTCTTCTATATACATTCTGGCATACATTGCTATTTATCAGTGATGCTTTGTATATGAGCAAGAATGCAGATGCAGCTGCAATGGCTAGTTTCAATCTAGAAATGAAACAGGCAATTGTTTTGCTTATTTTTGCAGCAATCATGACTTTCTACTTTGTAGGATGCAGACCATATCTATATGTGATTGAGAAAAAGGAAATCATTTCTAAGAAGAGATGGTTTAAGGATAAACATCTTGATCTCATGAAGGCAGAAATTGTAACTGATCCAGTGCCAAGATTAGCTGACCTTGTTACAAGACCACATGCAATCGAAATTTATGACATGGAAAAAAGAAGACATAAATATTTCCCTGTCGATGCTGCTGGATTTACAAATGCTGTTGTAAAAAGCAATAAACGTATTCACTGTACAGTCAAAAGCTATACTGATCGCTATAGAAAGATTTCTAGACGTGATCGTAGAGAAAATGAAAGACGTAGAAGACGCAGTGCTTAAACCTATGGTAAACCCATAGGTTTTTTGCTTCTAAATAGCCCAAAATGGCGATCTGAGAGATTTTTGTAAAAAATTATGAAAAAAATGCTTTACAAAGAGGAGAGGTGATGATAATATAAGTGAGCACTCAGCGAGAGCCGAGTGGCCTGAACATTGAAAACTGAACAGAAACACGTCAAATAGATGAGTGAGAAAACACTCGGAAATAAAACAAGCAAGCAATTAACAAGAGCCAAAAGATGGCTCCATTGATAGACAATGGAGAGTTTGATCCTGGCTCAGGATGAACGCTGGCGGCGTGCCTAATACATGCAAGTCGAACGGGAATCTTCGGATTCCAGTGGCGAACGGGTGAGGAATACATAGGTAACCTGCCCC
>NZ_JNKN01000053.1 GCF_000702065.1 Kandleria vitulina DSM 20405 | reverse complement strand
TCAATTTTAATACTACATGAATGATATCGCATCGTTCATCGATCCCTGAAATCTGTCATTCATCAAGTTTTTCATAAACTTTTGACTCTACCTTCTCAGTCCGAGATTACTATAAATTGAAAGAAGATAACTTTATTTAAGTATATCATTTAAGAAAACTAATTGCATCCAAAAGGCTGTGAAAAACAAAAGATTATTATGTGTGTTGGCTTATTCCTATGTTGCGATTCTATACTTCTTTACAAAATCGAAAATACGTTCCGCAATATCTTCAGGAGAGGTGAAGGTATTATGGCAGCAGAACTAAAACCCATTGATGTTATATGCCAGCCTTCCCGTGATGGGAAGATAACCCCGATGAAAATAAGGGTTATTGATGAGGATGGCGAATATCAGGAATACAAGATAAAAGGATATAACATCATTATGAGGAATAACATAGGATTAAATAAAAAAAGAATACTGGCCGCTCGTTACGCAACGCGGCTGTTTAGCTCCGCAAAAGCGGCCGAAGCAGGGCGCCATATGCAATGATACCGCAGAATGATTTATAATGTTGTTAAAGTATACCCATTTGGAGGGATATCATGAGAATTGCTATTTGTGATGATGAAAAAAGAATATATTCCATCCTTGCCGAGAAAGTTGGGAAAATCTTCCCCGGTGCAGAGATCCTAACATATGCATCCGGGGAGGAATTACTTGGTGCGGATATATTGCCGGATATTCTGTTGCTTGATATCAAAATGCCGGGAATGAGCGGTATGGATGTGGCGAGGACATTACGGGACAAGGATTGGAGAAAGATACTGATCTTTATTACAGGTGAGGAAGACCAGGTATTCAACTCCTTTGATTTTCATGCGTTCCACTTCCTTGTGAAGCCGGTAGCAGATGAGAAACTTAAGGAAGTGCTTGAAAATGCGGTGAAGGCCTTGGAGAGATCCGGGGCAGAATCCGGTAAGCATGATAAGTATATCGAAATCCAGTCAGGTACATCGCATATAAGGGTGAATCTGTCCCAGCTTTTATATGCGGAGGTATATGACCGAAAGACCATCCTTCACATGAAAAATGAGAGCATAGAGTATTACGGACAGTTATCTGTGCTTGAAAGCCTTGTGGGGAAGGATTTCTACCGTATCCACAGGTCGTATCTTGTGAATTTGAAATATGTGGAGAGGTATGACCGTACATCAGTAACTTTGAAGAGCGGCGACAATATACCCATATCAAGAAGGGAATACGAGGGATTCCTGAAAGCCTATCTGGAATACAGCCGCAGGAGGATTGATTCATGAATATGGAAAGAATGTGGGATATAGCCAGTACGATATCTGCAATAGCGGGGTTGTTTGTCAGTGCGATCCTTGTTGCAAGGTTCTATATCCCCTATGTAATGAAAAAGAAGGTAGCATTCCTGGTGGGGATAGTGTTTTTTGCGGCAATGACTATCCTTTATCTGATTCCGTTTCCGATGCCCGGAGCAGTGGCTTATATTGTAGGAATCATTGCGGTGTTTGTAGCATCAATGATCTTTGATAGAAGGAATATTTCGCAGAAGGTCTTTCTTTCTATGACAATATATATGTTCCTATGGATAGCTCAGGCGATTGCAGCTTTGCCGTGGAAATTAATTAGCAATTTTACATATGCAAGAGAGATGATGAATGTCCAAGAAAAGCAATTTGCTTGGTTTATAGTTGCTCTGGTTTTACTTGTTTTTATAGAGAATATACTTCTGTTTTTGGAAATATTTATTTCGGAAAAGGTATATGTCAGAAAGAATGAACAGATGGATTGGAGAGAACTGACGTTGCTTGCCTCTCCGTATGTTGCGATTATTGCAGGATATTGGATTTGCTCGTTTTTGTCAGATGCGTATGTAAACGAAACCGGAGTATATGTTTGGAATAACTATCCGATTTATGACGGGATCCGCGCTTTATTTGGAATAATAGCATTTCTTGCCACGATTACAGTCATGTACTCATATCAGAGGATGAAGCAATCACAGGAAGATGCTCTTCAGAATGCCCTTGTATCTAAGCAGGTGGAGGAACTGTCCGGGCATGTACATACGATAGAAACTCTGTATTCCGATATCTGTGGCATCCGGCATGATATCAACGACCATATCATGGTTTTGGGGAATCTGCTTGAAAAGGGCAATACAGATGAAGCTGTAACCTATCTTAATGAATGGCAGAACGGCTTCCCTATGCCCGAAATCAATGCAAAGACCGGTAATCCGGTAACGGATATTGTAATCTCGGAGAAGAGACGTGAGGCTGAGGAAACTGGGATAGATTTCATCCAGAACTTCCACTATCCGTCAAGCGGGAAGGTTGAATCCGTAGATATCGGAGTTATCCTGAATAATGCGTTGTCAAATGCTATCAGGGCGGCATCGGAGAGCAATAATCCGAGGATAGAGGTAAAGGCATGGAAGAATAATAACGCATATCTGATACAGGTTAAGAACAGTTTCTCTGGGAAAATGACGCTGAATCCACAGACCGGGCTTCCTGAGACATCTAAGGATGATAAGAAGAGCCACGGGTATGGGCTTATGAATATGAAGCGGATCACAGAGAAATACTACGGCACCATTCAGCTAGAGCAGGAAAAGAATATGGTGATCTTTACGGCTTTGATGATGATCCCGGGGTAAGGCTTACCGTTCACATCAATAAACCTGCCGTTCACTACATAGGGGTTTATATGTGTTTTCCTGCTTCCGAAAAAGAGATTAGATAAGTATATCTATCCCGTCATAATCGAATGAAACGGATTTCATGTTTGATGGTCAAAGGAGGACGAGAATATGGCATTATCGAGTATTATGACTGGGGCGCTTTTGTCAGCGAATACATCAAGGCAGATTGCACATGTCCAGTCTGCTGTTAAGAGTCGGATGGATGGTCACGCCGGTGTCCTTGATTCGGAGATTAAATTGGACAGTGCGCGAGGTGGCGATACTAAGAAGAAGCAGGAAGAACTTGATGAACTACAAAAGAAAGCGTCAGAACTTGCAGAAACAACAATAAATACACTGACTACAGCGAACGAGGATCTAAAGAAGGCAGCTAAGGAAGATCAGGAAGTACAGAGAGCTGAGAAGGCTGCTGAAAAGAAGAAAGCTGAGAAAGCTGCCGAGAAGAAGAAAGCCGAAAAAGAGGCGGCAGAAGAGAGAATCGAAAAGGCTGCAGAAGCAAGTGCAACCGAAACAACAGAAGCAACGGAGGGTGTTCGCATTGTTACAACTGAAGGAACAACGAGCGAGCATGTTTCCATTGATGTTGTGTCAGAGGGGGCTTTGGTAAGTACTGGAACTGTAACGGAACCCGCTGGAAAGAATGTTGACGTGAAAGTATGATGCCCAGCTTGTAAAAATTGAATAAAATGGTATAAAAGCATTGGGGTATTTCCAATGCTTTTATAGTATGCAAGATATGTAGAGATTGATTTATAACGCAGCATAATTATGCTACACTATACTTACATATAGGAGGTGTTATCTATGCCGATAATTTTACCAATTAGAGATTTAAGAGATACAAGTAAAGTATCAGAATTAGCGCACAAGAATAGAGAACCAATTCATTTTACAAAGAACGGATATAGCGATCTTGTAGTAATGAGTTCGGAATATTATGACTGGTTTGCTAGGGAAAATCGTATCGATCAGGCTATTTTTGAGGCAGAACAGGAATTTGCGGAAACAGGGGAAGCTATTGATGCCGAAGTGGCTTTTTCGGAATTGGAGAAAAAGTATTTTGGATAAGTATCAAGTTAAATTGATGAAAAGAGCATATAGAGATATTGAAGATATATATGCTTATATTGCACATGAAAAGCTAGCTCCTGAAAATGCAGAAGGTCAAGTCAGTCGAATTAAAAAAGAAATTCTTGGATTAGCAGAACTTCCGCAGTCTCATCAGGATAGACTTGTTGGAAGATATGCCGGAAAAGGATACAAGCAGCTTGTTATAGATAACTACATTGCGATTTTCAGAATTAATGAGTTTGAATAGTTCCAAAACAAGAAAATATAGGCCACAAGCCCTTTAAAAAGAGAGAACCTCAGAATGATTTCTGGGGTTCTTTAATTTTGCAAAAAACTATTGACTTGGAGTTAACTCCAATTAGTATAATTGATTCAACAAAGGTAATTGCAGGGCAAATCCATAACGAGGAGGGAGCTTAAATGACGATTAAAGAGGTATGTGAAAAGTTTGATATCACACCGGATACATTACGGTATTATGAGCGAGTAGGTGTCATTCCTGAAGTGAATCGCACTCCGGGTGGAATCAGAGATTACAATGAAGAAGATATTGCGTGGGTAGAAAATGCAGTCTGCATGAGAAGTGCAGGAGTCCCGGTAGAAATGTTGATTGAATACGTAAAACTTTATCAGCAGGGAGATGAAACGTTAGAAGCCAGAAAGAATTTGTTGATGGAGACAAAGAATGAAGTTCAAAAGCAACTCGACAAATATCAGGCTACCATGGACAGACTTAACTTTAAAATCTCAAGATATGAGGAGGCTGTTAAAACAGGTATCCTGTCATGGGAAACTGACAAGGAGGGATAGGCGTTAAGATGAAAAGTAAGAAAATAATACTTATGATGTTATTGTCCGTTGTCATTTTGCTAACTCTAGGGAATGCCAAGACATCAGCAAAGGTGAAGCTAAATAAGACTAAAGTGACGATTCATGTTGGAGAAAGTTACAAGTTAAAAGTTAAAGGTACAAAGAAAAAAGTAACATGGAAGTCTTCTAAGAAAAGTGTTGTCACTGTAAACAAAAAAGGTGTCGTCACAGGAAAGAAAGCAGGGAAAAGTATAATTACTGCTAAGGTAGGTAAGAAGAAACTTAAATGCAAAGTAACAGTCATTGTAAAAGCAAATAAATCCAAGAAGAATAACGGTGATATAGAAATGATGAATAAACAGATAGTTACGACTATAGATGGTAAAGAAGTTTCAGTGACGTGGAAAGATAATGATTCGGTAAAAGCATTGAAAGAGTTGCTGAAAGATAAATCGATAGTAATTAAGATGTCTAAGTATGGTGGTTTTGAACAGGTCGGTTCTATTGGGAAGACTCTTCCAAACAATGATAAAAACATCACTACAAGACCAGGAGATATCGTTTTGTATTCTGATAATCAGATTGTAATCTTTTATGGTTCGAATACATGGGATTACACGAGGCTTGGGACAATCAACTTATCAGAATCAGAATTGAAATCATTATTGAGTAATAAAAATGTAATATTAAAATTGGAATTAAAATAAATGGAGGTATAAACAATGTTAGGAAATTTTAGTTACAAAAATGCGACAAAACTTTATTTTGGAGATGACTCTCTGAAATACTTAAACGAGGAATTACCAAAGTATGGAAAAAATATTCAGCTCATTTATGGTGGGGGGTCAATAAAGAAAAACGGACTTTATGATGAAATTATTCAGATTCTTAAAGATAATGGAAAGAATGTAATTGAAGATGCCGGTGTTATGCCAAACCCTACTGTTGAAAAACTGAACGAGGGTGTTAAACTTGCAAAAGAAAATCATGTAGATTTATTGCTTGCAGTGGGCGGTGGCTCTTGCTGTGATTACGCAAAGGCAGTATCAGTATCTGTAAATTGTGATGAAGATCCATGGGATAAGTACTATATCAGATTTGAAGAACCTACATGCGAAATAGTTCCTGTTGGATGTATTCTTACAATGGCAGGTACAGGTTCTGAAATGAATGCCGGAGCTGTTATAACAAATCATGAACAGAAACTTAAAATAGGTCATGTATTTGGTGAAGAGGTCATGCCCAAGTTTTCTATTCTCAATCCGAAGTATACATTCTCATTGCCAAAGAGACAGATGGTGGCAGGTATTTATGATATCTTCAATCACATTTGTGAACAGTATTTTTCCGGCGATGATGATAACACAAGCGACTATATAGCAGAGGCATTGATGAAGTCAGTGATTCACAGTTCATTAATTGCAATCGAAAATCCTGAAGATTATGAAGCGCGTTCTAATATTATGTGGACAGCAACATGGGCATTAAACACTCTTATTTCAAGAGGTAAAACGACAGATTGGATGGTTCATATGATAGGACAGTCAGTAGGAGCCTATACTGATGCAACACACGGCATGACTTTATCTGCGGTATCGATACCATATTATAGATTTATTATGCCTTATGGCCTGAATAAATTTAAAAGATTTGCAACAGAAGTCTGGGGAATTTGTGCAGAAGGAAAGACTGATGAGCAGATTGCAGAGGAAGGACTTCAGGCAATGGAAAATTGGATGAAGCAGATTGGCGTTGCATTAAAATTATCCGAATTGGGTGTGACTGAAGATATGATTGATGGAATTACTGAAGGAACTCTTATTCTTGAAGGTGGATACAAAGTTTTATCAAAAGATGAAGTAAAACAGATAATTAAAGCGAGTATGTAGAAGATGGTGATGCGTTGCCAATAGTTACATAGACAGAAAATATGGCTCTTGATAAAATGAAAAAATACTTAAGATAAAAACAAATCGCAGCAAGATAAATTTAAGTTTGTCGTAATGAACGCTAAAAGTCAACTTGCTAAAAACATCGATTGTGAGGGGAAAATCTGCTATTAGTAATTGAGAGTATTGTATTATGTTTGATTTTTCATTGATGGTTTACATCATGTCGAGAAAACCGATTAAGATTCTATATAACTACCCACCAAAGATACAGGAGAAGGTAAAAGAACTGGATGAATACAAGGATTAAATACCAACACAGGAAAATAAGATTGTCACAAAGTGCATATCATCTGTATTGTTTGTAATCATTCTTAGTTTGATTCTTCGCTTTGTAAACAAATACACTACCTTTGTGGAAGGGTTTGGTTATACCATTTTTTAGACGAATGATGTCAAAAATATTCGTCACATGAAGAGTGTTTTTAGAGAGAAAGAAGCCACTCTTAGAATCACGGAAGCTTTTCTCGTGATTCTAAAATGATTCTATTTTTTCGAAAAATACAGGAAATACAAGGTGTTTCGAGGAAGATAAAATAATAGGAACATTGAATTTACTAGTATTTCACACGAGAAACAATTCTGGGACTAGGGAGTTTGAATAAAAGAATAAGACCTGAGCCGTGTGTTATTACATGAAATGTACCCTCCTTACTGAACTTTACATTGTCCAGTAAAGAGGGTACATATCAAATGATCATGTCTTTTTTTATTGCATCATAATTCAAGGGATAGTACGATAAATGTATGTATTTTGGGAATCTATTTTTGGGGGGAATGAGATGGCAATTTTATCAATGTTTGTGATCATGTTATTTTTATTTATCTGCTTTGCTGCAATTATTGCATTATTATGTGTTGTTCTTGGAATTGGAAGTGTTGGTATTACAACCTTTATTTCAGGAATTGTTTTAACACTTACAGGGAAGAACTCAAGGCATTCTACGATGTTAAATACAATTGGAATAATACTTCTTATCTTTGGTATTATCACCTTGCTTGTTTTTAGCTCATTGATTTATTACTTTATTGTTTAGGAAAACGAGGGAAATACTATGATGCAAAATATACTTTTTATCATCTTTATAGCATGTGCAATAGCTTGTAATCTTATAGGACGTTTTGGACTAGAAAATATCAAAAAGTATTTGCACTTAATTGTTTTGGGATTTGCATTATTTATGCTTTTTATAGGAATATTAAATTATCAAGGAGCATCCTACAGCAAGAATTTTATTCGTGTTCCAGGTTATATTGCGGATGTAAAGAGCACGAGAAGATATGCTGGAAAAAGAATAAGAACAGAATATTCATGTACTATTCACTACACCTTTATTGATGGTAAAGATTATTATTGTGAAGAAGAGGGACTTATCGAAAAGCCAGATGAAAACTTATCTAAAGTGTGGGTAAGCCGTGATAATAAAGACGTTCATATGTATTCACCAAAAAGTGCATTAACATCTTCTATGCATAATTTTATGCTTTCAGGAGTATTGTTTTTAGTGACAATTCCACTCTTCATTATTCATAAAAAGAAGTATCCAAGACCATCTGCTGAGGAACTGGAAGATGCAAGTATTATTGGAACTATTTTTGCTTTTATTGGTGTTGCTCTTTTATTTAATACGAATGCAGTAGTTGGTAATTTTATGCGTCATGAAGAAGTAGATTATTTCAATTTAGATATATTCGTGGTAGGTCTACTAATAGCAGTTACTTCTATTATGGTCGTACTTCATTCAAAAAGAAAACTTAAACATTGACGAATACATATAAGTATATTATCCTTAATTATAGAATTAAATATCTTCGGGGCAGGGTGAAATTCCCTACCGGCGGTAAAGCCCGCGAGCATTATGCATGAATCGGTGAAATTCCGATGCCGACAGTACAGTCTGGATGGAAGAAGAACAAGTAGTGATATTTATTGTCATACTTTTTTGTGTAGAAAATGTTCCGAACAGAAATGTTCGGAATTTTTGTTTATACGGGAGTAGTGTCGATATTTGAATGGCCCCACATGCAGTGGGGCCTTTTTTTAGGAGAAAAGACTATGAAAAAAGATGATGCTTATTATATGAGACGTGCTATCTCTTTAGCGAAGCTAGGAGAAGGATATGCGCATCCTAATCCTTTGGTGGGGGCAGTGATCGTTAAGGGGGATGTTATTGTCGGAGAGGGGTATCACAAGAAATGTGGGACTCTTCATGCGGAAAGAAATGCTTTTGCCTCTTTAAGAGATAAAGAGGATGCATTGCATGCGACTATGTATGTCACC
>NZ_JNKN01000052.1 GCF_000702065.1 Kandleria vitulina DSM 20405 | reverse complement strand
TCAATAGCTACTATATACATATAAATCACGTCCTTTCTAAGATGAATATAATTGAACATGTCTGCACTATGACATAACACAGAACCTAGTGAAGATATAAATTCAAGGACTTATCCAACTCATTACTATTTAGTCATATCACTGTGGCAGTAAACTTTCAGATCTAGTCAAGGCTATAAGGAGAAAACCTAAAGTACACATATTCAATACTTCTATTATAAAGGAAATAAAGAAAGGGATATAATCTAAACGCTTATCAGTTTTAATGACTCCAGGGAGTCTTAAAAGTAACTCACGGATAAGTCAATTAGATTATACTAGGAGAACAAAATGAAGAGAATAGTCAATTTCATATTAATTATCACATGTATCTTATTACTACTAGATATACTCTATGTGGTTACTTTTTTTAACTCATTTAATATTTTACATTTTCTTGTAATGATTATCTTTTTACCATCTGTACTTATTTCATTAATAATAGCTTGTATACTTCATCTTTTACATGTTGATCAAATAAAACTACAATGCTTGTTTTCAGCTATATCATCTTTGATATTTACAATGATCATGTATTTTCTTACTTATTCAAATAAGGAGTTCATTGAAAAAATTATAGCTAATTCAACCCAATTGACACAATCTTCTAGTATTAATATATCCAATATTAGCGTAAATACAAATTTATCATCTTTTATCTTAATTTTTATTATTGTCTTTGTGTTTAGTGTGATCTTTAACACTATTTTAAATGTGCTAAAAGAAGGGAGAAAAGCAAATGTTTATTAATAAAAATAACGTCATATGTAATATAAAAGGACTTGATATGATTATCAATACAGAAAATGGAGCTGTTGTGGGGGTAGACAGGGATAATCTACAAAGTTATAAGAAATTGATTAATGAAGAATTACCGATTTCGTTAGACAAAGAGTTATATGATTTTCTTATTGAAAATGAGTTTGTATCTAATCAGCCATTAGAAAAGAAAGAAATTGAAATACCTACTGCATATTTACATGTAACTAATAGATGTAATCTGCATTGTCTTGGGTGTTATTCAGATAATGATTCAAGAAATATAGACTCTGATTTAGAGTTTAAAGATATGATCAAAGTGTTAAATGAACTTGAAAGAGTTGGAATTAAAAACTTAGTTATATCTGGAGGAGAACCGTTATTAAGAAAAGATATTGTTGATTTAATGAAATACGCAAAAGAAAAATGTGAGATTGAACGACTGGCTTTAATTACTAATGGGACTGTAGGAAATATGACACTTTTTTCTAGGCTATCACAATATTTGGACAATATATCTGTTTCTTTAGATACTTTTGATTCAAAGTGTAAGGCTTTTTTAAGAGACGAAGGAATTTTTGATAATATCATTAAAAATATATACCATATGAAAAATGCAGGATTAAATGTGGCAATCTTACCAACAATACACCATAAAAATGTAAGTTATATTAGTCGCTACAATGATTTGGCGGATAAATTAGATGTAGGAATTAGTTTTAGCATTTTTACAACAGGATGTGAAAAAATATATGAAGATTATTCTCTATTAAATGATGATCTATCTCATATATCAAAATACCTATCATCTTACAAAATTGAAGATATACCCATTAATAATACATTAGAAGGAAAAAGACACTGTGGAACTGGCTGTAATATTCTTTCAGTCGGTGCTAATGGAGATGTGTATCCATGTCATATGTTGATGGAAGAACAATTTAAGATGGGAAATATAGTTAATAACGACATGATCACTATATTGGAAAATAACAAAACAAATAGGAAATGTTGGGAAAATGATGTTGATGATATTTCAGGCTGTCGACAGTGTACATATAAATATTTATGTGGTGGTGGCTGTAGAGCTAGAGCACATCTCATAAATGGAAACATCATGAAAAAAGATCCATTTTGTAAAATGTTTAAAGGTTTTTATGATGAAATATTTGCCACGATGAGAAATAAGATGGAGGAATGATTAATGAATAAATACTATGCCTCTACAAAAGAAGAAATCATTAATAAATCATTGAACTTATTAACACGTATTCATATAAAACATCTATTTACTCATCAAGGAGAAATACAAATTACAGATAAATCAATCATATTAAAAGATTGGAAAACAATAGAATGGAATGATATTAAAAAAGTAGATATGGAAAATGATGAAATCGTTTCATCTAAAATGTTTGCGACACAATCTCGTTTATTTTTTATGAAGTCTTCAAAGCCTATTAGACTCATCTTAAATAATAATGAAGTTATCTACTTATATGTAAATTGGAATTTCGCTACAGGTTTAAGTGATAATAAAAAGATATATGAAAGAATAAAAAATAATTAGCTAACCATTGGTTTCTGGATTAATCCTGATTCATTCGAAAAATTCAAATGTTATGAGAGGAGGTGTGAATATGTTATTTTTCTCAAAGAAAGTAAATAAAGCTGGATGTGCAGCTGTTGGTGTTGTTGTTTGCGCAAGTATCGGATATAACACAAAAAATTGGAGTGCATAATTAATAAGTTGTCCATGACTAATGTCATGGACAACTTCATATAGGAGTATTTTGCAATGAAAAAATATATTTTAAAACAAAAATATACATTATTTTTAGCAGTTTTTTTAACACTTTTTTGTAGTTTTTTAAATATATTGATTGTTTATATCATTCAAAATCTTGTGGATTCTATAACAAAAACAGAAATTAGTACTTTTCAATGGATGCTATTTTTATTATTACTGGTACTAATTACAAATTTTATTATCGGATATGTATCAATTTTTGTAGAAGCAAAGATTTCAAAGAAAATACATTTAGATTTAAAGCAAGATCTTTTTCAAAGTGTTTTATGTCAAAAGTACGAGGATTTTAGACTCACATCGACAGGATCAAAAATCAGTGTTTTTGAGAATGATATTAATTTCTTAGAAGAGTACTATTTTAATAACATATTTGTTTTAATGAGAAATACAATTGTACTTACCGTATCTCTAATATATCTATTTTTATTAAATATAGTAGTAGGAATTATATTGTTAATAAGCGCTTTTCTTGTTTTATTAATTCCATTATTATTGGGGAAAAACATCGATGCGATTAGTGAAAAATATTCTAGAAAAAAAGGTGAATTTATCAGTGGATTAAAGGATTTTTTTGAAGGAATGGATGTTATACATGATTATCAAATTGAAAAACAAACGTATAAAAATTATTCAGATATTTTAAATAATTTAGAGAATCAATTATTTATATTGAAAAAAAAAATAGGTTTATATAACCAAACTATGGTTTTTGGGAATTATATAATTATAGCCGTAAGCTTCATTGCGGGAGGTTATTTGGTTATAAACAAAGTTATTTCTATCGGAGAAATGATTGCAATTACTCAGGTAATGAATATCATTATGCAACCAGTTGGAGAAGTTGTATCTGCGTTAATTGAGATGACAGGTAGTAAATCAGTTAAAAAGAAACTTGAAAATATGATTGAAATAAAAGAAAGAGATAGTAATAAAGATCTATTAACTTCTTCAATAGTTTTTTCTGAAATAGAGTGTAATAATATTTCATTTTCCAGGGATAATAGTGATTTTTCATTGAAAAATATTTCTTTAAAAATTGCCGCGAATAAGAAATATATCTTGATTGGACCAAGTGGATGTGGAAAAACCACACTACTTAAATTAATTGCTAATACATTAGAACCTACTACAGGAAGTTTGTATATAAATGATAAGAATTATCAGTGTGCTAAAGAAGATATTTCAAACGTAATATCCTTCGTGCATCAAGATACATTTATATTTAATGACTCAATTGAGAACAATGTTAAGCTCTATCAAAATTATTCTGATGAAGCGTTTTATGAAGCTGTATCTATAGCAGGTCTAAGTGAGTGCTTAAATAATCGTGTTGATTTAAAATGTACTGAAGGTGGGAATGGACTTTCAGGAGGAGAGAAACAAAGAATTGCTATTGCAAGAGCGATATTAAGAAATTCTCCTGTTCTTTTGTTAGATGAAATAACATCTTCATTGGACAAAATGACAGCAAAGAAAATAGTGAGAAATTTATTTGAGATGGAAGAAAAAACTATTGTATTTGTAACTCATAAGTTAGAGAAGGAATTTTTCAAAATGGCTGATTGTATCTTGTGTATAGATCAAGGAACAATCATAGAAAAAGGTACATGGCATGATTTGATACAAGAGAAAGGATATTTTTATAAATTATATGGGGAAGAGTAAAAATGGAAAATATATTAGAAGTAAACAATATCAATAAATCATTTGGAACGCATACTGTGTTGGAAGATGTTTCTTTTAAGATAAATCCAGGAGAAATTATTGGATTGGTTGGCAGAAATGGATCAGGAAAAACTACATTAATGAAATGCATTTTGGGATTAATATCTATAGATGCTGGTGAAATATTATTTAATGATTCTTCAGAATATTATAAAAATAAAGATTTAATGGATCAAATTGGATATTTGCTTGATTGTAAATTGTTTGAAAACTTAAGCGCGTATGAGAACATAAAAATTCAAGAATGGTATAAAGGTAAAAGGTATAAAAAAGAAAAAGAGAAAGCAATAATAGAAGATATATTAAACCTTGTTGATTTGAAAAATGATAATAAAAAAGTGAAGGCGTATTCATTTGGAATGAAACAACGTCTAGGATTAGCTCTAGCGTTACTTGGAAATACAAGATTATTAATTTTAGATGAGCCTTTTGTCGGTTTGGATCCAGTAGGTATACAGATAATTAGGAATTTTATTATTAAAATGAGTAAAGAAAGAAATATGGCAATATTAATTTCTTCTCATCAGTTATCGGAGATAGAAGGAATTTGTGAGAGATATTTATTTATTTCAGATAAAAGAATTAAAGCATATGCTTATGATGAAAGAAGAAAAGTAATAATATATACTAAAACTCAAATTCCTGAAGAAATAAAAAGTATTATTCAAGAAAAAAATGTTACTAATAGAGTAATAAGTTTTTGGTTTGAGGAAAAAGTATTTAATGATGTCATTAAATGTCTTGTAACACATAATGTTATAATTAAGGATATAAAGCTAAGTAAAATGTCATTAGATAAACTATTTAAGGAGGAATAAATGGGTGATTTAATTAAATTAGAATTATATAAAATGCATAAAAAAAAGTATTTTATAATTGTTATCTTGTTCAATTCCGTTTCATTGTTATATGGATTAGGAATTAAATTTAATTGGAGTTGGGTTTTGTTTAATGGAAAGTTTGATGTTATTCAATATGTTGGTGCTATTTGGCAACTCCTATTTTTAATTGGCTTACCTCTTATCTTCTTTATGTATGTGGGATCAAGTTTATTAGGTGGTGAGAAGGAAGAAGGGCAAATATTATTAGAGATAACAAGAGTAGCAGATAGAAAAAAACTTGTTAAAGCAAAGTTATTGGCAACTATAAGTCTAATCGTCTTTTATTACATAATAAATATAGTTTTATCGACTTTTAGTTATTTTTTCTTAGTTAGATATACAAAGTACGCTACTCTACAATTAGTTATTTTAAATGAAGAAAATATTAATTTATTTATTACATCTTTATTTGGTTGTGTTTATATTGTGATTATAGTTATTATTAGTATGTATTTATCGATTAAATATGGTGCGATAATATCGACAATTGGAGGAGTTGCTCTTTATGCAATAACATTGTTATTAGCTAGAATGGATACAATTCGTGTACTGATTCCAGGTTACTTTGCGCTTGCTACAGATGCGCATATAGATATAGGTGGTATATTACAACAACTTATTTGGAGCGGATTAATTATATTGATTTTCTTATACTTAATGGGTAGAAAAATTAATTCACTTGATTTGTAAAATGTAAATTCTATTTTTGTAGCAGTAGGCATAACCGATTGAGGGGATGCTACTTACCGTGGGAAAATATCCTTTCCACGAAAGTGGAAATAAGCTCATAAGAGATACTGATTAAATGATTTTTTAAAGAGGTGGATCAATTTTTCTATCTCTTTTTTAAATAAGGCAAAAAAATATCAGGCATAAATCAATATAGATTTATATATTAAGATAAATGTAGATAAAATCAATAGAATTCTAAGTGAGCATAGTCTAAAATTTTTTGTGTAAATTATGATAAACGAATTTACACAAAAAAAATTTACATTATGTTAATGTGAGAAAAGAGACGTATATAATAGTATATAAGAATATAAGATGGGGTGAAGTATCATATTAATACAGTTTAATTTCAAAAACTATAAGTCGTTTCGGGACGAAACAACTTTAGATTTATCTGCTACAAATATTACTGAGTTCTCTGAAAGAGTTGTAAAAGTAAATGGAGAAAAGGTTCTTCCAGTAGCTGCAATCTATGGCACAAATGCTAGTGGTAAATCTAATGTGTATAGCACATTTGCATTCATGTCAAAGTATGTCTTAAATTCATTTAATTATGGTGATGATAGAAAAGCTATGATGGATGAATAAAATACGTGGCAGTCATTAGACTGCCACGTTTATTTTACTTAAAATGACTATAAATATAAAAAATGATACAAAAAATATCGAATTATATGTTAATATATATTTAGTAGAAGAATAAATGGGGTGACTAGGAATGGAAAGAGCATGTGTAAGGATAGAAAATATAAAGATTGAAAATTTTAAGAATGTAAAAATGGGACAGATTTCTTTAAAGAATAATAGAAAAAATTATAAAGCAAGTATATTAGGAATCTATGGTCAAAATGGATCAGGTAAAACAGCTTTAATAGATGCAATTATGTTACTGAAGCTTGCACTTTGTGGAAATTCTATTCCATCAGAATATGCGGATTACATAAATGTTGATGGTAAATATGCTACTATGAAATACGAGCTTACGGTGAAGTTATCTCATATTTCATATAAAGTCATCTACGAATTCAAATTAAAAAAAGAAATTGAAGAAGATAATGAGAATATATTGGATATAGAGAATTATAAAGCAGTCATCTATGATGAAATACTACGCTGTTCATATGTAACAAAAGAAGAAAGTGTAAGAATGTCCAAATTGATCAATACAAGTGAAGGTGAAGTATTTACACCTAAAAATAAGTATCAGATGTTAGTTGGAAAAAGCAAGTCGTTAGAAACAGAACTGCAGGTTACCAAGCGCTTAGCGCTTGCTACTGGTAAATCGTTTATTTTTTCTAAAGATTTACTTAAAGCAATAACTCAGCAATCATCTCATCTTCATTATCATGATCTGATCAAGGCACTCGTAAATTATGGACAATATGAACTCCTAGTTATTAATACAAAGTATAATGGCTTAATATCATTGAATGCACTTCCTCTATCATTTAAGTATGAAAATAATGAGCGTTCAGGTATTGTTGGTAATATAGCATTACCACTTAATGAAGCACAAACAATACCCCTTGAAGTTGTAGACGTTATTGAAAAGATTATTCCAAATATGAATATAGTTCTTTCGCAGATTATTCCTGGTTTAACTATCAGTATGCATAATTTTGGTAAGCAGCTTTTAAAGAATGGAAAAGAAGGCTGTCGCGTACAATTGATGTCTAAAAAGAATCACAAAGAAATACCTCTTCGTTATGAATCAGAAGGTATCAAAAAGATTATTTCTATTTTACAGCTTCTTATAGTTGTATATAATAACTCATCAATTACTGTCGCAATTGATGAACTTGATGCAGGAATCTTTGAATATCTTCTAGGAGAACTATTAAGAATAATATCTGAAAAAGGAAAAGGACAACTTATTTTTACATCACATAATCTTCGTCCATTAGAGACTCTAGATAAAGGATTTATTGCCTTTACTACCACTAATCCAGAAAACCGTTATTTAAGAATGACAAATGTGAAGGAAAATAATAATCTAAGAGATTTCTATTATAGGGATATAGTCTTAGGTGAACAGGACGAAGTTGTATATGATCTAACTAATAATTACGATATCGCACTCGCTTTCAGAGAGGCTGGTGACATGTAGTGGCAAGAAAAAAGATTGTTTTTGTAATAGTAGAAGGCCCATCTGATGAAGAAGCATTAGGTGTGTTATTAACACGCATATTTGAAAAAGAGAGTGTTTATGTCCATATCAATCATGGAGATATTACTTCAAAGAGCCGTGTAAATCCTTCAAATATCGTTAATCAAGTAGGAAATTGTATAAGAGAATATGAAAAAAAGAATCATTTTAAACGATCAGATTTCAAAGAAATCATTCATATCATTGATACAGATGGTGCATTTGTAAAGGATAGTGTGATAAAAGAAGATCAACAAGCTAAAAAAACAATCTATAGTCCATCTGAAATTAGAACAATGAATCCTCATAATATCATTGATAGAAATAAACGAAAACGTGAAAATATTCTTAGATTAATCATGAAAGATGAGATATGTAATATACCTTATAACCCATGTGGGCGAGAAAACCCACGGTTTCAACCGTGAGGATGATAGCCCATCTTTTTACTTTTGTAGATATTTAATCGACTAACATCTATAAACATGCTACTATATATTCATGAAGAATGAATACAAACATACAAAGACGACCGTATCATTGATCAACTACCATTTTGTGTTTTGTCCTCGATACCGCAGAAAAATATTTAACATTCAAGGTGTTGAGGATAGGTTTAAAGAGCTTACTATTGCTGAATGTGATAAACAAGGTATTGAAATCCTTGCTTTGGAATGTCATATAGACCACGTACATATTTTTGTAAGTGTACTGCCAACTATGTCTATTCCAAACATAATGAAGCAGATTAAAGGTTGCACTTCGCTCCAATTAAGGGAAGAATTTCCTCAGCTCAAAGCAATGCCGAGTCTCTGGACTCGTAACTACTTTGTAAGCACAGCAGGTAATGTAAGTTCCGAGACTATTAAATGGTATGTAGATACCCAAAAAACAAGACCGTAGGTGATAA
>NZ_JNKN01000051.1 GCF_000702065.1 Kandleria vitulina DSM 20405 | reverse complement strand
CTAAAGGCACGTGGGTTTTCTGTCGGGAACTTTATAAAATCAAATTATTGTCAATTGAGTAAATCATATGCAAACAAATAAAACATATGCTAAATTAGAAAAAGGAGGAAACTTATGAGATTATTATATGTGGTAAGTTCAATCCCCGCTTTTTTAGGAATGGGATACTTGATCTTCTTTATTAGAAGACTATTAACTGAAGTATTAAATATTCGCGTGTCTAACGTTGTCACATTGCTTATTGTAGCAGTCGCTTTTGCACTCTCTGTTCCAGCAATTGACTTTTTTAGAGTATGGGCTGTAGGCTATTATTATTTTATTGCAGCCTGTCTTGTCTTTGATATCATCTCTTTATTTATAAAGAATGATTTCTTTAAGAAGGCAGTACATACAGGATTAATCAGTGCTATAGTAGTAGGATTATTAATTGGATATGGCTATTGGAATATGAATCATGTTGTGAAGACTGACTTTAATGTAAGTACTAATAAGAATGTAAAACTAGATATCTTGCAGATCAGTGATCTTCATCTAGGGCAAAGTATTAATCCTCAGCAATTAGAAGGCTATGTTAAAAAGATGAATCAGCTCCATAAAGATTATGTCTTCTTAACGGGAGATATCTTTGATGAAGCTACAAAGAAAACAGATATGGTTAAAGCATGTAAGATTCTTTCTTCATTAAAGAGTGAAAAAGGAATCTATTATGTTTATGGCAACCATGATGACCAGAAGTATGGTTATAGTAGATCAGGAAATACGGATATCTTTAACCATGAAGATATTAAAAAAGAATTAGAAAAGAATCATATTAATGTATTAGAAGATAAAGTTATCGAACAAGATAACGTAGTTATCATTGGAAGAGCAGATGCTTCTTATCAAAGAGAAACATCTGAAAAGCTGTTGAAGAGTGTAAACAAGAAAAAATATGTTATTGTATTAGACCATCAGCCATTGGATATGGATGAAAATGTAAAAAATGGAAGTGATCTACAATTGTCAGGACACACTCACGGTGGACAGATCTGGCCGATGGGAACAGTTCAGGCTCTTCTTACTAAAACAATGCGTTATGGAAAGAAGACAATTGGCAATTCAACGGTTATTACTTCATCAGGAATTGCTGGCTGGGGCTACCCTATCAAGATTGGTGCACCATCGGAATATGCTTATATTAAGGTGAGATAAAGTGCTAATTGACAATGAATAATGAATTTGGTACAGTTGAAAAGGATGAGCGATGAACAGAAGAGATTAAGCGAAAATGTGTAGAGAGACTGCATTGTGGTGAAAGCAGGAGATGGACGCTTATGAAGATGAACTGGGAGCTTTCTTATCTAATAGGTAAGAACGAAGACCTCGCGTTAAGAGGACGAGCGTGCACTTAGGTGCAAATAAAGGTGGTACCGCGATTATGTCGTCCTTTAACAGGGCGACTTTTTTTATTGGAGGAGAGGCAAATGAAAGATTCAAAAGATTTTTATTTAACAACAGCCATTACTTATACATCAGGTAAGCCTCATATTGGGAATACTTACGAAATTGTATTAAGTGATGCTATCTGTAGACATAAACGCCAGCAAGGCTACAATGTCTATTTCCAGACAGGAACTGACGAACATGGTCAAAAGATCGAATTAAAAGCAAAAGAAGCAGGAATTCATCCAAAAGAATATGTAGATAAAGTATCTGGTGAAGTAAAACGTATCTGGGATATCATGGATACAACATACGACCGTTTCATGAGAACAACTGATGAATATCATGAAAAACAGGTACAGAAAGTATTTAAGAAACTACACGATCAGGGAGATATCTACCTTGGTCATTATGAAGGAAAATACTGTACAGCCTGTGAATCATTCTTCACAGAAGCACAGCTAGTCGATGGCAAATGTCCAGACTGCGGTGGAGAAGTACATGATGCTAAAGAACCAGCATATTTCTTCAAGTTATCTAAATATCAGGATAGATTATTACAGTATTACAATGATCATCCAGATTTTATTAAACCTGAATCTAGAAAGAACGAAATGATCAACAACTTCCTAAAACCAGGTTTACAGGATCTATGTGTATCAAGAACATCATTTACTTGGTCAATTCCAGTAGACTTCGATCCAGAACACGTTGTCTATGTATGGATTGATGCCCTATTAAACTATATTACAGGATTAGGTTACGATTTAGATGGTAACCACGGTGATCTATATAAGAAATTCTGGCCTGCTAATGTTCATGTTATCGGGAAAGATATCGTACGTTTCCATACAATCTACTGGCCAATTATCTTAATGGCCTTAGATCTTCCATTGCCAGATCAGATCTTTGGTCATCCATGGCTATTAATGGGTGATTCTAAGATGAGTAAACATTTAGGAAATGTTATCTACGCAGATGATTTAGTTAACCTATTTGGAGTAGATGCAGTAAGATATTATCTATTAAGAGAAATCCCTTATGATAATGATGGATCAATCACTTGGGATCTTATCGTAGAAAGAATCAACACAGACTTAGCAAACATTCTTGGTAACTTAGTAAACAGAACAATCGCTATGACAAATAAATACTTTGATGGTATCGTAGAAAACAAGAACGTGGTTGAAGAAGTTGATCAGGAACTTATTGATATAGCATTAGCAATGCCAGGTAAAGTAATTAACTACATGAACGAATTCAAGACAGCTAAAGCTCTTGAAGAAATCTTCGTATTATTAAGAAGAACAAACAAATATATCGATGATACAATGCCATGGGCTCTTGCTAAAGATGAAACGAAGAAAGATCGTTTAGCTACTGTATTATATAACTTAACAGAAGCTATCCGTTTCTCAGCAATTGCTTTAGAACCATTTGTTCCAAATGCTTCTAAGAAGATCTTAGATATGATCAACACTGAAGAAAGAGATTTAATGAAACTTGATCACTTCGGTGCATATGCTTCAGGAACTAAGGTTACTGATAAGCCAGAAGTATTATTTGCTAGACTTGATCCAAAGAAAGTGGCTAAACAGGTAGAAGCATTAACTCCTGCTAAACCAGTTGTAGAAGAAAAGAAAGAAGAAGAAAACCAGATTACAATCGATGACTTTGCTAAAGTAGAATTGGTTGTAGGTGAAGTAGAAAAATGTGAAAAACATCCAGATGCTGATAGACTATTAGTAAGCCAGATCAACATTGGAAAAGAAACAAGACAGATTGTCTCAGGTATCGCTAAATGGTATTCACCAGAAGAAATGGTTGGCAAGAAGGTTGTTGTTGTTAAAAACCTAAAACCAGCTAAATTAAGAGGAGTAGAATCACAAGGTATGGTCTTATGTGCAGAACATAAGAAAAAGCTTGAATTAGTATATCCTGGAGATCTTCCAGCAGGTGCTACAATCAGATAAAAGGAGTATGACAGGGAAACCTGTCATATTTTTGTTAAATTTAAGTCAATTTGGTAAGATTTGTGAAAAATTGAATTTTTATGATATGATGTGCGTGTATGAATAAGAGGAGGAAATCTTATGAGTTTAATGAAACGTGTCTGGATCACTGGTGCAGAAGGTAGACTTGGATCTGCTTTAGCAAAGCATTTTGATCGTACAACAGACTATGAGATATTAACGAGTGATCTTGATGTCCCTGTTGATGATATTAAACAAGTTATTCGTTTTGTCTCTATGAACCATCCGAATATTATTATCAACTGTGCAGCATTATCCGATGTTGAATACTGTGAAAACAATCCGGATGAAGCTTATACAGTCAACGCTTTAGGGGCAAGAAATTTAGCTATAGCAGCAAGAAAGGTTGATGCCAAGCTTATTCACATGTCTACAGATGATATCTTCAACAGTGAAGATCATCAGGCAAGAAATGAATTTGATAAACCAAATCCAACAACTATCTATGGTAAATCAAAGGCAGCTGGTGAAGAGCTTATTATGAATCTACATGATAAGCACGTGATCATCAGATCATCATGGTTATATGGCTATAACTATGATCACATTGATGAAATTCTCCAAAAAGCAAAAAATGGAGAAAAGATTGTAATAAAGATGAAACAGTATTCTACGCCTACAACATGCAAGGCATTAGTAGACTTTATTACTTCTATCATGGATGTTAATGAATATGGCATCTTCCATGCTTCATGTGAAGGAAGCTGTCGACGTGTAGAATTCATTAAGAAGGCTATCGGTCTTGCTGGCTATGAAGCAGAAGTAGAAGTATTGGATGAAGATATGCTACGTCCTACATTCAGTGTACTTGATAACATGATGTTAAGAATTACTGGCGTTTATAAGATGCCATCTTGGGAAGATGATCTTAAGGCATATATCCAAAGAAGAAAAGAAAGAGGTGTCTTATAATGCAAAAAAAGAAGATCGGTTTAACGACTAAGATCTTTATTGCCTTGATTCTTGGAGCAATTGTTGGTGTTATCATCAATGCGACATGCATCAACAATCCAATTGTTTCTAAGTATATTGTCAATGGCTTATTCTACGTAGTAGGTCAGGGCTTTATCCGTGCAATGCAGATGCTAGTTGTACCATTGGTATTCTGTTCTATCGTATGTGGAGCAGCTGCTATCGGTGATACGAAAACATTGGGCAAGGTCGGAGTAAAGACTGTCTTATTCTATCTATTTACAACAGTGGCAGCAGTTGCTGTAGCATTAAGTGTTGCTAACATTATTAATCCAGGTGCTGGTGCTAACTTATCAAAACTTGAAGCTATCGCAAAGGCAGCAAGTTCTACTACTTCAACAACTACCAGCAATCCAAGTATGGTGGATACATTGTTGAATATTATTCCAACTAACCCTATTTCAGCATTAGCTTCAGGTGATATGCTTGCTATTATCTTCTTTGCTTTAATCATCGGTTTGATTCTAGCAAAATTAGGAGATCAGGTTCAGCTTATTAATAACTTCTTTTCACAAGGTAACGATATCATGATGGAAATGACAATGATGGTCATGTCAGTAGCTCCAGTGTGTGTCTTCTGTCTTATCGCTAGAACCTTCTCTACATTAGGGTTCAGTGTCATTTTCTACATGTTAAAGTATGTCCTTGCAGTATTGATTGCTCTATTATTACAGTGCGGTATCGTTTACCAGACACTTCTCAAAGTTCTTACTGGACTTAGTCCAATCAAGTTCTTAAAGAAGTTCTTCCCTGTACAGGCATTCGCTTTCTCTACTGCTACATCAAATGCAACTATTCCACTAAGCATTGATACTTTAAAAGAAAAGATGGGTGTCTCTAAACGTATTTCATCATTTACAATTCCTCTAGGAGCAACTGTCAATATGGATGGTACATCAATCATGCAGGGTGTCGCTGTTGTCTTTGTGGCACAGGCTTTTGGTATTCATCTTTCAATGGTGGACTACATCACAGTCATCGCTACTGCAACACTTGCATCTATCGGTACAGCTGGTGTTCCTAGTGTTGGTCTTATTACATTGACAATGGTATTTAATTCAGTAGGTCTTCCAGTTGCTGGTATCTCAATGATCATGGGTATTGACCGTATCTTGGATATGGCAAGAACTGCTGTCAATATTACAGGTGATGCCGTTTGTACAACAATTGTTGCTTATCAGAACGGTGATGTCGACAAGGAAGTCTATAACAAGATGTAAACAAAAGTCAGAAGATATTCTTCTGGCTTTTTTGTTTGGTTTGCATGTCAAGAAAGCGAATGTTAAACTATAGGTAGTTGAAAGCGCAACTAAAGGAGAAGACTCATGACAAAAACACCTGATTTATTGATCAATAATTCAATTTTGTATCGTGCGACTCAAAAATATTATGATAAACGACTTGAAAAGTTCAATATCGGCTATGGACAGATTTTGTTTTTAATGATGATCTATGAAAATGAAGGCATTACGATGAAAGAACTATCACGCCTTGGTTCATTTGATAAAGGAACAACGACCAAGGGTATCAATAAGCTAGAATCCATCGGTTATGTAAGATTAGAAGAAAATCCTCATGATAAACGTTCAAAGCTTATTTACACTACCCCAAAAGCAGAAGAGATTCTTTCTATGATGTATATCATTCGTAAAGATTGGCTACAGCAGCTTATGAAAGGTATTGATGGTGAAGGAGAAAAACTCTTTAATGAATATCTTGATAAAATTGTCCATAATGCAAGCAATGAAATGAATGATGTAGATGTACGCTTTTATGGAATGCAGAAGCTGACGCTTCTTGACTATCCAGGAAAAATGGCTGCAACACTCTTTACAGGAGGATGTAACTTCAGATGTCCATTCTGTCATAATAAAGATCTTGTCTTTCTACCTGAAAGTCTTTCAGAAATTCAATCAGAAGACATTTTCTCTTATCTAGAAAAAAGAAAGTCTATCTTAGAAGGTGTTGTCATCTCCGGAGGAGAACCATTATTACATAAAGGCTTGGAAGTCTATTTAAGAAGAATCAAGGAAATGGGCTACGTGGTGAAGCTAGATACAAATGGCACCTTCCCTGAAAGAATGATTGCGCTGATTGAAGAAGGATTGATTGACTACGTTGCAGTAGATATTAAAAATACGTCAGGCAAATATGCAAAAACAATTGGGCTAGATCAATATCGATTAGATGCGATCGTGAAGACTGTAAACTACCTTTTAGAAGATCATGTGGATTATGAGTTTAGAACAACGGTTGTAGAGGAATTTCATGATGTAGTAGATATCGAAGAAATCGCCAAAACAATCAAAGGGGCAAAGGCCTACTATCTGCAGAACTTTAGAGATGCAGATTCAGTCATAGAAGAAGGCATGCATAGTGTATCTCATGATACGCTATTGAAGATGAAAGAAGCAGCTGAAAAGTATTTAGATCATGTCGAGATAAGAGGTGAGTAGAATGTTTCAGGTTATTAAAAGAGATGGCAGTGTAACTGAATTTGATATTCATAAGATATCTAAGGCTATTGAGAAAGCCTTCAATTCTCAAAATAAGATTACCCATTCTAGCATTATTGATATGCTGGCATTAAAGGTAACAAGTGATTTTGATGAAAAGATCAAAGATGGCAAGATTGCAGTTGAAGATATTCAGGATAGCGTTGAGAAAGTACTTTCTCAAGCAGGCTATGCGGATGTAGCTAAGGCGTATATCCTATATCGTAAGCAACGTGAAAAAGTAAGAAACATGAAAACGACAATCCTTGATTACAAGGATATTGTGAATAGCTATGTCAATGCGACTGATTGGCGCGTAAAAGAGAATTCGACGGTCACTTATTCTGTTGGGGGATTAATCCTAAGTAACAGTGGTGCAATTACAGCGAATTATTGGCTATCAGAAATTTATGATGAAGAGATTGCAGATGCACATAAGTCAGGTGATTTCCATATTCATGATTTAAGCATGCTGACAGGGTATTGTGCTGGCTGGTCATTGAAGCAGCTGATTCAGGAAGGTCTTGGTGGTGTTCCTGGCAAGATTAGTTCTAAACCGGCTAAACATCTTACAACACTTTGTAATCAGATGGTCAATTTCTTAGGTATCATGCAGAATGAATGGGCAGGCGCTCAGGCATTTAGTTCTTTTGATACTTATCTTGCACCTTTTGTAAAGACTGATCAGCTTTCTTATGATCAGGTAAAGAAAGCTATTGAATCATTTGTATATGGTGTCAACACACCATCAAGATGGGGAACGCAGGCACCATTCACCAATATCACATTGGATTGGGTTGTTCCTCAGGACCTTGCAGAAATGAATGCGATTGTCGGTGGCAAGGAAGTTGATTTTAAATATAAAGACTGTCAAAAAGAGATGGATCTTATTAATAAGGCATTCATTGAAATCATGATTGAAGGAGATGCTGAAGGCAGAGGCTTCCAGTATCCTATTCCTACATATTCAATCACTAAAGATTTCGATTGGTCTGAAACAGAAAATAATAAGCTATTATTTGAAATGACAGCTAAATACGGTACACCTTATTTTTCCAATTATGTAAATAGCGATATGGAA
Source organism: Kandleria vitulina DSM 20405 (assembly GCF_000702065.1). GTDB lineage: Bacteria > Bacillota_I > Bacilli_A > Erysipelotrichales > Coprobacillaceae > Kandleria > Kandleria vitulina. The sequence goes on along the minus strand of NZ_JNKN01000051.1, from coordinate 1,661 downwards.
CCAAGTGATGTCCGTAGCATGTGTTGTCGATTAAGACTTGATTTACGTGAGTTAAGAAGAAAGTCAGGTGGCTTCTTCGGTAGTGGGGAATCCACTGGTTCAGTAGGGGTTGTAACAATCAACTTACCAAGAATCGCTTACTTATCTCAAAATGAAGAAGAGTTCTATAAGAAACTTGATCATTTAATGGATTTAGCAGCACGTTCATTAAAGGTAAAAAGAGATGTTATCTCTAAACTGTTAGAAGAAGGACTTTATCCTTATACCAAGAGATACCTTGGTACATTTGATAACCACTTCTCTACAATTGGATTAGTAGGAATGAATGAAGCAGGTCTCAATGCAAAATGGATTGGGAAGAATCTTGCGGATATAAAGACACAAGAATTTGCAAAAGATGTCCTTAATCATATGAGAGAAAGACTGGTGCAATATCAAGAACAATATGGAGACCTCTATAATCTAGAAGCAACACCGGCTGAATCAACCGCATATCGTTTAGCGAAACATGATAAAGACCGCTATCCAGATATCATCACTGCGACGGAGAACAGTGAAAGACCATATTATACAAATTCTTCACATCTTCCAGTCGGTCATACGGATGACATCTTTGAAGCACTAGATATCCAAGATGAACTACAAACACTATACACATCAGGAACAGTGTTCCATGCATTCTTGGGAGAAAAGCTTCCAGATTGGAAAGCGGCTGCAACACTTGTTAGAACAATTGCAGAAAACTATAAACTCCCATATTATACAATGTCTCCAACTTATTCCATTTGTCAGGAACATGGATACTTATCAGGTGAACAGCCAATCTGTCCACATTGTCATAAGCCAACAGAAGTATGGAGTCGAATTACTGGATACTACAGACCGGTTTCAAACTGGAATGAAGGCAAGGCTCAGGAATGGGAAGAACGCAATACTTATAACATTGGTGAAGACCGTCAACGCAAGAGTCATAAGAAAGAAATCATCCAGGAAGAAATTAAGACAGAAGAAAAGAAAATGGAAAACTCAGATTTTAAAGAGGGCAAACGATATCTATTTGTAACAAGAACTTGCCCACAATGTAAGATTATTAAGAAAATATTGGAAGAGCATAATGTAGATTATGAATTAATGATTGCGGATGAACATATGGATCTAGCAAGAAAGTATAAGATCATGACTGCTCCAACAATGATAGTTAGTGAAAACAACGAAATAAAGAAGTACAATATGGTGCCAGAAATCAAGGCATATATTGATAGTCTTTAGGCAAAAGTCAAAGTCGTTTCGGCTTTGACTTTTATTGTTAAAGAGGAAGTTTTACAATTCATTTAAAAATATGAAAAAAATGCTTTACAAAGAGGAGAGGTGATGATAATATAAGTGAGCACTCAGCGAGAGCCGAGTGGCCTGAACATTGAAAACTGAACAGAAACACGTCAAATAGATGAGTGAGAAAACACTCGCAAATAAAACAAGCAAGCAATTAACAAGAGCCAAAAGATGGCTCCATTGATAGACAATGGAGAGTTTGATCCTGGCTCAGGATGAACGCTGGCGGCGTGCCTAATACATGCAAGTCGAACGGGAATCTTCGGATTCCAGTGGCGAACGGGTGAGGAATACATAGGTAACCTGCCCCTCCGAGGGGGACAACAGAC
>NZ_JNKN01000050.1 GCF_000702065.1 Kandleria vitulina DSM 20405 | reverse complement strand
CACTGCAGCAGCGGCTACTCCAACTGGCATCGCTTCAGAAACAGGGTACTGCTCTGCCTCAACTCAGAGACAACATTCTTCCTGGAACCCCAGCCAACAAGCAGGGAATGGATAAACGAAAAGAAAAAGCGCACAAAAAAGGACTGATATCTGTACTGATATCAGTCCAAACCGATAATTTCGATTTTATCTTTCCGCTTTCGTGGGAAAGGCATTTTCCCTCAATTAGTGACACCCCATCAATCAGGATAGCCCGCTACTTGGAAAAGTGCCTTTTATTTTAGCTGCTTTCTTTTGCTTGATGATGGAATCTGTAATTGTTGACGATATTTAGTGATTACTCGTCTGCTGCAGTGCAATTCTAACTCATTTAGTTTTGTAAGAATTTTATTATCAGAGAGAGGATGAGTTTTATCTTCATTACTTACAATTTCGAGAATTGCTTTTTTTATTGAGTCACTACTATCACCAGAAGTTGTTTGAGAAACAAGTAAGTTTTTTAATGGATATGTTTCACCGTGGAATGTGTAGTATTTATTATTTAATGTTCGTGAAATTGTTGATTCATGGAATCCAATTTTATTTGATAATTGAGAAAGTGTACAAGGCATTAGCTCATCATCATACAAGAAATATCCTTCTTGAATTTTAACTAATTCGTTTGCAACTAATAAGACAGTTTGATTTCTTTTGGTTAAATTCTCAATTAAAAAATTGGCTTCATTAAAATACTCTTTCATTTTTTTATTATTTTTTACTTCTTCAAATAACTTATCATTGATCATAATATCTGGCTGATTTACTGGTGTGATAAGAATATTAGAATCCTCAACTGAAATAGCTATATCTGGTGAGATGTAACGATCATTTGAGGTGTTGTAATTGTTACATGGGAATGGGTTACAACTTCGAATTTCATAATATAAATGATCAATTTCTTCTTTTTTTAAACCTGTTTCCTTTTTTATAAGTGAATAATTTTGAGTTAGTATAGTATCCTTAAATCTATTAAAGATAGTATAACTTTTCATTTTATTATTTCTTTTTAGCTGAATCAAAATAGAGTCAATAGCATCTTCAGCACCAACTCCGCATGGTTCTAGACTTTGTAATATATTTAAATGCTTTGATAAAGTGTCTTCGTTAATATTTAAGTCATTTAAATATTGATTAATAGGGTAACTTAGGAAACCGGCATCATCTAACGATTCTATTAAGTATTCCATAATTGATTGATCATATGTATACGACAACGCACTCAGCTGATAGTAAAGATCCTCCTTAAGTGTATGTGTACTTGAAAAACTTTCTATAAACTGTTGAGAGTCATAATTAACTGTTGATTTTGATTCGATAAAAGGATTAGTTTCAAGAACTTTTTGCACTAATTTATTAATATCATCAGTGTTTTCTTTTAAGAAATCCAATGATTTTAAAATTTTCTGATTTAATTTTAATGTTTGCTTTAGTGTCTGATTATAATGTAACGTTTGTTTCAAAATCATCACCTCCAATTATATATAGCAAAAATCGTGCCAATTTTTTAAATATATTATAATAGAATTTTAATGAAATTACACCACTTGAATGTACAAAGTAATTGTTTTATCCTGGATAAGAGGTGATTTTTATTGAATGAAAAAATAATGATATTAATTGACAGCTACATGGAACAAAAATTATTTGATCAATGTCAAGCTGCACATATTTCTAAAGAATTAAAAATCAGTAGAAATCAATTAACAAGAATTTTAAATGAACTTTTTGATGAAAAGAAACTAATCAAAGTAAAAACTAATCCTATTACTTATCTTGATAGAGAAGCTCTTGAAAGAAAGTATAAAAAGAAATTGACTACTGATGAATATAAGTCTATAGATGCTTTGGAAAACGAATTAACTAATCAGGAACAACTGATGAATTTTGAGAAACTTATCGGACATAATGAAAGTATGTATCAGATTGTTGAGAAAATTAAAGCAACAGTTTCATATCCACCTATTGGTTTACCTATGTTATTCTATGGTCCAACTGGAACAGGTAAATCATTTATGGCTAAGTTGACATATGAATATTGTGTTGATACGAATTTAATAGAGTCAGATAAGAGTTTTGTACAGGTAAACTGTTCTGAATATGCAAACAACCCTGAACTTTTAACTGCCAATCTGTTTGGATATAAAAAAGGCGCATTTACTGGTGCAGATAATGATAATATGGGACTTTTACATTATGCTGATGGCGGTGTTTTATTCCTTGATGAAGTACATTGTTTAAGTGCTGAATGTCAGGAAAAGTTATTTTTATATATGGACCAAGGGATTTATCATTTAGTGGGGGACAATAGTAAATGGTGTAAATCAAGATGTAGAATTATTTTTGCAACTACAGAATTACCTGAAAAAGCTTTATTAAAGACATTCCTAAGACGTATACCTGTAATTTTAACCGTACCGTCGCTAGCACAAAGAGGTCAAAATGAAAAGCTACAACTAATGTATAGTCTATTAAAAAAGGAAGAAAAACGTATTGGGAAAAAAATTTTAATTTCATCCAATGTTTATGAGCTTTTACTAAATCATACATTTGTTGGAAATATTGGTGAACTAACGAATGCTATTCAAGCAAGTTGTGTTAGTGCGTTGTACAATAGCAATTCCGATACATTGGAAATTCATGCTTATGATCTTCCGCAGGCTATCAAGAACAATTTTGATTTATCTAATATTGTAATGAAGAAACATAAATTAGTATCGTTAGATAAATTATTGCCAGTTTCTGAACAAGGAATAATTCTTGAATTTTATAAGGAATTAGTTTCACTTGACAGAAATCAGAAGTTTGCGTTAAGAGCTCAAAGCACGATAGAAGATTATTTTGAAAAGTTAATATTCAATAATCACAAAGTGGATAATTTAGCATATATAATTAACTATCTTGAAAAAATAATTAACAATATGACTGAACATTATGGATTTAAAATGTCTCATAATGAATTGATTGCAATTGCAAAATATATTTCAGAGTTTTCTAAAAATACATATATTACTAATAATTGGATTAATGAAAACTATGATGAGGTTAATAATTTCAAAAAATATTTAAGCTCAGATTTTCATCATGAATTTGAAATAGGACAAGAAATTTACCAGCATTTAAAGAATAACATGAATCAAGATATTGATGATTTTGTTGGATTTATCATTTGTATTTGTCTTATTAAGTACTTTGCTCATTCAGGTGATGAAATGACAGTCGCTATGATTATTGCTCATGGTTATTCTACAGCTAGTTCTATCGCAGAAGCTGCAAATCGTATGTTAGATACATATATTTTTGATGCTATAGATATGCCACTGGATGTAGATGTAAAGACAATTACAAGAAAGATTAATGATTATTTAGCTCATGTGGGCAATATTTCGAACTTGTATCTACTAGTTGATATGGGATCGCTTGAAGAGATATATCAAGGACTTGATATAAATAATGTGAATATTGCCTTAATTAACAATGTTAATACAAAGTGTGCATTGGAAATTGGACAGGGAATTAAACTGAAGAAACCGGTGAAAGAAGTAATAAATTCTGTATTACGAGAAAATTTATATAGAACGCATGTTCAGTTAAAGAAAAAGAAAGAGAAGGTTATTCTTTGCTCATGTGCCAGTGGTCTTGGAACAGCGACAAAGATTAAGGATATTCTTTTACAATCCTTACCTGAAAACGTGAAATTGAAGATTATTACATATGATTATCCTGACCTTGTAAAAAAAGATGTCTATAATCAATTAGCTAATGAATATGAAATTGTCTGCTGTATAGGTACCTTAGATCCTAACATTGAATCTATGAAATATATCGGTATACAAGATTTAATTATTAACGAAGGACAAAATGCAGTAGAAGTTTATTTCGGTAAATGTATGTCTAAGGAACAAATAGCATTATTTGAAAAGAACATACTACATAATTTTACCTTATCTAATGTTATGAATAATATTACAATATTAAATCCAGATAAATTGTTAGAGCATGTTGCAAGAGCGTTAGATCAATTACAAAGCAATTTACATAAAAGATTTAAAAATAGAACAAGCTTTGGTTTATATGTTCATGTATGCTGCTTAGTTGAACGATTGGTTACAAGACAAGCCATAACAAATTTTACAGATGAACATTTTAAAGAAAAGCATCAAGATTTTATTGATCAAGTTCTAATATCGATGCAGGAAGTTCAAAGATTCTATAACGTCGAAATCCCTGAAGAGGAAATAGAATATATTTATAATTATATTATTAGTGATTAACGTGCCTTATTGGCACGTTTTCTTTTTTTGATGAAGATTATCATATTTATTTGTTTTAATGAAGCGAACATCATAACGAGTATCTGAAGTGTTATAAAACGAAAGTTGGCACGGATGTTGCTTGTAGATAAGTGAACATCAAATCGAGTATCTAAAGTGCATCGAGACAAAAGTTGGCACGGATGTTGCTTGTAGATAAGCGAGAATTCTATTTGTGATCTAGACTATCCAAATGAATGTAACTCAAACACTTGTAAGAAATTGAAGAAAGGAGAGTGGATTTATGGCAAAAATAATTCTTGCTTCACATGGTGGATTATCAGCAGGAATGTTGGATTCAGTAAAAATGATTGTTGGGGAATTAGCAGAAGGAGTGGAAACATTTAGCTTACTTCCAGGATGTAATCCTAATGATTATGTTGAAGAGTTAAGAAATAAAATTAAAAATGATTCTCAACAATACGTAATTGTGTGTGACATCAAAGGCGGAAGCGTATATAACGCATTAATTCAATTATTAGATTTAGATAATGTGGAATTAATATCTGGGATGAACATGAATATTGTCTTAGATATCGTGATCAAGAATGTTAGTGGAAATATCGATATTGAAAATGCTATGCGAGAAGGTAAAGAAGGCATTCAATGGAAAAACGTTAATAACATTACTGACAATGTTGATAATGAAGATTTTTAAAGGAAGGTGAAAAAAGATGTTAGTAGGTTTAAGAGTAGATCATCGATTATTGCATGGTCAGGTTGCTTTTTCTTGGACAAGTGCATTAGGTGCTGATTGCATTTTAATTGCAAACACAGCTGTAACAAATGATCCATTAAGAAAAACAGCAATCAAAATGGCTAAACCAGCAGGTACTAAGCTTGTTATCAAAAATATTGAAGATTCAATCAAATCTTTAAATTCAGGTGTAACAGATAAGTACAAATTATTCGTGATCGTAGAAAGTGTTAAAGATGCATATGAGCTGATGACAAAAGCAGACATTCATGCATTAACACTTGGTGGTACAAAAGCAACAAGTGAAACAAAAAATATTTCAAAAGCAGTTAACTTAACAGATGAAGAAATTTCACTTGTAAAGGAACTAATCGAACGTGGGGATGATATTGAAATTCGAATGGTTTCAACAGATAAAAAAATATTAGCAAAAAATGTTTTATAAAGGAGGAAAAATTTATGGTATTAAAAGCATTTTTGCTTGGGTGTATTGCATTTTTAGGGAAATGCGACTTAGCAACAGGAACTAACCAGTTACAGAGACCGATCATTCTTGGCCCACTTGTAGGACTTGTATTAGGGGACTTTGAAGCAGGTATTACAATTGGTGCAACATTGGAATTAGCTTTCTTAGGTTCTTATTCAGTAGGTGCATTTATTCCACCTAATGTAATTGTTGGTGGTGTATTAGGTACTGCTTTTGCAATTGTTACAGGAAAGGGTCCTGCAGTTGCATTTACAATGGCATTCCCAATCGCGTTATTAGCAGTTGCTATTGATAATGTATTCTTCTCATTAGTTAGACCATTACTTGCTAGAATGGCAGATAGTTTTGCTGAAAAAGGTAATGTTCACATGGTAAGTGTTATTCATATGTGCACTGGTTTCTTAACATGTACAGTTTTATTCTTAATGGTATTCCTTGGGTTCTCAGTTGGATCTGATGCAATGAAAGCATTTGTTAATGCAATTCCAGAAGTTATTACTAATGGTTTAACAATCGCTACAGGATTATTACCTGGTATCGGGTTTGCAATGTTAGCTCAGATGATTATGAACAAAAAAGTTGTTCCATTCTTTTTCTTAGGATTTGTATTATCAGCATATTTCAAATTACCAGTTGTTGGTATCGCAATTCTAGGTATTATTATCATTTTCGCAATGCTTGATTTTACTGGAAACAAAGATCAGCTTGCTACAAATATTGGGGAGGTAGATGACGATGACTTCTAAAGTGGATACACCAATCAATGCGGAAAACGGTGGCGTTATTACAAAAAAAGATTTAGTTAAAATGTTCTGGAGATCATTACCAATGGAATTCTCATGGCATTATGAAAGACAGATGCACATGGGATATGAATTCATGATTGGTCCAGCATTAGAAAAAATTTATAAAGATGATCCAGAAGGATTAAAAGAAGCTTTACACAGACATCTTGAATTCTTCAACTGTACAGCTCATGTAACTCCATTTATTGGTGGTATCTCATTAGCTATGGAAGAAATGAATAAAAATAATGAAGACTTCGATGCATCATCAATCAATGCGGTAAAAGCAGCATTGATGGGTCCGCTTAGTGGTATTGGGGATTCACTTATCTTAGGTACACTTCGTGTATTAGCTGTTGGTATTGGTACTTCATTAGCCGTTAAAGGTAATGTATTAGGTCCTATCTTATTCTTCTTAATTTTCAACATCCCAACTTTCATCTTACGTTATGTATGTGCAATTAAGGGATATGAATTAGGAGCAAATTACTTAGAGAAAGTTCAGTCTTCTGGACTTATGGAAAAATTCATGCTTGCAGCTTCTATCTTAGGGGTAATGGTTATTGGCGGTATGACTAATGAACTTGTAGCAGCAAAAACTGCATTAAAAATTGGTAGTGGTAAATCAGCAACTGAAATTCAGAGTGTCTTAGATGGTATTATGCCAGGTTTATTACCATTAGCAGCAACAGGTTTATATTACAAATTATTACAGAAAAAAGTAAATGTAATTTTAATTATTATTGGCACAGCAATCTTCGGAATTATTTGTGCACAGTTTGGAATTTTAGCAGCGTAAAAAAATATTTGAAAAGAGGTTATGAACTATGTTTAATTTTGACGAACAGAAAGTATTTGGAGATCATCAGAATGGGGTTAATATGATCCCACAGGTAGAAAAAGTAGTAGATAAAATTTGTGAAGAAGGATATAAAAATATCTTCTTAGTTGGTATTGGTGGAACATTATTATATGCAGGACAGATTTTCCATACAGCACGACAGTTAGGGTGCTCTTTACCATTATATTTAACTAATGCAACAGACTTCTTATATGAAGGTGATGCAAACTTTACTAAAGACTCAGTTGTAGTAGTTGCTTCATTATCAGGTCATACAATCGAAGTAGAACAGGCAATTGATAAAGCACATGAAGTTGGTGCTAGAGTAATTGGTTATGTAGAAGTATTAAATACACCAATCGCAGATAAAGTTGACGAATTAGTAAATACTGTTGGTGGTGAATACTACTGGTGGTATACAGTTGTATTAAGATTCATGAAAAATGCTGGACAGTTTGATCAGTACGATGAATTAGTCAGTGATATGCAGAACTTACCTAAAGATATTGTTCAGGTTTATAAAGATGCAGATGCACAGATGAAAGAATATGCAGACAAATATTCAGATTCACCAATCACATATTTAGTTGCTTCAGGTAACTTAGAAGACTGGGCACATTGCTATGGTATGTGTATCATGGAAGAAATGCAGTGGATGCGTACACGTCCTATCTCAGCAGCTAACTTCTTCCATGGTTTATTAGAAGTAATTGAAAAAGATACAACAGTTTTATTAATCAAGGGTGAAGATAAAACAAGACCAGAAATGGATCGTGTAGAAAACTTTGTTGGTAAGATTTGTGCAAATGTTACAACTATTGATACAAAGAACTTTGAATTACCTGGTATTAGAGAAGAATTCAGAGGTATCTTATCACCAATCGTTATGAGATCAGCATTTATGAGATTAAATGTTCACTTAGAACACAATAGACGCCACCCATTAGATATCAGAAGATACTATAAATGCTTAGAATACTAAAAACGAGTAAGGCTTTTTAAAGCCTGCTCGTATTTGTTATTATGATTAAAGCAGTTATTTTTGATATGGATGGTGTAATCTTTGATAGTGAAACAATGTATATTAAAGATCTGATGAATTTTTTTGAACAATATGATATTAAGATTAAAGAGAAGGACTGTATTCCACTTATTGGTATTGATAATAAAAAATACTACGAACAAGCGTATAAATTATGGCAAGAAAAGACAGATTTTCTAACATTCAACATTCTCCTAAAAAAATATTTTCAGTCATTAAATCGCGATTATCAATCTGTTGTCAGACCAGAAATTTATTCTGTATTAAAAAATATAAGTTCAAAATATAAAATTGCATTGGCATCTTCATCACGTTTCTATATAATTAATGATGCGTTACAAAAAGCAAATTTAGATCACAATTTTTCACTTATTGTAAGTGGCGAGCAATTTAAAGAAAGTAAGCCAAATCCAGAAATATATTTATATACGTTAAATGAATTGAATGTTGCAAAGAATGAAGCTCTGATTATTGAGGATTCACCAAAAGGTATAGAAGCAGCTAATAAAGCAGGCGTAAAAGTTCTTGCTTTGAAGGATGAAAAATTCAATATGGATCAGAGTAATGCAGATATTATAATTAATAATTTGAATGAAATAATGAATTATCTTTAAAGGAGGTAAAGGTATGAATTTAATGCTTATTGCCATTGCAGTTATTGTTGTTGTAGGTTTGATTCCAATTCTTCTTAGAAGAAGGTTAATTAATACTTATTTAAGATTACTTCAAAAAAATGACATTAATGGTGTTGAAATGTTAGTGGCTAGTAAATTAGCGAAAACCATTTTACCTCAGTTTAATAGAGAATATATGCTATTAAATTCATATATTAGAGCAAATGATAATAATAAGGCAGAAGCTAAGGTAAATAAAATTATCTCAGAAGTTCCAATGAATGATAAGCAAAAAGCAACTCTTGCTAGTCAAATTTTTTACAAATACATCGAAAATCAAGATGAAAAAATGACAGATAAAATTGTAAAAATGATGAGTGAAACAAAAGAATATGCAATACATCGTCAAATGGATATGATTAATGATACTCTGGTAAAGGGTGGAAACAAATATTTAGATGAGTTAAAGACAGATGTTGATGATGAAGAATATCGAAATGTAAATAAAGATATTTCTTATCAGGAATTCTTATTAGCGGTCATTTATAAAAATATGAATAATAGTATACAAGCTAATAAATATAAGAATATGGCTTTACGTGATAGTAAAGGAACTTCTTATGAATCATTAATTCATTCACAATTATCGTATTTAAATGAAAATGTATAGTTATAAAGAATACCTCAATCTACGAGATAATAGTGGCTGGAGGTATTTTCTTTGATATGAAAAAAGGCATCTTTGAGATGCCGATGATCTTCCAAACTGCGGGAAATCATCTTTCTGTTACTTTCAGTGGGTTTCTGGAAATATTTTCCAGTACCCGCTCTTTTTTGATCTGCGGGAAAGGCATGGGGTACAATAGTATCATACAAATCCTTCAGAAAGAAAAAGTGTGATGAATCTCCCTGACCAAAGTTTGATTCATCACCCATCATACGACAATATGATAATACGACAATATTCAAAAAAAATCAATACATGCGACAAATTCAGATTTATTGAGGATTTCAGAAAAGAATACAGACCCGCTGAAATCATTGAGCATCTCCGCAGGAAGATGAGCGGTTTCAGATGGCATATCCATTCTTACGTGGAGAGAAGCTACTC
>NZ_JNKN01000049.1 GCF_000702065.1 Kandleria vitulina DSM 20405 | reverse complement strand
ATCAGTTTAGCGGCAAAAGAATACACAGAGGGCAATATAAAACCGCAAGCGGGAAAATAATCAATGCGGATGTTAATGGCGCATTGAACATCATGCGTAAAAGTAGCGTTGTGGATGTTAACATCCTATACGGTAGAGGCGAAGTGGACACGCCTGTAAGAATAAGGATTGCCTGACTTGTCGGGTGGAAACTTAAATATCAAACTTCTTAAATAGAACCGTCAGGTTCTTAGAAGCCACCTACCTTTAGGTGGGTGGTAGTTCACAAAAAATATTTATTCTCATTTTTCATTGAATTGCTTATATGAATAGTGTAATATTTGAATAATCTTTAGGAGAAATAATAATTTCTTCTGGAAATATTGTGATAGGAGGCCTTATGAAAAACGAATTAATGATTGTCATTGACTTTGGTGGACAATATAATCAGTTGGTCGCTAGACGTGTCAGAGAATGTCAGGTCTATTGTGAGATCTATTCTTACAAGATTGATATAGAGAAAATCAAAGCCATGAATCCTAAGGGAATCATCCTAACGGGCGGACCAGATAGCTGTTATGAAGAAGGAGCAGCTACCTATTCTAAAGAGTTGTTTAAGTTAGGAATTCCTGTACTCGGACTTTGTTACGGGGCACAGCTTATGCAGCATCTTTTAGGTGGAAAAGTTGAAAGAGCTGACTTTAGAGAATATGGCAAGACACAGGTTGAATTTGATACAAATTCTGCATTATTTGAAGGATGTAAGCCATCTTCTACTGTATGGATGAGTCATTTTGATTACATCTCACAGTTAGGAGAAGAATTTGTTTCAGTTGCTCATTCTGACAACTGTCCTGTGGCAGCGTTTGAATCTAAAGAAAATCCATTATATGGTATTCAGTTCCATCCTGAAGTTCTACATACTGAAGAAGGAACAAAGATGATCAGAAACTTTGTCATGAATGTCTGCAAGTGTCAAGGTGACTGGATCATGAGTAACTTTGTAGAAGCACAGATCAAAGCTATCAGAGAAAAAGTAGGGAACGGTAAAGTTCTTTGTGCATTATCTGGTGGTGTAGATTCATCAGTTGCGGCAGTATTGCTTTCAAAAGCAGTAGGTAAGCAGTTGACATGTGTCTTTGTGGATCATGGTTTACTTAGAAAAAATGAAGGAGATGAAGTCGAAGCAGTCTTTGGAGAACAAGGTGCTTATGACTTGAACTTTATTAGAGTCAATGCTCAGGAACGTTATTATTCTAAATTAAAGGGTGTAACAGAACCTGAACAGAAGAGAAAGATTATTGGTGAAGAATTCATCAGAGTCTTCGAAGAAGAAGCTAAAAAGATTGGTGCTGTTGATTTCTTAGTACAGGGTACAATCTATCCTGATGTCGTAGAATCAGGATTAGGTGGAGAATCTGCAGTGATCAAATCACATCACAACGTTGGTGGATTACCTGATCATGTAGATTTCAAGGAAATCATTGAACCATTAAGAGATTTATTTAAAGATGAAGTACGTAAAGTCGGTCTTCAGCTTGGTATCCCTGAATACCTAGTATTCAGACAGCCATTCCCAGGACCTGGACTTGGTATCAGAATCATTGGTGAAGTTACTGCTGATAAAGTTAAGATTGTACAGGATGCTGATGCAATCTATAGAGAAGAAATCGCAAAAGCTGGACTTGATCGTTCAATCGGACAGTATTTCGCAGCTCTTACTAATATGCAGTCAGTAGGTGTCATGGGTGATGAAAGAACTTATGACTACGCTGTCGCTTTACGTGCTGTTAATACAATTGATTTCATGACAGCTGAAGCAGCTAATATTCCATTTGAAGTATTAAATACAGTTATGTCAAGAATCATCAATGAAGTACGTGGTGTTAATAGAGTAATGTATGATATTACATCTAAACCACCAGGAACTATTGAATTCGAATAATAGATTATTGCTTAAAACGGGTATTAATACAGGATAAAATGACATGTTTTGTCCCTGTATTCAAGTAAAAAGCAGTGATATTGTTATATAGGATGCGTGAGAAGAATTGAATTTCTTTTCACGCATTTTTTATTTCCATGAAGATACAATTTTTATTAAATGGAGGATTTGGCCTATATTTTGGTTATCTTTATCGTCGCTATGGAATATTTTATGTGAAGATGGCTCATGGAACGACTTATCTGATTATTGATGTAATAAGGAATATAGTTTTTATTGCTTTGTAATTCAAAGTATATTATGATAAAAACAAATTAGGAAATAGGGGGGATATGATGGCAGTTTTATCAATGATTGTGATCATGTTATTTTTATTAATTTGTTTTACAGCTATTATTGCTTTATTAGCCACCATTCTTGGGATTGGAAGCATTGGAATCACGTCGCTGATTTCAGGAATTGTTTTATCATTAAAAGGTCAAAAAGTAGAACATTCTCATATCTTAAAGATTATCGGTATTATCTTACTGATCTTTGGAATACTATATCTCTTTGCTTTTGGTTTAGCTATTATGTTTATATTTGGATAACAGGTTTATGTCTATGAAGGGGTTAATATTATATTTTCTAATACCGGCAATACCTTATTGGCTTGTCAAAGAATAAAAGATAAAGCTAAAGGGATTTCTTTTGATCTCTTTAATATGAGGGATGGTTATCCTGATCTTAATGATTATGATATTGTTGGTTTTGCGACATATGCGTGTGGTGTAAAAGTCGCACAATATGTTTTTGACTATATGACAGGATTAGAAGCTGTTCAAGATAAGTTGGTGTTCGTCTTTACAACATATGGAAAAGATAATGGATCATCCTGTATGGTTCTTGCCAGACTTGTTTTACGAAAGGGATTCAAAATGATTGGGGAACATGCGCTTCATACACCGGAAAACTATCCACCGGTTATTCGTTTGGAACATGGTTATGAGCATTATCCTACTAAAAAGCAGGTGAAAGCTTTTGATGATTTTATAGATGATTTATCTAAGAAAGCTATGCTTGGTATTCATCAGAAGACTATCATGTGACATCAAAATGGCGTTATGCTATTGTGAGAACAATTATCAATGGGAAACCGCTTCGATATGTTATGGGAAAGAAGAAAGTGGATCAGCATGCATGTGTGAAATGTGGCCTATGTGTTCGCACTTGTCCTTATAATGCTATTTTAATGAATGAATATCCAGTCTTTAATGAGAAAAAATGTCAGGGCTGTTTTGCCTGCTATAATAAATGTCCTAAGAAAACTATTTATACAAAACGATATCATCATTTTGCACATTATCCAAAACCATTACCAGAAGTTGTTGCTAAATTAACTGTTAAGAATGATGAATAAAAGAATTCATCCCAATCATATAGAAAATAAGGTATACTATATTTATGAGGTGATGATATGGCCAATATGAACGATGTTGCTAAACTTGCCGGCGTATCAAGAGGAACAGTTTCTAATTATATTAATAATGTTAAAGTCAAAGAAAAATCAAGAATTAAAATTGAAGCGGCTATTAAAGAATTAGGCTATATTCCTAATGTGGCAGCACGAGAATTAAAGACCAATACTGCTAGTAATGTTGTATTTATTGTACCGAGTGTATGGAATCCATTTTTTTCTGAGCTGACTTATTATTTACAGTTAGAACTTAAAAAAATTGGGAAGAAACTATTATTATGCAATTCAGAAAATGATTATAAATCAGAGATTGAATATATTGAGATGGCTAAACAAAATAAAGTTTATGGCATTATTTCTGTCTCATACAGTAATATTTTACCTTATTTAAATGATAATTTGCCTTATGTTGCGATTGAACGTTATTATAATGACTCAATTCCTTATGTGACAAGTGATAACTTTAATGGCAGTAAATTAGCAGTTAGAGAATTACATAAAAGAGGGTGTAAGCATATCTTACATATTACAAGAAAGGTGGAAGTGAATGCGGCTCTTACTGATCGAAGAAATGGTTTTGAAGAAGAATGTCAAACATTGAATGTTGATTATGCTATTTTTGATTGTGAATGTCAATCAGAAGATTTCCGAGATAAAGTAAATGAATATCTTCATGATGCCTATGACAAAGGTATACACTTTGATGGAATTACATGTGGAACAGATCGTTATGCTCAATATGTTCTTGAAATATTAAATGATCTTCATTTACAAGTACCACAGGATATTCAAGTGATTGGTTTCGATGGGGTAAAAAGTTATCCTAATGAACGATTAACAATTTCTACGATAAAGCAGGACGTTAAAAAATTAGCTGAAGAAGCAGTGCAGATGCTTGCATGTGTACACGAAAAAAAAGCGGTTACAAGCAAGGTTTTACCTACTTCATTTTTACAACTAAGAACTACAAAGGAGTCATAGAAATTTTATCTATGATTCTTTTTTATTGAAAATAAAAAAATTTTATTGCATTAAAATATCCCCTATGCTAGTATTTAATTAGAAATTGGAACGTTCCAAAAAAAGGAGGAAGAAAATGAATTACGAAAAAATGGCAAGCGATGTCATTGCGAATGTTGGTGGCAAAGACAATATCGCGAGTGCGGCACATTGTGTCACAAGATTAAGATTAGTATTAAAGGATACTTCAAAGTATGACAAAGAAGTTCTTGAAAACATTGAAGGAGTAAAGGGTGTCTTCTTCAATGGTGGACAGCTTCAAATTGTATTTGGGACAAAAACCGTTGATTTAGTTCATGCGGAAGTCCTTAAAAAGACAGGAATGGCTGAAGCCTCATTAGCAGATGTTAAGAGCGCGGCTACACAGGGAAATAAATTTAAAATGGCCTTTAAAGCGTTCTCGGATGTATTTGTGGCATTGATTCCGGCCATTGTAGGATGTGCCATGATCCTTGGACTTAGAGCTTTATTAATCACTGAAGGATTATTTGGTTTAAATGGAACTTTAGCTGATACATATCAATGGGCTAAAGATCTGAGTTCATTCTTAAATATTATTGCGACAGGACTTAATTTCTTACCTGTACTTGTGGCTTATTCTGCGACAAAGAGATTTGGCGGGAATCCTGTTCTTGGTATTATTCTTGGCTTGATTCTCATTCATCCAGAATTAGGAAATCGTTTTGAATATGTTCAAGGAACAGCTAAAGCAGTTAAATACTGGCATTTCTTTGGCTTAAATATTCCTCAGGTTGCTTTCCAGGGTGGTATTTTTCCAGCTATTTTAACTTCTTTATTTATGGCTAAGTTTGAAAAATTAGCAACTAAGTTTGTTCCTCAGGTGCTATCATTCGTATTAGTTCCAACATTAACAATTATTGTTTCTTCATTATCATTATTTATCGTATTTGGTCCTTTAGGAGATGTCATTGCTTCTGGTTTAGGAGTAGCTTGTGAATTCTTATATGTGAAATTAGGTGTTGTTGGGGCCTTCGCTTTTGCGGCTCTTTTACAGCCATTAGTTATTACTGGGACACATCATGCTATCGGAAGCATTGAAGCACAGTTATTATCATCTACAGGATTTAATTATATTCAGCCATTATGGGCTGTATCAATTATTGCGCAGGGTGGCGCTTGTATTGGAGTATTTATGCTAGCAAAAAAACATTCTAAATTAAAAGAAACAGCAGTATCTAGTTTTGTTCCTACATTAGTAGGTGTATCTGAACCCGCAATCTTTGCTGTAAACTTAAGAGATTCTATTGTCCCATTCTTATGTGGTGCACTTGGTGCAGGTATTGGTGGTGTTTATATGAAATTACTTGATGTCAAAGCATTAGGTTTTGGGTTAACAGGTATTCCAGGTATTACAATCGTTAATCCACCGGTTATGATCCATTATGTGATTGGAAACTTAATTGCCTTTATTATTCCTGTTGTATTGTTATTCCTTTATAACAAATTCAAAGGATTACAGGGGATTGATAAATAGGAGATTTTATGCAGTTTAAACAATTTGAAAAATATACTTATATTCAACCGCAACATCATCTTTATCTAGAAGAATTAAAACATTTTGTATCAAAAAGTAAATATCTTCCAAGATATCATATCTATCCAAAATGTGGGTTAATGAATGATCCTAATGGTTTAGCATATTTCAATAATCAATATCATGTGTTTTATCAATGGTTCCCTTTTGAACCAAATCATGGCATGAAACATTGGGGACATTGTGTTTCAGATGATCTTGTGAATTGGAAAGAGGAAGATGTCGCCTTAATTCCTGATCAAGAGTATGAAAAAAATGGCTGCTATTCAGGAAATGCTATTGAGAAAGATGAGATTTTACATTTATTTTATACAGCTAACTATAAATTAGAAAACGGTAAGATCCCTAAACAAGCACTTGCTTATATGGATAAAGATGGACATATTACAAAAGAAATGACTAATCCGGTAATTGATGGCGCACCAGCAAAAATGACTGGTGAGATCAGAGATCCATTTGTATTTGAAAAAAATGGTGAATACTATATGCTTCTAGGTGGAAAAACACAGGAAGAAGAAGGAGCGTTGCTTGTTTATAAAAGTCATAATTTGATTGATTGGCAATATGTGGGTGAACTTGATCTATCAATCAACACAGGTTATATGATTGAATGTCCAGGATATATCGAAGTAGATGGAAAAGATGTTCTTATGCTTTCTGTTATGGGATTAGAAAAAGAAGAATTAAAATATCAGAACCAATTTACTTCATTGTATCTAATTGGAACATTGGATTTAGAACATCTTAAGTTCCATATTGAAACGATGGACGAAATTGATAATGGCTTTGACTTCTATGCTCCTCAGGTTTTCTATGGGAAAGATAAAGCGCCAATGATGCTTTCCTGGTTTGGCTGTGGTGAACAGCGTCTTATTAGTGATAAAGATATGTGGAAACATGGCTTAACTATGCCACATATATTAAAAATTTCTGATCATAGATTATGCAATTATATTTCTGATGATATAAATAAAGCATTCAATAATCATCATCAATTTGAAGATACCAAGACTCTCACTGAATCCAATACCTATCATATACAATTTGATTTATCAAAACAGGGTAACGAGTGGGTAAGATTCGGTGATGAAAATGATTATTGGGAATTCTCGATTGATTTTGATAAGAATGTTATGACATTAGATCGTTCCCATCTCCATCATCTATTTGATCAAGACAATGGCTTAATAAGACAATGTGAAGCCTTAAATAAAGAAGAATACAAAGTGGATATTTATGTAGATAATAGCTTTGTAGAAATCTTTGTGAATGAGGGAAGTAGATCATTTATGATGAGATGCTTTAACCTCCATGAAATGAAACATGAAATAAGATTTAAGTATAAAGCTGTAGGAACAATTGACTACTTTAATAAATAATATGTAATGGGGGAATTATCTTGAAAAAAGTATTATGTGCCGGAGAAGCGTTGATTGATTTTGTATCTGATCATCCAGGAATGAGTTTGAAGGATACTTCAAGCTTTACAAGAAAAGCCGGTGGAGCACCTGCCAATGTGGCAGCCGCAATTGCAAAGCTAGGTGCTGAAGCTTACTTTTGTGGAAGTGTCGGTCAAGATTTCTTTGGTGACTTCTTAGAAGAAACTTTTAAGAACAATCATATTAATACAGATATGATGTATAAACTGAAAAATAGAAATACGACTCTCGCCTTCGTATCCTTAAAAGAGGATGGAGATCGTGATTTTAGATTTATGCGTGATGCGGATGCTGTATTATCCTATCAGAAAATAGAAAAATATTTAAATCAGTTTGATCTCTTTCATTTTGGGAGTGCCACAGCCTTCCTAGATGGAGAATTAAAAGACACTTACTTTAAAATTATGGAGTATGCGAAAAAGCATGATAAGATCATTACTTTTGATGCAAACTACCGTGATGCATTAATTACAGATGAAAAAGAGTATATCAGATGCTGCAAAGAATTTATTAAAAACAGTTATATTGTCAAATTAAGTGATGAAGAAGTCAAACTTATTAGCAGCATTGATGATATTAAAGAAGCATCAAAAAGTATTGCTTCATTAGGATGCAACTATTTATTAGTCACTCTTGGAAAAGAAGGATCATTGCTTGTATCAGGGAACAAGCAAGTCATTATTCCAGTTGAGGAAGTAAAAATGGTTGATGCCACAGGGGCCGGTGATGCATTTATTGGTGCTATTATTGCACAGGTTTTAAATACACCGGAAAAAACAATGGAAGAGATTGCGCGAATAGCGAATATTGTGGGGGCTATGACGACGACTAAAGTGGGTGCTTTAGAATCTATTCCAACATGGAATGAAATAGAAAAATGCTTAGAAGCAGGTGAATGATTGAATTATGGGTTTGTTTTCATTGTTTAATAAAAAAAAGAAAATTGAATTAAAAGCTTATTTAAGTGGACGTCTGATCCATCTAGAAGATGTCAACGACGGTGTTTTCTCCAAAAAAATGATGGGAGAAGGCATTGCGATTGAACCTACCTCAAATGAATTATTGGCCCCAGCAGATGGTGAAGTCATTGTTATTATGGATAAATCATTTCATGCTGTTGGACTAAAACTAAAAGATCAAACTGAAGTCCTTCTTCATATAGGAATTGATACCGTCTATATGAATGGTGACGGATTTACTCCCCATGTAAAAGTAGGAGATCATGTTAAAACTGGTCAAAAACTTATTACATTTGATCGTGATAAAATAAAAAAAGCAGGGTATCGAGATGTGACTGTTTTAGCAATAACACAAGAAGGCAATCAGGGATCAATACATTTTATTGAGCCAATTTGTGTCAATGCTAATGATACTATCATTTCTCAGTTATAAATTATTACTTCAAACTATAAACCTTCATTAGAAAAATTTCTCTCTATTAAAAACAAGGCAATGTATGCCTTGTTTTTATATCTTTACTATTTGAAAATTTATTGATAAAATAGTTTGAAGTACATAATATGGAGGGAAATATGATTAATAGTATACTACTTATAGCTGTAACAGTATGTGCGATTGCGTCTTATCTGATGGGACGATTTGGTGTGGAGCGTATTAAAAAGAATTTACATCTTATTGTTTTAGGTTTTGCTTTATTTATGTTATTTATAGGTGTTTTAAATTATCAGGGAGCGCAGTATAGTAAAAATTTTAAATGTGTTCCTGGCTATATTACAGATGTAAAGAGTACAAGAAGATATGTTTCAAAACATTTTAGGACAGAGTATTCATGTGTTATTCATTATACTTTTACGGATGGAAAAATGTATTATACAAAACAGGATGGACTTGTAGATAAGCCCAATGAAAACTTATCAAAGGTGTGGGTGAGCCGTGATAATGAAGAAGTGCACATGTTTTCTCCAAAAAGTTCATTATCATCTTCCATGTATAATTTTATGTTGGCAGGACTCTTATTTTTAATCAGTATTCCACTCTTTATTCTTCATAAAAAGAAGTATCCAAGACTTTCTGCAGATGAGTTAGAGGATGCAAGCATTATCGGTATGATTATGAGCTTTGTTGGAGGAATTGTTGCTGTATTGAATATCAATGCGGTCATTGGTAATTTTATCCGTCATGAAAGTATTGAATACTTTAATTTAGATATATTTGTCGTAGGTCTTTTAATAACTGTTGTTTCTATTATTGTTGTAGTATATTCAAAAAGAAAACTGAAATATTGATCTTAATAATTATTTGTCATTGACGAATATCTAGAAGTATATTATCTTTAGATATAGAATTGAATATCTTCGGGGCAGGGTGAAATTCCCTACCGGCGGTAAAGCCCGCGAGCATTATGCATGAATCGGTGAAATTCCGATGCCGACAGTACAGTCTGGATGGAAGAAGAACAAGTAGTGATATTTATTGTCATACTTTTTTGTGTAGAAAATGTTCCGAACAGAAATGTTCGGAATTTTTGTTTATACGGGAGTAGTGTCGATATTTGAATGGCCCCACATGCAGTGGGGCCTTTTTTTAGGAGAAAAGACTATGAAAAAAGATGATGCTTATTATATGAGACGTGCTATCTCTTTAGCGAAGCTAGGAGAAGGATATGCGCATCCTAATCCTTTGGTGGGGGCAGTGATCGTTAAGGGGGATGTTATTGTCGGAGAGGGGTATCACAAGAAATGTGGGACTCTTCATGCGGAAAGAAATGCTTTTGCCTCTTTAAGAGATAAAGAGGATGCATTGCATGCGACTATGTATGTCACC
>NZ_JNKN01000048.1 GCF_000702065.1 Kandleria vitulina DSM 20405 | reverse complement strand
CAGGAAGAGTCCTATACATCAAAATCATCATTCTGGGATAGAGATGACATTCCTGTTTACAGTGCTGATAATCCAAGAGAATATCAGTTTAGCGGCAAAAGAATACACAGAGGGCAATATAAAACCGCAAGCGGGAAAATAATCAATGCGGATGTTAATGGCGCATTGAACATCATGCGTAAAAGTAGCGTTGTGGATGTTAACATCCTATACGGTAGAGGCGAAGTGGACACGCCTGTAAGAATAAGGATTGCCTGACTTGTCGGGTGGAAACTTAAATATCAAACTTCTTAAATAGAACCGTCAGGTTCTTAGAAGCCACCTACCTTTAGGTGGGTGGTAGTTCACTAAAGAAGAAGCCTTGTCCAACAAATATTTGGAAATAAAGACTAAGGAGAAATCCTTAGTTTTTTGAACATGGAGACATTTTTTTATTTTTTTTAATGAATATAATAAAAAATGACGTATAATAATGAGAAGAAGAGAGGGAATGTCATGAAGAAGAGAAGTGGGCTTATAGGTTTATCTTTTGTAATAGCAATAACAGCAGGACTTTATGCCTTTGTGGTAAACAATCCTATTCATGCTCATCAGCATCGTATAGGGGAGACATATATGACAATGAATAATACGTTTTATGATGCTATACATGAAGAAGTAAAAAAGATTACTGATGAACATAATGATATTCTTATTACAAGAGATCCATTATTGAGTGTTGAAAAGCAATTAGAACAATTAGATCATTTTGAACAGCAGCATATTGACGTGCTGATCATCAATCCTGTTGATGGTAATGATGATAGAATCATCAATAAGTTAAAAGAGCTAAAGAGAAAAGGGATTTCTATCATTGTAGTAGATAGTCAGTTAAAAGAAGACCAGTTTATAGATTGTACAATCCTTTCTGATAACTATAACGCTGGTGTGCTTTGTGCTAAAGATATGATGAAAAATATTAAGAGTGCAAAGATTCTGTTGCTAGAACATCTCGCAGCCTTGTCAGCTGTCGATCGTATTAAAGGCTTTACTGATACAATCAATAATCATCCTGAATATCAGATTATTGATCGAGAAGATTGTTCTGGCCAAACAGAAATTGCGATGCCTAAGATGAAGGCCATGATTGAAAGACATTCTCATTTTGATGTCCTGATGGCCTTGAATGATCCTAGTGCACTAGGCGCATTGGCAGCTATTGAAGAAGCGAAGAGTCATCAATCATTCATGGTTTATAGTGTTGATGGTTCACCGGATATGAAGAAACTGATCAATGATACAAATGGACGCTATTATACAGCGGCACAGTCTCCGCTGATGATGGGGAAGAAAGCTGCCAATAATGCTTATCGTCTAATAAAAAAGAAGAATGTGTCAGCTAAGGTTATCGTGCCAGTATCACTTGTTGGCAAGAATAATATTTCAGATTATGATTTATCGGGGTGGCAATAATGGATACGGTTAATGACAGACATATAGGATTATTTAGAAAATCTTTGATTCTCTTGAATTTTGTGGCGGTTATCTACAATGCGTTCTTGTTCCTTTTTATTACAAAATATATTGTAGTTAATGGGTTATCACATTCACTTATTGAAAGTATCGGCAGTATTCCTCGTTCACCAGGTTATACATTCTTTGCGTCAGTAGGTTCTTTTAGCATCTTGTTAATGGTGATGTATTTTAGAATTGATCTAGAAGAAAGGCATCGTGTCAGCAAGGATCTTCTTACTTTCATAGAGATGATATTGATGATGGCAATTCTCTATTTGCTTTATGATTGTTATAATGGAATCATACTGTTTGTCTTTGCGGATATTATCTACAATGCAAGAGATAATAAGTATTGGCTATGGTTTTTAGGAATAAGTTTTGGCATGTTGCTGCTTTCAAATTATTCATTGATTTCTACCATCATGAAGATGCCTTCTCTTGATGTCTATATTCGCTTTATGCCTCGTGCTACTGGAGTATCTATTTCTTTCTTTAGAAGTTTTATTGATTCATTGAATATGGTGCTCTTCATTTTATTCTTGATTACTTATTTGATTACATCTTTGGATGAACAGAGTCATATCAAAGAAGAACTAGATATGGTATCCCAAGTTAATACAGAATTAAACAGCTATGTTGCCCTAACTGAAAAAATAGCGGAAGACAGAGAAAGAAAGAGAATTGCCAGGGAAATTCATGATACCTTGGGTCATGCATTGACGGGTATTGCAGCAGGTGTAGATGCCTGTATTGTACTTATTGATAGTGATGTAGATCGTACTAAACAGCAGTTAAAGATAGTCAGTGGTGTCATCCGTGAAGGAATCGGTGATGTTCGTCGTTCACTTAATAAACTTCGTCCTGGAGCATTGGAAGATCGTACTCTTAAGGATGCAATCATAAAGATGATTGATGAATATCGTGAACTATCTAAATTGAATATTTCACTTTATTATGAGTGGGATTATATTGACTTCGATAATACGAAAGAAGATATTCTTTTCAGAATGATTCAGGAGTCAATTACGAATTCTTTAAGACATGGTCATGCTAAAAATGTAGAAATCAATCTGTTCAATACGGAACAGTGCTACTATATTATCATTCAGGATGATGGTATTGGTTCAGAACATATTACATATGGTTATGGCTTAAAACAAATGAAAGAACGTCTTGCCATGATTGGCGGGAGTGTAGAATATATAGGAGATCAGGGATTTAGAACAATGGCCATGATCCCTAAGGTAAAAGGGGAGGATAAAAATGATAAAAGTACTAATAGCAGATGATCAGGCTCTTATTAGAGAATCTCTTCAGATTGTATTATCTACACAGCCTGATTTATCATTAACAGGAGTAGCAGGAAATGGCTTTGAAGTCCTCGATGCTATCAAGGAAGAATTACCCGATGTTATTCTTATGGATATACGTATGCCAGGTATGGATGGCGTTGTCTGTACTAAAGAAGTCAAGGAGAAATATCCTTCAGTCAAGATTATTATCTTAACAACATTCGATGATGATGATTTTGTCTTCAGTGCTTTAAAGTATGGTGCTTCAGGTTATCTTCTTAAAGGGGTATCGATGGAAGAACTTGTTCATGCAATCAAGACTGTTCATAGTGGGAAAGCTATGATCAACCCAGATATTGCGACAAAGGTTTTTAAGCTCTTCTCTAAAATGGCACAGTCCAATTATACAATTCAGGTAGATGAACATAATTGTGATGATCTTACATCAATGGAATGGAAGATCATTCAGCAAATCGGCAATGGCTTATCAAATAAAGAGATTGCCTCTAAGCTCTTCTTATCAGAAGGGACTGTCAGAAACTATCTTTCTCATATCTTATCTAAGCTCTCTTTACGAGATCGTACTCAGCTTGCTATATGGGCTGTGCAGACTGGTGTAACTATGAAGGAGATTCCTGATGATTAATATGATCAAAAGTCATCAGAAAACGATCGTTATCTGGATTATATCTTTAGCTTGTTTTTCTTCATTTATCTATTGGAATAATCCAGAACGTGTCATTACGATCACGTTAGGAACGTATGTAGGAAGTCCCTGGGATGTGCCTGATCCTACTAGCTATAAGCTGCTTGATCGTATTATCAAGAATTTTGAAAAAGAGAATCCTACAATTAAGGTGAAGTATGAACCTGGTATTGCCAAGTCTGATTATTCTTCCTGGTTATCAGAATTGATTGTTCAAGGAAAACAGCCGGATGTATTTGTCGTACCAGATGATGACTTTAACTTATTATTAAGTACAGGTGCACTTGATAATCTTAATAGACTTGTAAAAGAAGATCGTTTTAATACCAATATCTTCTTTGATTCAGCTATTGATGCTGGCGTTGTCAATCATGAAGTATACGCTTTGCCATTTTCTAGTAATCCAGTGATGATGTGCGTTAATATGGACATATTAAAAAAAGAAGGAATTACGATACCAGATCATTGGACTATCGAAGAATTCTATGACATGTGCAATAAAATCACTAAGGATACAGATCATGATGGAGTATTAGATCAATTTGGAGTCTGTGATTATACATGGAAAGATGTTATCGCGGGATATGGAATTTCTTTATTTAATGAAGAAGGAACAAAATCTTATTTTAATTCATCAAAGGTAAAAAAAGCGTTTGCGATGTTAAGTAAGATCACACACCTTAATAAGAATATAAAAGTAAGCTCAGAAGACTTTGATAAAGGGAAGGTAGCCTTTATGCCAATGACATTGGCACAATATAGAACTTATAAGCCTTATCCTTATCGTGTAGCCAAGTATTCTACCTTCAGCTGGAGCTGTCGTTCTATGCCTACTTCTACTAGCAATGCGGCCTATCAGATGAAAACAGCTTTAATTGGATTATCATCTCGATCTAATCATAAGCAGTCTGCCTGGAAGTTTTTGAAAATGATCTGCAGTGATCCTGATGTTCAGCAATTGATTCTAGAACAGTCACAGGGTGCTTCACCGGTAAGAGAGGTCATGAATGATTCTTTTACTGATAATCTATTTAAGAGAAATGGTTTTGGACCAAGTGAACTGACAGCACAGCGTATTAATACAATCATGGAGCAGACAATTGCGTATCCTAAGTTTAAGAAGTATGCTCATGTCATGGAAACAGCAGATTATCTTGTAACCCTTTCATTAGCTAACAACAGCTTGGATGCGGATCTATCACAAATTCATCAGAATATTCAAAAGTTATTATAAAGCAGTCAAATGACTGCTTTTTTTGATGTAATAATCAACTTTTTCGTGATGACAAATGTCACATACTAACATGATAAATATCATCAACACTTCATGACGTTTGATACGTTACAGCGCTTTCATTCTTGTATAGAATATAGGTACAACATGAGAGGAGAGAGATAATGAAATATTTGGTATTAGTTAGTCATGGCGGTTTTGCGGCTGGATTAAAATCTTCTCTTGCAATGTTTGCAGGAGACAAGATGGACCAAGTTATTGCGACTGGTTTAGAAAACGGAAAGTCTGCAGCTGAATTTAGAGAAGTGTTCAAAGAAGCAATCTCACCAATTCAGGCCGAAGATGAAATGGTATTGTTAGCTGATATTATTGGTGGATCACCATTAACTACTGCATTAGATGTTTTAGGTGAAATGAACAGATTGGAATCAACTGTAGTTGTTGGGGGAATGAATTTACCTATGGCATTAACTGCCGCAGTTATGAAAGATGCGCTTGATGGAGATGCGTTGGCAACAACACTTGTAAGTGAAGCAACTACTGCTTTACAGCAGTTTAAAGCAACAGCAGAAGATGCTGATGAAGAAGACGATATTTAAGGAGAATAAAAAATGGCAATTAGTTTCGTAAGAATTGATGACCGTATGATTCATGGTCAGACAGTAACAAGATGGTCTAAGGAATATCCTTGTACAGGACTTATCGCAGTTAATGATGCAGCAGCATCAAATACAGTTTTAAAACAGGCATATAAGAGTGCTTCTGATAAGAAGACTTTTGTATGGACTAAAGAACATTTTAAAGATGTTAAAGAAAAGGTTACAAATAGTAAAGATAAATATTTCTTAATTACTAAGAACCCACTTGATATGAAAGAATTACTTGTGGATGAAGGATTTGTTCCTGGAGATGTAAAAACAGTAATTGTTGGTCCATGTAATGATAGACCTGGTGCTGTGAAATTAGGAAATAATCAGTCTATTACTCAGGAAGAAGCTGAAGCTTTTGAAGCTATCAGTAAAGCTGGTTATGAAGTGAAGTTTTCTTTAGTTCCTGATGTATCTATTGGTACATGGGATGACTTCAAAGGAAAATTTGGCTTTTAACATAAAATTAAAGAAAAGGGAGAAAAATTATGACAATTAGTTGGTTACAGGCTGCTTTGCTTGGTCTATTTGCTTGTTTAGCATCTATGCCAGGTCTAGGTGGTACATCTATTGGTAACTACACATTAGGGCGTCCTTTAGTAGGGGGACTTGTGTGTGGTCTTATCTTAGGTGATTTAAGATTAGGTATTATTTGTGGTTTAGCTTTACAGGTTGTTTACATCGCATTAGTAACACCTGGTGGAACAGTTTCAGCTGATGTACGAGCTATCTCTTATATCGGTATTCCACTTGCGATGGTTGCTATTAAATCTCAGGGTATTGATCCATTATCTGGCAATGCAAAGAGCATGGCTACTTCAATGGGTACTCTAGTAGGTACATTAGGTACAGTATTATTCTATGGTACTGCTACATTAAACTTGGTATGGCAGCACATTGGATGGAAGGCTATCGAAAATGAAGATTTCCATAAAGTATACTTAGTAGACTGGGGATTACCTTGGATCTCACATTTCTTATTCTCATTTATTCCTACATTATTATTATGCCGTTTCGGTGCAGATGCCGTTACTGCATTAAAGACAGCTTTACCAATGGATGGTATTCCAATGAGAACACTATTCACAGTTGGTCAGTTATTACCATGTGTCGGGATTGCTATCTTATTAAAACAGATTGTAGAAAAAGCTACAGACTTTATCCCATTCTTCGTAGGATTTACTCTTGCAAAATCTTTAGGATTAAACTTAGTTTCTTGTACAGTCATCGCAATGATCTTTGCGGTTATCTACTATGAATTAGAAATGATCAAACAGAGAAAAACTGTTGCTGTAGATGCCATCGATGATGAAGAAGAGGAGGACATTTAATTATGGAAAAGAAAATTAGTAAAAAGGCGTTATCTCGTTCCTTCCATCATTGGTATTATGGTAACTTAACTTGCTTTACTCAGGAACATATGCAGACATTCGGTTATCTTGCATCTATGTTACCAATCGTTGAAGATCTTTATGACAACAAAGAAGATCAGAAACGTTCTATGAATACTTATACAGCATTCTTCAACACTGAACCTCAGATTGGGGCATTAGTTGTTGGTATCACAGCTGGTTTAGAAGAAGCACGTGCTAATCAGTCTGGTGAAGTTGATGACGAAACTATCAACGGTTTACGTGCAGGGTTAATGGGTCCTTTAGCTGGTATCGGTGATTCATTAATCGTAGGTACATTGATTCCAATCCTTCTTGGTGTATCAATGGGTCTTTCAAGTGGAGGTAGCCCAATTGGTGCCATCTTCTACATTGTTGTATGGAACTTACTTGCTTACTTTGGTATGAAGTTTGCATACTATAAAGGTTATGAATTAGGTGGAAAAGCTGTAGAATTCTTAGTTGGTCCAGTTGGAAATTCATTAAGAAAAGCAATTGGATGCTTAGGTGCTATGGTTATTGGTGCGGTAGCTGCATCATGGGTACCTATCACTACTGCTATTTCATTAAAAAATGCTAGTGGTAAAGAATACTTAAATTTACAGAATCAGTTAGATGGTGTATATCCTGGTTTACTTACTGGTGTATTCATCGTATTCTGCTGGTGGTTAATGGCTAAAAAGAACATTTCACCTATCAAGGTTATGTTATTATTAGTTGTTATCGCATTCTTAGGAGTACTCTGTGGATTCTTCAATCCTGGTTTAAAATATTAATAATAAGGAGATTCAAACATGGACAAGAGATTATACAACGCCTATATGGAAGAGATTGCTTATCAGAAACATATGCTACAGAACGTACAGCGCTGGCTCAGTTTATCCTTCCTCATCTCGACAATTGGTGTGCTGCTTGCCTATATGTATGCTTCAGCATCTCTGGTTATTGCAATCATCGGTTATCTGCTTGTCTTTGTGGGAGTACTCTCGACCTTAACCTTTGGGCTTGGTTTTTATAGAGGTCGTAAAAATGTAAATAAGGTAATTGATGAATTTGAAAATCGCGTTCATTTATCCAATACTCCTCATTAAGTTGCCTTATTAAAAGGACATTCCTTCCCCAGGAATGTCCTTTTGTTTTTATTCATGATATGGTATCGAAGAAATCTCAGTATGAGCGTCACCGTATATAAGTGATAAAAGTGTAGCAGCTTTATATTCTAAGGTTAATGAGGGATGCTGATGTTTAGAAATATTAGCAATGATCTTAAAATCAGTTCGCTTTTTCTGTTCCTTAATATAAAGTTGTCCCTTTTTAGAGAAAGCTAAGAGGCGGATATAGTCAATTTTCATCATGGCAGGAACGTCTTCTTTCTTATTGTTTAATAAGATATGTACAAGCATACGCTGAATACGAGAACGTGTGTATCTTTTTGATGTTAATCTATTGATGAGATCTTCCATATTATCAGTTTTCTTTATTGTATCTTTTAAGAGGTTTTCAATTCCTTCATCTACAAGATGAATAGAGGAAAGCTGCTCATTAAATAAGATTGTATATTTTAGATAAGGAAAAAATTCTGAGAAGCTATAGAGATGTTCATCTTTATAATATTGATAACCCGGTAATTGTGATGAGACATCGATATGAGCGTGCAGCGCTTTTCTTAATGATGTTGCACTGGCAATCTCTTGAAGCTTTTCTTCATGATAATCATTTGTACGCTTGATGCAGTGCA
The DNA here is from genome assembly GCF_000702065.1 of Kandleria vitulina DSM 20405. Classification (GTDB taxonomy): domain Bacteria; phylum Bacillota_I; class Bacilli_A; order Erysipelotrichales; family Coprobacillaceae; genus Kandleria; species Kandleria vitulina. Next base: position 1,821 of record NZ_JNKN01000048.1, on the reverse strand, counting down.
TCCTTATATCATAATGATTATGAATGATTTCTTTAACGTAGCTTAATCCAAGCAGATCGTTTGGGGTTTTTACTTCTTTATTTAATAATAAAGATAGAGCACGGTTGCAGGCGTCAGGATAGCGCAGACCTTGATCCATAGCTTCCTTGATGGCAGTGTTGTATTGTTCCTGATGATTTTCTATAGTATTGGCAATTTCGATAAATTGTTCAATATCACCATTTTCGCTTCCGAAGAGTAAATCGGTAATGCCCATTTCATGAAGGAGGGTCATTGCTCCTTTAGCAAAGTAGTCAGCACTTTCTACAGCATAGATTGTTGGCAGTTCGATAACGATATCTGCACCACTTTCAATAGCTATGCGACTTCTGATCCATTTAGATATAATTGCTGGTTCTCCACGTTGTACAAATTGAGGAGACATCACTATTATTGTAAGATCTGGTTTGACTATTTCCTGGGCCTTCTTTAAATGATAAAGGTGTCCTTTGTGGAATGGGTTGTATTCAGCGACAATGCCTAATATTTTCATAAAATCACCTCAAAAAATAGTTTAACATGACTCATAAAAAAATAAAGAAATTATCATTGGAAATTTGTTCATCTTTCCATTGACTTACAAAAACTTCTTCTATATAATGTGTTATGCGAGTTATAGAGGTGATAATCTTGAAGTGGAGTCTTAATTGGCTAATTAAACAAAAGAATGGACAATTTGATTTCGAAGAGAGTCTTACATTTCCAAAAGAAATGTTCTATAACTTATCTCAAATCAATGGATTGAAAGACAGTGTGAGGGTTTCTGGTCACGGTCACTTCTTTGAAGCTGATCAAAGATTATATGTAACACTTCACGTTGAAGGCACTATGATTGTTCCTTGTGCTATTTCATCGGAACCGGTGGAGTATCCGTTTGAACTAGACGAAACAGAAATCTTTGCCTTTTACAAGCCTGACGAAGATGAGGATGTCATTGAGGCTAAGAAAGACACAGCCGATTTGACACCTGTGGTATTCCAGGAAATCATGATGGTAGTACCAATGAGAGTTGTCAAGGAAGGTGCTGAACTAACGCGCACTGGAAAAGGCTGGCAAGTCCTTGATGAGTCAGATGTTCATGCGAATGAAGAAGACAATCCTATTGATCCAAGGCTAGCAAAGCTAAAAGATTATTTTAAGAACAAGGAATAAGAGGAGGTAATACTTATGGCAGTACCATTTAGAAGAGTATCTAGTACAAGAAGAAACAAAAGAAGAACACATGACAAATTAACAGCACCTACTGTTATCGTTTGTCCTGAATGTGGTGAATTCACTTTACCACACAGAGTATGCAAACATTGTGGTTCTTACAATGGCCAGAAAGTCATGGAAGTAAAGTAATATGACATAAATTAAGGTGGAGATGATTCTCCATCTTTTTTTATTTTATGACAAAGAATAAAAAAGCAAGCAATAGGCTCTGAATACCGCTTTAAATAGCCCAAAATGGCGATCTGAGAGATTTTTAAAAAAATTATGAAAAAAATGCTTTACAAAGAGGAGAGGTGATGATAATATAAGTGAGCACTCAGCGAGAGCCGAGTGGCCTGAACATTGAAAACTGAACAGAAACACGTCAAATAGATGAGTGAGAAAACACTCGCAAATAAAACAAGCAAGCAATTAACAAGAGCCAAAAGATGGCTCCATTGATAGACAATGGAGAGTTTGATCCTGGCTCAGGATGAACGCTGGCGGCGTGCCTAATACATGCAAGTCGAACGGGAATCTTCGGATTCCAGTGGCGAACGGGTGAGGAATACATAGGTAACCTGCCCC
>NZ_JNKN01000047.1 GCF_000702065.1 Kandleria vitulina DSM 20405 | reverse complement strand
AAGAGTCCTATACATCAAAATCATCATTCTGGGATAGAGATGACATTCCTGTTTACAATGCTGATAATCCAAGAGAATATCAGTTTAGCGGCAAAAGAATACACAGAGGGCAATATAAAACCGCAAGCGGGAAAATAATCAATGCGGATGTTAATGGCGCATTGAACATCATGCGTAAAAGTAGCGTTGTGGATGTTAACATCCTATACGGTAGAGGCGAAGTGGACACGCCTGTAAGAATAAGGATTGCCTGACTTGTCGGGTGGAAACTTAAATATCAAACTTCTTAAATAGAACCGTCAGGTTCTTAGAAGCCACCTACCTTTAGGTGGGTGGTAGTTCACACCATCTTGTATCATATTATTCTTTATATTTGGATTCTCTGCTCAAAATGGAGAACAGTCAGGAAGTCTTTCTTATCAGATATATGAGTGGCTAAATCATCTTGTCACTTTGCCTTTCTCAAAAGAAACAGTCATACTGTTAATTAGAAAAGCTGCACATATGAGTGAATTTGGTGTCCTCTCATTAACATTGTATTATGGATTCTCTCATACATTAGAGAAACATCATATTCTAGTTTCACTGATTATGACATTTCTTTTTGCCTGTTTAGATGAATGGCATCAGACATTTGTCCCAGGAAGAGCAGGATGCTTTACTGATTGTCTCATTGATTTAAGTGGAGCTATTATTTTTATGACAGTCTTCTATTTAATAAAGAAAAGCCAGTCACATTAAATGTGTCTGGCTTATTCATTAAGAGCTTCCCACTCTTCCATTTTTTCTTCTAGCTGATTGTTCTTTTCTTCAATCTGCGCAGTTATTTCATTGTATTTTTCGTAATCATTGATAACTTCATCAGTTGTCTGCAACTGTTCTAGATTATTGATTTCTTCTTCAAGTAAAGAAATCTGTTCTTCAACTTTCTTGATCTTATTTTTAATCTTACGATCCATAGAGCGTTGAGTCTTAGTTTCAAGATAATCTTTATTGACCTTCTTTTCAACAGCAGCCTTTTCCTCTTTTTTATGTGCCATGAAATAATCATAATCACCGATATAAGTTGTTGCTCCATGAGCATTCATATCGACAATCTTTGTAGCTATTTTATTGATAAAGTAACGGTCATGGGAAATAAAGAGGATGGTTCCTGGGAAATCAAGAAGAGCATCTTCAAGTATTTCTTTTGATTGAATATCCAGATGGTTTGTAGGTTCATCTAAAACAAGGAAATTCGCTTTATTTAATAGAAGCTTAATAAGAACAACACGTCCCTTTTCTCCACCGGACAAGGAATCGATAGTCTTAAAGACATCATCCCCTCTAAATAAGAAAGTCGCACAGATATTTCTTATTTCCGTATTTGTCATTCTTGGGAAAGCATCGCTGATTTCATCAAAGATGGTCTTGCTTGGATTTAATGATCTTTGTTCCTGATCATAGTAGCCAATCATTACTTTTACACCAATCTTGATACGTCCAGATCTTGGTGCATAGTCATTTAGCAATAAGTGGAAGAATGTGGTTTTTCCAATACCATTAGGTCCAAGAAGTCCGACTTTTTCACCACGTTTGACATCAAAAGAAAGAGAATCAAAAAGTGGTTTATCAAAGGCCATGGCTAAGTCTTCTACTTTTAAGACATCATATCCTGATTCAACTTCTGGATCAAAGGCAAAGCGGATATGAGAAGGAAGAGATTCAGGACGATCAACTTTTTCCATTCTGGCTAAAGCTTTCTCTTTAGATTCAGCACGTTTTACCTGTTTCTCTCTACCAAATGATTTTAAAGTATCAATAGAATCCTGCATTCTCTTGATTTCTTTTTGATTATTAAGATAATGCTTCAATTCAACATCACGATTATGCTTCTTGATAGTCGCATATTGTTCATAGCTGCATTTATATAAAGTAGATTTCCCATTCTCTATTTCCATGATCATATTAGAGACCTGATCAATAAAGTATCTATCATGGGATACGACAATGACAGCTTTACTATAGTTTTTAAGATAGTTTTCTAGCCATTCAATAGAATCAAGGTCAAGGTGGTTTGTAGGTTCATCTAGCAATAGGAGATCAGGTGATCTTAAAAGAAGCTGTCCTAAACCAATACGTGTCTTCTGTCCACCAGAAAGAATACCCATTGGGGCATTCCACATATCTTCTTCAAAGCCTAACCCGTTAAGTACACCTTTGATACGAGATTCCATCTCATAGCCATTTTCATGCTCAAATTTTTGTGTTAATGTATCATATTCTCTCATGATTCCATCTAGATCTGAGGATGTAGACATCAGACTTTCAAGTTCACGCATACGTTTTTCAATAACGATGAGATCCTCAAAAGGTTCTTTTAATGTATCATAGATACTCTTCTCAAGATCAAAAGCATGTTCCTGAGATAAGTATCCAAGCTTCATGTTCTTATTAAAAGATATTTCTCCAGAATCCGCATGTTCTTCTTCCTGAAGAATACGAAGAAGCGTTGATTTACCTGCACCATTGACACCAATGATCGCAAGCTTGTCATGTTCTTCTAGCTTAAACGATACATCCTTTAATACATCCTTGCCAAGATAGGATTTCGTAAGAGATGAACAAGATAATATCATATTTCATCACCGGTGTTATTCTATCATAATTAGGAAGAAAAAGAAGAAAAAAGCAAAAGATTATCAGTAAGATATTGTATTTTTATGATTGTTATGTATAATTGTATACAATAAGAGGAGGAAAGAATATGAATCTAGCTTATAAGATTTTAAACAACCATTTACAAAAAGGAGAATTAGTCGCAGGTACACCAATTGCGATTAAGATAGATCAGACTTTAACACAGGATAGTACAGGTACAATGGCCTACTTGCAGCTTGAAGCGATGAATGTTGGACATGTAGCTGTTGAAAAGGCTGTAGCTTATATTGATCATAATATGTTACAGACTGGTTTTGAAAATATGGATGATCATGAATTTATTAGATCAGTTGCGAAAAAACATGGAATCACATTCTCACGTCCAGGTAATGGAGTATGTCACCAGCTTCAGTTAGAAAACTTTTCTAAACCTGGAAAGACTTTAGTCGGAAGTGATTCACATACACCAACATGTGGTGCTATGGGTATGGTTGCGATTGGAGCAGGAGGACTTGATGTTGCAGTGGCAATGGCAACTGGTACTTATTATTTATCTTGTCCATCTGTTTTACAGGTTAACTTAACAGGAAAAAGAAAACCATTCGTAAGTGCTAAAGATGTTATCTTGAAAGTACTTCAGGAATTATCTGTAAAAGGCGGCGTTAATAAGATTGTAGAATACACAGGAGAAGGTATTAAAGATTTATCTTTAACTGAAAGAGCTACTATCTGTAATATGGGAGCAGAATTAGGAGCTACTACTTCGGTATTCCCAACTGATGAACGTACGCTAGATTATTTAAAACAGCAGGGTCGTGCAGAAGATTATGTAGAAATGAGTGCTGATGAAGATGCAACTTATGATGAAAGATTAGATATTGATCTTTCTACATTAGAACCAATGGTTGCTAAACCACATAGTCCAGATGCTGTAGTATCTGCTACAGAATTAGAAGGTATGCCAATCAACCAGGTTGTTATTGGTTCATGTACAAACTCATCACTTAACGATATGATGCATGCTGCAGCTATCTTAAAAGGACATCGTGTTAACGACAATGTTTCATTAGTTATTGCACCAGGGTCATCTTCAATTTTAGCAATGCTATCAGAAAATGGTGCCTTAGCAGATATGATTCATGCAGGTGCACGTATTCTAGAATGTGGATGTGGACCATGTATCGGTATGGGTCAGGCACCTTTATCTAAAGGGGTATCACTTCGTACAATTAATAGAAACTTTAAAGGACGTTCAGGTACAAATGATGCAAGTGTCTACTTAGTATCACCTGAAGTAGCTGCACTTTCAGCTATTAAAGGATGTTTCTCAAGTGACTTCAGTGATTATGAAGCATTAGAAGAAGTACCAATGACTCCATTTATTAAGAATCCTAATTACTTCATTAACGATTATGATCCAAATCATGAAGTCTATATGGGACCAAATATCAAGCCAGTTCCAAGAGGAGAAAAGCTTACAGACAGCTATACTGGAAAGATGGTATTAAAAGTAGGAGACAATATTTCAACTGATCATATTGTTCCTTCAGATTCAAAACTTCTTCCTTATCGTTCAAATGTCCCACATCTTGCAAAATTCTCATTCTATAAAGTAGATCCTGATTTCTATAAGAGAGCAGTTGCCAACAATGGTGGATTTATTGTTGGTGGTGACAACTATGGACAGGGATCATCAAGAGAACATGCTGCACTTGTACCTAACTACTTAAAGATCAAGGCTGTAGTTGCTTTATCATTTGCACGTATTCATCGTTCAAACTTAATTAACAATGGTATTCTTCCACTTGTTATTAAGAAAGAAGATTATGACTTCTTCAATGATCAAGATTCATTCACATTCCACAATCTTAAAGAAAGCGTTGAAGATAATAAAGAGGTTGTTATTTCTAATGATACAACAGGAAAAACAATTAATGCGACTTTAACACTTTCTAAAAGAGAGAAAGTTATGATAGAATATGGTGGATTATTAAATGCAATTAAAGAAATCGGCGGTGATTTCTAAATAAAGAAAGAAGGTAAGTTATGGCATCAAATCCAATATTTGAGTCTGGAAGACATGGATCATTGGGAACACAGATTTTTGAATTGCTAAGAGATAGGATATTAAATGGAGACTATGAAAGAGGAGATAAATTAAATGAACTCTCTCTTGCAAAAGAACTTAATATTAGTCGTACCCCAATAAGAGAAGCCTTAAAACAGCTAGAACTAGAAGGATTAGCAGAAAGTATTCCTAATAAAGGGGTATATGTCAAAGGATTCTCACCTAGAGATATTGATGACATGTTTGAAATTAGAATTCAATTAGAATCTTTAGCCATCAAACTTGCCATAGAGAGAATGGATGACATCCATTTCGCAAAGATCCAGGAAGTTTTCGAACTTATGGAATTCTATACAATGAAAAGAGATCAAGGTAAACTAGGTGAACTTAATATTCTATATCATGAAATGATCTATCAATCTACGCAGTCTCCTTATTTCCAAGAGCTGCTTTCAGATATTCATTATTATGTATCAGTCACATCAAAAAGAGCACTACGTCCAATTGAAAGACTTGATACTTCATTAGAAGAGCACCGTGAAATCTTGAATCTTATTAAAGAACGTGATGCCGAAGGGGCTATCGACGTGATAAAAACACATATCAAGAAAACACAGATGCTAGTCAGAAAATATTATGCATCACAGAAAAAATAGTCCTTATAAAGGACTATTTTTTGCCATTCAGCGAAAAAAAGGACCGTTGGTCGTTTTTTTTTGTTTTTATTTTAAAATAGGGATACACTTAAATTAGAAGATAATACAAAATTACATAGAGGGAAGGGGATAATATGGATCATCTCAAATATCAATTAAAAATCATGAGACATTCACCAATAAGATTTGTTATTTATTTAATCTATTTATCATCAATCTGGTTAATGGGAAGCTATCTCTATATGAAACAGCCTCTTATTTCACCAATGTTACAAAGCAGTCGTTTTTCTTATTACATAGCGGTTGCCTTTTCTTTAGTGACATTTTATTCATTATATAGAAGTCACCAACAAAAAACAGAGGAAGTGATGGAAAGTACGCCTTTTCATCACTCTACGTCTCTAATGATTTTTATGAGCACTATTATTCTATTGTGGAGTCTCATTATATTTTTTATATTATTGGCTACTGTTTTATTTCAGTATTATACAAAAGACTCGCTCATTTTTTTAATTCTTACCTTTAGCATTAATGTGTTATTTCCCATTATCATCTTTCAGATGATTGTGTATCTTATCTTTAAGATAACACATCGAATCTTAGGTTTTATTGTATATTTAATAGTCATATTTATTACTAGTCCACTATTCTACTCTATAAAAATAAGTGTCACTTCACCATTGCTATCACGTATTCCAGATGCTTTTATGAATTGCTTTAGACTATTTTATAATAATGGACAGTGGGCAATGAATCTACAGTATGGACTTCAGCTTGAAAAGCCAAGAATCATCAATCTTTTTTTATTTGCTTTTCTTTGTCTATTCTTGATTATTTCCATAAGACATAAGATATGTAAGGCAATCTCGCTTATTACCGCTTTAACAATGATTATCTATGGTACATTGCCTTACAGCTATTATCGATTAGATGATGAAGCGTTGAGACATGATCTAAGAGATTATGGCTTTTATGATCAGACAATGGATCAGTCCATCAAGAAGCAAGATACAAACTACAGTATTGCTTCTTACAAGATGAATATCGATATTGATCGATATCTACAGGCAGATGTAAGCATGAATATGCATGCGAAAGAAGAAAGTGATGTCTACTGGCTGACATTGAGTCATGATTATCATGTTAAAAAGATTGTATGTAAAGATATGAAGAACTATAAGATCAATAAGGATCATATTGCTTTATATCTTAACAGGAAGATGAAGAATACCAATGTTCAGATCATCTATGAAGGATATCATCCTAAATACTATTCCAATGATCAGTCCATCATGTTGCCAGGATTCTTTGCTTGGTATCCCTTTGCTGGAAAGCAGCAATTGTTCTTAGAGTATCCGGATATGGGAGAAGGATATAATATCTACAATAAGAATAAGAGCTATTATGAATTGCATCTTAAGACAAGATGTAAGACGATTACTAATCTAGATAATACATACAAAGGGTATAGCGACTCTTTAACATTAATTGGTGGAAAGATTAAGATTCTTTCTGATCCCATCATAAAAAATATGTTGGTGTATACTTCTAAAGATAAAAATGCTCCATTAGAAACATATTTCAAAGATAATATTAAAAAGACAAATGAAATAATAAAGGATGTCTTTGATCTAGATGTTCATTTAGATCAGAAGAAAATCATAATCGTATCTGATGATTTAGGTAGAAACTACTCTAACAATGATTATATAATCTACGATGACTATATTCTTACTAATGATGCTCTATTGTATTCCTTAAGTATAGATAGTACTATGTCCTACTATCTTAATAAGAATACACATTCATCTAAACTAGCTAAATTATATAATTTTTCAATATCCTCTTTAGATATGAAAGCTCCCTATAAAAGTATTTATAATGAATTATTATCTTCATGTGCAGAAGATGAACTCAAATATAAGGATTATATAAAGCAGGCCGTCAAGAATGTGGGCGAAGAACAATTTATTAAGCAAAGTGTAAAAATGCTTATAGAAGATTATAGTGATGAAGAAATATTTAAAAAGATGCAGGTAAAGACAAGGAGGGATTGGCATGGAAACATATAAATCCCACATATTGTATCAATGGAATATTGTAAAATGTTCTAAATACTATCTTTTTAAAGAATTCAAGAAGTAAGATATTATCTAAAATAATGGGATATTCATTTGATATTGATGAAGAGAAATACATCAAAGAACTCATTAGGACATGTAAAGAAGAATATGAAAATAAAGAATATGCAAAAGCAATAATACAGGCTGTCAATAATGTTGGTAGTTCTTACTTCATTAAACAATGTGCAAAAATGCTTTCTAAGAATGCATCTGATCAGGAAATATTAAATAAAATGGGGGTGAATTTAAATGATAAAGGTTGATGGTCTACTAAAAAAATATGGAAGAAAGACAGTTATAGATCATATTGATTTACATCTAGAAAATAAGACATACGCTCTACTTGGGCCTAATGGTGCAGGAAAGACGACGCTTCTACGTTGTATTTGTGGTCTTATTCCTATCAATGGTGGAACAATCAAGGGAGATAATGGATTAATTGGTTATCTTCCACAGCATTTTGGAGCATTTAAAGAGATGATAGTTTATGATTTTCTTGATTATCTTTGTTTCTTAAAAAAGATTGATAAAAAAGAAAGAGAAGATGAAATCAATCGAGTATTAGAAAGTGTTCATCTATTAGATAAAAGCAGTGATAGATGCTCTACATTATCTGGTGGAATGATCAGAAGATTAGGGATAGCACAAAGTATGCTTGGAAATCCTGATTTAATTATTCTAGATGAACCAACAACTGGATTAGATATAGAAGAACGTATGCACTTTAAGACAATTATGTCCCATAGTATGAATAACACACGTATTATTTCTACACATATTGTAGAAGACATAGAAGGATTAGCGGATGAAATCTTACTTTTAAAAGATCATAAGATAGAAGTATTTAATGAAGATGATTTCCTTAAGTTAACACATAACCGTGTTTATGAAGTTCCAACTTCACAAGTAAAAGAAAATGATTTCATTATCAGTGAATACTTCAATCAAAATAAGCAAAGCATTTCTCGTATTATCTCAGATGAGGACAGAGGAGAACCTTGTGAAGAAACCTTATCTGATAGCTATATCTACTACTTTAAGGGAATAAAATGAGATATATAAGAAAAGAAATAAAAATAAATAAGTGGGGCTTTATGATACTTGTATTATTATGGGGATTATGTTTCTATTTTTTATATCAGTATAAATTAAACTTTATTGGTGAAAAAGAAGAATTTGAAGTACAAGTATTCTCAAAGATAAGATTTTATACGAGTATTATCTACCCGTTGTATTTCTTCATGATGACACATCATCTCTTTGAAAAAGATATGGAAGAAGTAATGCGAATATTATTAAAGCATCGTATCTTATACTTGATACCCATTATGCTTATCTATTTGATCTTATCTTTTATATGGCTTATGGGAATATGTCACTTTTTCCAGTTAAATAATGGATGCTTTATAGAATGTCTTATACTCCTTATAGAAATATCAATTATAGAAACTATTCTTATTTATATCTTCAATAGTCCTCTTCTATCTACCATTCTTCTTATTTTGATGAACATGTTCTACTATTTCTTTTTAGTAGACTACAATGTCTTCAACTATCTTTATCCTGGCTTTAAACTAAGCAGTTATGATTTGATGAATCATGGTATCTTCTTATTTGTACTTATTTTTGTAAGTATCCTTTTAGCAATAAAAAAACATAAAGAATATCGATAGAGGCGTAAGTGCGCCTCTTTTGCTTTCCATAAAGAACACTTTTGAGTACAATAAGGAAAAGGAGTTGTAAGCATGTTAGCGCCAAAACATTTAACAAAGTGTGTAAAAGGAGATTATCGCTTAATCGCCATTTCAGATATACATGGACACCTTGATCGCTTTAAGGCATTACTTAAGAAAGTACAATATCGTCCACGTGAGGACTATCTTGTCATTCTTGGAGACTTTATTGAAAAAGGGGATCAGGTGCTAGAGACTATTCACTATGTTATGGAACTCTCTAAACTGCCACGTGTCTATGTCTTAACGGGAAATTGTGAGTGGGCACTTTGTGCCATCATGAGTGAACCGGAACTAGCGAAAGAAATCCCATTATATTTAAAAAGGGTTTCTTCCAATGGCATTGTCAGAACCTTGTACAATGAAGGACATTATGAAGATGGTCATGAAACACCACTAGGTATTCAAAGAGATATTGCCCGCAAGCTTCATGATGAACTGCTCTTTTGTGAGCATCTTCCCACAACATTGAAATTCAATGATTTCATCTTTGTACATGCTGGACTTGAACCACGAGAAGATTATAAACAGTGTGGTCTTTCTTCTTACCTGGAATTCCAGCATTTTATGGATTATGGTCATCTTTTAAAAGAAACAGTCATTGTTGGTCATCTTCCTACTTCAAATTATCGTGAAGGACAAATAAACAATGATATCCTTTACGACGAAAAGAAACGTATTATCTCTATTGATGGTGGGACAGGTGTAAAAATGATTTCTCAACTTAATGCATTGATCATCACTTCAAAAAACGGAGAAGTCACTTTTCACCAAAAGAAAGTACAGCCCCTTCCTAAAGCAATCATCACAGAGGATTATCACCCTCAATATCATGATAGCCATAAGATAGCTTTTCCTTATTACAAAGTAGAAGTTCTAGAAGAAGGAACACAATTCAGTAAATGCTATCAAGAAGAAACACATCAGATTCTTATGATTAAGAATGAATTCTTATACATAAGAAACAAAGATTACTATTGTCTAGATGATTACACAGATGCTTTTCTTGATGTCAAAAAACAAGATGAAATTGCTTTAATTGGAGTATATGGACAATATGCCTATGGAATCTATGACGGGCAGGTAGGCTGGATTCCTTATCACAATATTAAAATAAAATAGGAGATAATATGAAATGACCTCCTAGTTGTCAAAACGTGGATTTAAACTCATAATAAGAATGAAAAATATATAATGAGTTGTTACCATAACGACAATAGGAGGTCACTATGAATAGTATAATTTATGTTGGTATGGATGTCCATAAGAATACGTATAGTTTATGCGCGGTTAGCGATGCAACAGGTGAGATTCTAGCCGAAACAAAAATCACAGCCGATTCTGATCTGATTGCCAAGTTTATTGAAAATGCAAGGGATCTGTCTGGCAATCCTGAAGCTCAGGTCAAGACTGGCTATGAGGCAGGATGTCTTGGATATTCCTTATACTGGGAGCTTGCAGCCAGAGGAATAGAATGCGTCATTCTGGCTCCTTCAACTATGCAGAAACCAGCCAAGAACAAAGTGCTAAAGAACGACAGAAGAGATGCCAGAAACATTGCGACAAACCTGGCAAACAATTCCTACAAGTCGGTCTATGTTCCGGATCACGAAGATGTCAAGACCAAGGAGTACATCCGAATGATGGGCTGTTTTAAGACACAGCTGAAAAGGATCAAGCAGCAGATCAATGCATTTCTTTTGAGACTTGGACTGCGCTATCCCGGCAATTCAAGATGGATTCCAGCACACCT
>NZ_JNKN01000046.1 GCF_000702065.1 Kandleria vitulina DSM 20405 | reverse complement strand
TTTTTGTATGCTTCTTTAATTTTCTGAGACAACATTCATCACTGAAATATAAGACACCTGTATCTGGCTTGTTTGATAATAATATGCTAATGCCTGATCAGTGGCTCAAGCTCATTGAGATATCACATAAGTACCATCCAGCAGACAATTAATCATTTCTCCAAGCAGTGCTCCAGGAGACGATACCCTCATTGCGCCTTTTTTAGGTGTTTTTTTATTACCTTCATAATCATTCGGTTTAGAAAAATTCAAAATATTCAATTTTAATACTACATGAATGATATCGCATCGTTCATCGATCCCTGAAATCTGTCATTCATCAAGTTTTTCATAAACTTTTGACTCTACCCATTAACAAAAAAACTCGCTATATGCGAGTATCAGCCCATGCGCTCCAATATCAAAAAAGGAGGTTTATCACATGGTACGGAAATACTTCAAAGAGTACTCGATACCCGCCAGTCGTATCATGACTGAAAACGGTCTAGCCTACTTGTTGCCGTTCGGTAGACAGCTCCGAGGTGTTATTCATTAATAACTTGGATACAGGACTTTCACCATACTCCTGCTCGCTAAAACCGCTGTTAGAAATTACTTCTCCTCATCAACGCCTTATTTAGTTTACAAGTGATAGAATAGTCGCATTTCTTTCAAATGTCAATAATTTTTTTGTAAGATAATAAATGTTTTTACTTTAAGAACTTAAATTCCATATGTCATATTTATCTAAAAAGATATGATGCATTGTAGGTTTTCCCATATTATCAACGTGATAAAAATATCGCAAAAAAAGAGTCGTTGCTTTTGTTTATTATTAACGTCATGATGAATAAGCTCAAAAAAAAGAAGGTGATTTTATGAAAAAACATACTACATCAAGTATTTTCTCTTCTATGGATCTATCACATCTTCCTGAAGTGGATATTGTGCGTATTATGCAGGAGCAGATTCATATCTTCTACATACTGGTGCTAAGGGCATTGTCGTCATGGGTACAGGTAGTGGAAATGGATTTAGAGGTGAAACACAGGTAAAGGTTGTTGTTGAGAATAAGAAAATCTCTTCTATTGAAATTATGAGCTATCAGGATGATGAACAGTTCTTTGAAAGAGCTAAAGAAACTGTTATCGCTAATATTATTAAGAACAGCATTGATGTAGATACTGTATCAGGAGCAACTTTTAGTTCTAATGGTATCAAGGAAGCTGTGGCTAATGCATTAAATATTGATTTTACGAATCCGAATAGTTCTTCATTATATCAAGAACATCACCATCATTAATAAAAATCCTCTTTCTTATGTTATAATGCAAAAAAGATGGGAAATTTTATTATGGATTTAATAGAAAGAATGGTAGGATATCATCATATGTTGAATCAAATTGATGACATCCTTATTGAACAGAAAATAAAATCAACAAGTGGAATTTGGGGGAGTAGACTATGAATTATATTGTAGTAGGAGCAGGGGGATTTCTTGGAGCACTGCTACGTTATGTGTTGGGAATGATTTCATTAAATGAGAATACTGTATTTCCAATAAAGACATTTCTTATTAATGTTGTAGGCTGTCTTTTTATTGGACTGATCACTGTGGCTGCAGGAAGAAATACAGCTATTGATGAAAAGTGGATCCTATTTTTAAAAGTTGGTTTTTGTGGCGGTTTTACAACATTTTCTACATTTGCAATAGAAACAACAGAACTGATGAAAAATGGACATTTAGGTATTGCTTTTCTTTATGTTTTTTCGAGTATTCTAGTAGGATGTTTAGTCATTATTGGAGTAGAGTATTTATTGATGAAATAAAAAAGAGACGATTGCTCGTCTCTTGTTTTTATAAATGGTGCGGTGAACGGGATTTGAACCCACACAGCCGTACGGCCACAAGTCCCTCAAACTTGCGTGTCTACCATTCCACCACCACCGCATGTGCACCTATTATACCATAGGTGCTTTACTGTTTGCAACTGAATTATTACTTTTTAAGAATGTTATAGAGAGCCTGTGCATAGACTGCTGCTGACTGTAATAATTCTTCAAATACGATTGTTTCATCATCTTCGTGCATCTTATTATCACGACCAGGGAATTCTGCACCAAAGGCAACACAGTTTGGCATAGCTTTCGCATATGTTCCTCCACCCATGGCCTGAGGTCCATGTTCATGATCATTTGTGACATCTACATAAGCAGCATGTAATTTCTGGATAAGTTCACTTTCTGGATCTACATATAAAGATGGAGTGGCATTATAATCAACCGCAAGATCATAAGCAGAAGCTTTCTTTGTCACTGCATCTACAACATCCTTGATTGGATCTACTTCATTAGAGAAACGTACATCTAATACCATGTTGATATGACCATCTTCATAGTTAAGAATACCTAAATTGTTAGTTAATGCACCTAGAGCACCACTGTGTGCGATGCCAAGTTTCTTTCCAGCTGTATCTTCATAGAAGTAATCATCAATGAAAGCAACAAGCTTGTTGTCAGTTATTGTATGAAGATAATGACAAAGAAGAACAATAGCATTAGTTCCTCTTTCAGGAACAGAACCATGAGCAGAACGTCCATCTACTTTTAATACAACGTGATTGTTCATAGTGATTGAACCAGTTGCATTATTTTCTTTTAAGAAAGCATTGAAGCTTTCTTCATAGTCTTCTAAAGAACCTTCAAGACATGCGCAAGCATTGTTAGGAACAATGTTGCTTCTAGTTCCACCGTTAATAGAGATGATCTTTTCATCATCAATCTTACCAGTAAGGTTGAATCCAACCATTGCTTTTTCACCAAATACAACTGGAAAATCAGCATCTGGAGTAAATCCCATAGCAGGGTATGGACGATGCTTAAAATAATATTTTACACATGAAGAACCATTTTCTTCATCACATCCAAAGATAACACGGATTTTATATTTCTTTTCAAAGTCCATTTCATTGACGATTTTAGCAGCATAATAAGCAGCTAATAATGGACCTTTATCATCAGCAACACCACGTCCATATAGACGATCTCCATCCAATGTGGCATCGAACTGAGGATAGTGCCATCCTGTTTCGTTGACAGGGACAACGTCAAGATGTCCTAGGATACCAAAGACCTCTTCACCTTCACCGATGTCAATAGAGCCAGCATAGCCATCACAGTCATCTGTGATAAATCCATCTCTTTTACCAAAAGCAAGCATCTGATCTAATGCTTTTCTATTTGCTTCACCAAAAGGCTGATTATCTTTTGCTGTAGATGGATCAAATACAGATGGAATCTGACATAATGTTCTTAAATCTTCTAATAATTCATCTTTTCTTTTATATACTTCATTATAAAAGTTCATTTTATATTCACCTCCGAGACATTATATCATTAAACTGCTTCTTTTGATAATAAAAATGCATCATACATGTTATGATAGTAAAAAGGAGAGAATAAAAATGGGGAAAGTGAATTTTCATATAACAGTAAAAGCAATTGTCATTCATGAAGGAAAGATCCTCATCATGAAAAGAGTACGCCCATCATCTGATGGACTAGGGTGGTGGGAGCTGCCAGGAGGGGGATTAGAGTATGGGGAAACACCTCATGAAGCACTGATCCGCGAATTGAAAGAGGAGACAGGTCTAGATATTAAAATCTTAAAGCCTGTCTATACTTTTACCGCAATAAGAGAAAACTATCAGACTGTAGGGATTGGTTTCTTGACTATTCCTACCAATGATCATGTCATCTTGTCTGATGAACATACAGACTATCGTTTTGTAAGTCAGGATGAATTAAAGGATAGTCTAGATGTACATATCTATAAAGATATAGAAAAAGCACTTGATGAATACAATCAGCTAATTGAATATCATAAACTAAAAAAATAAAGGGTGTTGCAAAGCAACGCCCGTTTATTCTTTTACGATATTGTTTTTAAGATGTGTGATATCAAGATAAGTTGGAATACCATTTGTATACTTGATTGCCATTTCTCCTTGAATTAATGGGTAAAGATAATCATGTAAAGCAGGAGTGATATCATTGTGTGCATCATTGATCCATTCTACTGGAATCTTATGTTCAAGGTTTGCGACCTTCAATACATCCATTGTTTCATAATGAACCTTGTATGGCATATCTGATTCTCTTTTTGAAACAATCATGATGCCTGTTTCATTGTTTAATGCAGAAGTAACAGCGAACTGTCCAATTTCAAATGATTCTTCGATATCATTTTTTGAAGCAATATGCATTGCACAACGCTGAAGAACGTTTAATTCGATAGAACGTACTTTGCATCTGAATTCTTTATAGACAATAGTTTCCAATACTTTTCCAGTACCTGAATGAAGAACATGTCCAAAGGCATCTTTCTTTGTATATTTTGAATCCTGATCTAAATATTGACCATTGGCATCCTTGATACCTTCTGATACGGCGATAATGATTGAAGATTTTTCTTTGAATTTTTCACGAATATCTTCAAGGAATTTCTCTGTATCAAATGGAACTTCAGGAAGATAGATAAGATCAGGTACTGTAGCACCGTTTTCTCTTGCCAAAGCACTAGCAGCTGTCAACCATCCAGCATTTCTTCCCATGATTTCTACGATTGTTACAGCGTTAAGCTTGTAGATGGCACTATCATAAAAGATTTCTAGCATACTGCTAGCAACATATTTAGCGGCTGAACCAAAGCCAGGTGTATGATCTGTTCCCATTAAATCGTTATCGATAGTTTTTGGAATTCCAATAAAACGAATTGATGAATTGACAGTCTTAGCATATGTAGAAAGCTTTGCGACTGTATCCATTGAATCGTTTCCACCGATATAGAAGACATCTGTAATATGCATATCTTCAAATTTCTTGAATAGCTTTTCATATGTGCCTTCCGCAAGATTGATGGTAGGGAGCTTAAAACGACAGCTTCCAAGGTACATGGCAGGTGTTGCTTTAAGATTCTCGATGCTCTCTTCATCCTTGAAAAGTTCTCCTAGATCGATATAGTGATCTTCAAGCAAACCTTTGATTCCGTTGATCATACCATAAATGTGTTCATATCCTTCTTTTTTGCACTGAGCTACAACTCCAGCTAAAGAAGCATTAATCGCTACGGTAGGACCTCCGGACTGACCAATAAAACAATTTTTCTGACTCATTTAGTAAACCTCACTTTTATTTTTCACACACATTCTATCATTTCAATTATCTCTTGAAAAGAGAAATTCAATAAGGAAGAAATACCATTGCATATCTCAATAGAAACTGTTTCTTTTAATCCTAAAAATAATTGAGATTTTGGGTCATATTAGTAAAAACACGTTAAAAAAGGAATGGTAATTTGTAATACGTGGTGTTATTATTAGATAAGGAGGTTATTAAAGAATATGTCTAAACAATATTTATCAATGGATGGTAATACTGCTGCAGCACACGTAGCGTATGCGTTTTCAGAAGTAGCAAGTATCTATCCAATTACCCCATCTTCACCAATGGCTGAACACGCTGAAGAATGGGCAGCTACAGGAAGAAAGAATATTTTTGGCTCATCAGTAAATGTGATTGAAATGCAGTCTGAAGCTGGTGCTGCAGGTGCAGTTCATGGTGCGTTACAGGGTGGCGCATTAGCAACTACATTCACTGCTTCACAGGGCTTATTGCTAATGATTCCTAATCTTTATAAGATTCAGGGTGAATTGTTGCCAGGTGTATTCCATGTTGCAGCAAGAGCATTAGCCACTTCATCATTAAATATCTTTGGTGATCACCAGGATGTTTATGCTTGTCGTCAGACAGGTGTTGTTATGCTTTGTTCACACTCAGTTCAGGAAGTTATGGACTTAGGTGGAATTGCTCACTTAGTAGCAATCAAGGCTTCTGTACCAGTAATGCATTTCTTCGATGGATTTAGAACATCTCATGAAATCCAGAAAGTTGAAGTTATGCCTTATGAAACATTAGAAAGCCTATTAGATAAGGAAGCATTAAAGAAATTTAAAGATCGTGCATTAAATCCACATCTTAATCCAGTCACTCGTGGTTCAGCAACGAATGATGATATTTACTTCCAGTCAAGAGAAGCTCAGAACGCTCACTATGATAAAGTTGCAGATATCGCAGCTGATTACATGAAAAAGATTTCTGAAATTACAGGAAGAAACTATGCTCCATTTACTTACTATGGTGCTAAAGATGCTGATCGTGTCATCATCGCAATGGGTTCTGTTACACAGGCTGTTGAAGAAGTTGTTGATACATTAGCAGAAAAAGGAGAAAAAGTTGGTTTAATTAAAGTACATCTTTATAGACCTTTCTCAGCAAAATACTTATTGGATGTTCTTCCTGATTCAGTTAAGAAAATTGCTGTACTTGATCGTACAAAAGAAATGGGCGCTACAGGTGAACCACTTTATCTTGATGTATGTGAAGTACTTAAAGATAAAGATATCGTCATCACTGGTGGACGCTATGGTATGGGTTCAAAGGATACAACAGCAAGAGCTGTTAAATCTGTATACGATAATTTAGCAAAAGAAAAACCACAGCATCCATTTACAATTGGAATCGTTGATGATGTTACTCATCTTTCATTAGAATTAGATCCAACATTTAGCGTTAAGACAGATGCAACTCAGTGTTTATTCTACGGTTTAGGATCTGACGGTACAGTTTCTGCCAATAAGTCATCAATCAAGATTATCGGTGACAATACTGATTTATATTGTCAGGCTTACTTTGCTTATGATAGTAAAAAAGCTGGTGGCGCTACTCGTTCAAACTTACGTTTTGGTGAAACTCCAATCCGTTCAACTTACTATGTCAACAATGCAGATTTCATTTCTTGTTCACTTGACAACTATGTCTTCAAATATGACATGTTACGTAACTTAAAAGAAGGTGGACGTTTCTTATTAAATACTGAATTTGATAAAGATGAAATCGTTAACTATCTTCCAAATAGAGTTAAGAAACAGTTAGCTGATAAGCATGCTAAATTCTATATTATCAATGCCAACAAGTTAGCTGCAGAATGTCATATGGGACGTCATACAAACACAATTCTTCAGTCAGCATTCTTTGCTCTTAATACACAGATTCTTCCATTAGAAGAAGCTATTGAAAAGATGAAAGAAATGGCTAAGAAGTCTTATGGTTCAAAAGGTGATGCTATCGTAGAAGCTAACTATAAGGCAATCGATGCTGGTAAAGATCAGGTTGTAGAAGTGGCAGTTGATCCTGAATGGTCTAACTTAACAGTTAATGAAGTACGCCATACTACAGGTGATGAATACTTCGATACATTCGTAGCTCCAATTGATGCTCTTGAAGGTGATGATCTTCCAACATCAGCATTCTTAGATAAACTTGATGGAACTATGCAGAATGGTAAAGCTATCAAAGAAAAGAGAGCTATCGCTGTTAATGTACCAAAATGGAATAAAGATAACTGTATCCAGTGTAACAACTGTGTTATGGTCTGTCCTCATGCAACAATTCGTGCATTCTTAATGACTGATGAAGAAATTGCTAATGCACCAGAAGATATCAAGAATGATGTATTAAAACCAATGGGCAAGAACGTGGATGGCTTATCATTCCGTATCCAGGTATCTCCAGATAACTGTGTTGGATGTACACTTTGTGTATCTGCATGTCCAGGTAAGAAGGGTGAAAAAGCTCTTTCTATGGTTCCAGTTAAGGATGAATTACCTCATTCTGAATTATCTGAATATATCTACAGCAATGTTGAATACAGAGATGATCGTTATCCAACTACAACTGTTAAGGGTGTAGGTTTCAAGAAACCTTACTTCGAAGCATCAGGTGCATGTGCCGGATGTGGTGAAACACCATACTATAGATTAGCAACTCAGTTATTTGGTAGCGATATGCGTATTGCCAATGCAACAGGATGTTCATCAATCTATACAGGTTCATGTCCATCTACACCAATGACATTCGATAAGAATGGACATGGACCAGCTTGGGCAAACTCATTATTCGAAGACAATGCTGAATTCGGATTTGGTATGAAGTTAGCTGAAAACTATAAAGCTAAACATATTCTAGAAACAATTGCTGCTAACATCGATAATGCAGAAGCAGAAACTAAGGATGTCTTAGATCGCTATGTAGCTATCAAGGGTGAAAGAGCAAAAGAAAAAGAAATCTATGATGAAGTTGTTAAAGCATTAGAATCAACTAGCGTTGACGCTTTAAAAGCTTTATTAGATCATAAAGAAGACTTAGTAACTAAGTCACAGTGGATCGTCGGTGGAGACGGATGGGCTTATGATATCGGTTATGGTGGATTAGACCACGTTATCGCTAATGATCAGAATGTAAACATTCTTGTACTTGATACAGAAGTTTACTCAAATACAGGTGGACAGTCATCTAAATCATCACAGGCAGGATCAATTGCTAAGTTTACTGCTAGCGGTAAGACAGTTGCTAAGAAAGACTTAGCACAGATCGCTATGGCATATGGTCATGTCTATGTAGCTCAGATTGCTATGGGAGCTAACCCAATGCAGTCAATCAAGGCATTAAGAGAAGCTGAATCATATGATGGACCATCATTGATCATTGCTTATTCTCCATGTAATGAACACCATATCAAAGGTGGAGGATTAGCTAACTCTCAAAGACAGGAAAAACTTGCAGTTGAATGTGGTTACTTCAACTTGCTAAGATACGATCCTCGTCTAGCTGAACAGGGCAAGAACCCATTACAGATTGATTCTAAGGCACCAGACTTCAGCAAGTTCAAAGACTTCCTGATGACAGAAAACAGATTCTCACAGTTGACAAAAGTCAATGCTGAAAATGCTGATGCGTTAATGGATAAATGCTTGAACGATGCTAAACGTCGTAGAGCACGCGCTGAAGCACTCGCTAAAGAATTTGAAGTAATGGAATAGCTTACATTAAAAGAAGCAAGATAATCTTGCTTCTTTTTTTGTTTTTTACTTGTATTTTATAAAATTTTTACTTATCATAACTATGCGCACTTCTGCGTCGTTTTTATTTTTTAAAGGGAAAAGGGGTACAATAGATGAACTATAATGAAGTTAATATAGTTAATACAGAAACGATTATGAAACAGCTCGATGTTAATGCATTAGTTGCAAAGGTGATTGATGCAAAGGGGTTAACTGAAGAAAAGTTTCATGCTTTGAATGAAGATTATGAATATCATCTTGGTGATTATTCAGGGGCAGAAGACATTAAAAACATCATTAAAGAAAGTTATGATAACGATGAAAAATTTCTTATCGTATCAGATCCAAAGTTAGATAACTTATTTGCATCTATCATTGTCATTCGTTCATTGGCAAAGATGAAGGCAAGATTTGAAATCAAGTACATCAATAAAGATGAATATATGCTAAAAGGAAATGTCATTGCGATCCATGATACTTTACAGTTCCATAATAATCAGAAGAATATCCATCTTGAAGTTGAAACAGATCTTTCTTTATCTACAATGGCTTATGTCATCATGAAAGAATTTGTAAGAGATAGCTATTCTATCGCATTGGCTTCTATTGCTAATATCTGTACTAATGTGCCATTATCATATGCTAATAGAACATTGTTTAAAAGAGCTAAAGAAATCTTGGAAGATAAGCAATATGTTGTATTTGAACGTTTTATGATTACACCTGAAAAACGTAATGCTCAGCTTTTAAGAAGCGGTAATGCTTATACGACATATCATTTAAGCAAGATGAAGAATCTTCTTGTTAATCCATTAATGAACTTCTTAAAAGATAATGATGAAAAAAGATGGAATGCCTTATTAAGCTATTTCTTTAATCCAAATAAAAGAGATTCTAAGCTTTCTAAGTTGGCATTGGCTATCACTAAGTTCAAGACTGATGATGAAAAAGAATATGATGAATCTCAGGTTATTGAAGTAACATTAGATGAAATCAGAATTGATGAAATCAAGAATTTATCTGAGACATTTGAACCATACTATGATGGATTTAAACGTCCATTATTTATCTTAAAGAACGTTGTAGTCACTGATCGTCGTCGTTTTGATTTAGCTAAAGGATTAGAGATTTCATTTAGAACTAAGCATGGTCTAGTTAAGGCTACAGCCTACAATAATCCTGTTACTAAACTTGATATTAAAGCAGGGGATACAATCAGTATTGTTGGTACATTAACAATCAATGCATTTTCCGGATTGCCAGGATTATCTATCGTAAATATGGAAAAGCATAATTAAACTTGAAAATTTCATTTTAAAATCTTATCCTTAAGTTATAAGGAGGTTTTGTTATGAAACGATTATTTAGCATTTTACTTGCATTCGCCATGCTGTTTAGTATTGCAGGCTGTAAAGGAAGTGATAAGGAAGCTGTTTCAAAAGCAGCCAACGAATTCCTTACTGCTTGTAAAAACGGAGAGTTTGATCAAGCCAGCAAATTAGCAGATAGTTCAGTAAGCTCTAAGCTTCAGCTTAATAATGTGGACTCATCTATTACATCAGCCTTAGGTTCTTACAGTAACCGTGGTGGTGAAAAGTTTAAGAAAGGTTTAGATGAATTTGTTAAGAAAGTTAAGAAAGCTTATGTTCAGTCTTATACAATCAAAGATGATTATGATAACGATAAAAAGTCATTAAGCGCTGAAGTAAAGATTCTTGATCAGAGTGCTATCTCAACAGCTTCTAGCGCCCTAAGAACAAAAGTGACGACTTTAGCAAAAGAGTATGCACAAAATCATTTAGCAGAACTTCAGAAGATTTATGCTTCAGAAGGTAATGAAGCTATGCAGAATGCAATGCTTGAAGGTATGGCAGATCAGATGTTTGAACTCCTTGACAAGGAATATTTAGCTAAGATTCCTACTAAGACACAAACTTGGAAGATGACATTTACTGATTCTGATAAGACTTGGAAATTAACAGATGTAGTTATTGCATAAAAAAGGGGCTGACCCAGTAAAGTGATTTATGGATAATCACTGAGCTGGACCAGCTCTTTTTTTCTTTCTTTGACTCCCTACAGCCAGATAAAATCTGTTTACGGGCATTTAGACATAAAAAAACACCCATTTTTGGGCGCAATATCCCTATATAGCTGTGAATAACGTTTTTCAGTATGTGAATAACTGTTCTAGCAGCACTTCATTCTTTCTTCGCTCGGCTTTCTTTTATGAATCATATTGTGATATTTCCTGATATTGAATCCGATTGCGACCATAAATATCTCAAAAGATACATTGGAATTGCCTC
>NZ_JNKN01000045.1 GCF_000702065.1 Kandleria vitulina DSM 20405 | reverse complement strand
CTTTCAGGATTTGCTGTGCCATGTTAGAGTTTAACGCTTTGTAGTTAGGGCTGTTCTTTAAAAGAGTGTAATTCTTTTCGTATTTTAAAAACTCGCCCTCAGAAAAGTAATACTGTCTTACATTGTAAATGGCTTCATTGGCAAGATTCTTTGCTATATGGCACAGTTCTCTTATAGTTCTGTAATCTTCCTTTGAAAGACGCTTTACTTGTTGTTTTACGGTAAGATGCATGCAGCTTTCTCCTTTCTAAAGACTCGGAAATAGGATTTCCTGTATGTATATTATACCATATATTTTAACCGCCATTCATCCCATGGTCTAAAGGCACGTGGGTTTTCTGTCGGGAACTTTATAAAAATGATGCATGTCATAATGTATGTTGTGGTATTTTTGGGAAATACGTAGGTTGCCAGTAAGGCATATATAGCGACAAGCACAGTGATGATAAGTTGTTTATAGGTCATAATTCTCTCCTTGCTATTAGGTATAATCCTAAACGGATTATACCATAAAATGGATATAAACAAAATAAATAGCTTTTTTAATAATGGTATAGTAGAATGATAGAAGATATCATAGAAAGATGAGGAATCTATATGAAAAATAAACTGCTACAGATTTTATTTGATTCAGATGGACCTGTTGGTATTAAAGACTATGGTTTGTTTGATGCAATGAGTGATGAACAATTTGAAACGCTTTATGATCTTATTCATAACATGTTGACAGATTTCATAGAAGAAATGATCAGAGATGTAGATGATCCTGAGATGCTAAAGTTTATTATTCCAACTATTCTTTTTGATTTTGAGCGTCTTTATGATGTAATTGATCTTAATCCAAGAGTTTTTGCTGAGGAAATACATAAGCTTAATTTTTATCCTGATTCTTTTGAGGCTTATATTTATGACGAAGAGGATGAAATGGGCATTGAATTTGCAAGTGAAATCAGTCCTCAGGAACTATTGGTTTCCGCAGTGGTTTTTGCACGTGCAATTCTTGATGAAAAGGCTGTTAGAGTATTCCTTACTGATATGTTATCAAGTTATCTATATCCTGATTTCGATGATGGAGATGAGTATTTAAGTGGAGAAATGGAAAGCTGATTTACATCTTCATACAACTGCAAGTGATGGCAGTGATTCAAGTGATAGTCTTTTAAGGAAAGTGAAAGAAAAAGGCATCGCATATTGTGCAATTACTGACCATGATACATTAGCAGGTGTACATGCTGTAAAAGAGATACCTTCAGGAGTGACGCTTATTGCGGGGATTGAGTTTTCTACAATTACCAAGTATCGTGAAGTGCATATTTTAGGATATGGCTTTGATGCAACGCATCCAGTGATGAAGAAGGTGATTGATAAAGGTCGTCTTAAAAGAAAAAGAAAACTTGAGAATAGGCTCGTTTATCTTAGTCATCTTGGGTATGAGTTTAGCCAAGAAGATAAAGAAAAACTACGTCAATTAAATGCCTGTGCTAAGCCACATCTAGCACGTATGCTCATGCAATATGAGTATGTATCAAGCATGGAAGAAGGAATTAAGATTGTTGCAGGATGTCATGATGACGATGATCGCTTAGATTATCATGAAGTTATTAAAGCTATTCATGACGCTAATGGGTGGGCAGTATGGGCTCATCCACTGGGTGGGGAACACAAGCGTCATTTAGCACCTTGGGAATGTGAAAGACAGCTTTGCTTGCTTTTAGATGCAGGAATTGACGGTCTGGAATGTTTCTATTCTCGTTATAATCAAGAAGAAGAGGATTATCTTTGTTCATTGGCCAATCGCTTTCAGTTAACAATAAGTGGTGGCAGTGATTATCATGGCATTAATAAAAGTGTTGAATTAGGACGACTCAACACGGAAGGACGTCAGATTGATGCAAGTCAATTGACGATTCTTCATAAGATTGTGAAGTAATAGGGGGAGAATTATGGCAAAAGTATTACCATTTCAGGCATTAAGACCAGCTACAGATTATGCAAAAGATGTTGCGGCGTTGCCTTATGATGTTTATTCTAGAGAAGAAGCGAAAGAGGCGGTTAAAGGTAAACCGCTGTCTTTCTTGAATATTGATAGACCTGAAACACAGTTTGAAGATGGACATGACATGTATGGGGATGATGTCTATAAGAAAGCTGATGAAATGATTCAGTCTTTTAAAGAAAAAGGAATCTTTATTAAGGATGAACAGAAACATTATTATATTTATGAGCTGACAATGAATGGACGTGCTCAAAACGGAATTGTGGCACTTTCTTCTATTGATGATTATATTAATGGAGTATGTAAGAAACATGAAAATACTGTCGCTGAAAAGGAAGTGGATCGTATTAATCATGTTGATGTGACATCTGCGCAGACAGGGCCTATTTTCCTTGCTTATCGTCAAAAGCAGGAGATCAGTGATCTTGTTGAAAAAGTAAAGAAGGAACCACCTCTTTATGATTTTGTGGCTGAAGATGGTGTTAAGCATACTGTCTGGATCGTTGATGATTGTTATAATGAAACATTAATCAAGGCTTTTGAGAATGTAGAAGCCACTTATATTGCTGATGGACATCATCGTACTGCTTCTGCGGTTAAAGTGGGATTAAAGAGAAGAGAAGAACATCCTGATTATACGGGAGAAGAGGAATTCAATTATTTCTTATCGGTTCTTTTCCCTGATAATGAATTATATATTATGGATTATAACCGTTTCGTGAAAGATTTAAATGGATTAAGTGAAAAAGAATTCTTTGGTGGATTGCTTAATGTGTTTAATGTCTCTTCATCAGAATTTGGTGCACCTGAAAGAAAAGGAATTGTTAAGATGTATTATGCTCATCAGTGGTACACTTTAACAATGAAGGAAGAATGTCTAGAAGATCGTAATGATCCTGTTACTTCTCTTGATGTTGCTTATCTTCAAGATTTAGTATTGACACCAATTCTTGGCATTGAAGATCCACGTGTCGATAAGCGTATTTCTTTTATTGGTGGAATCAGAGGATTAAAGGAACTTGAAAGATTAGTTGATGAAAAAGAAGGATCAGTGGCTTTTGCGATGTATCCAACTTCTATTGATGAATTATTGGCTGTTGCGGATGCTAAGATGCTTATGCCACCTAAGTCTACTTGGTTCGAACCAAAGCTTAGAAGTGGATTGTTTATTCATGAAATAGAAAGATAAGAAGACCGATTGGTCTTCTTTTTATGTATATTTCCTTTAATAATCAAAAAAATTATCATTTATTTTGCCTATCGGTAATTTTTAAGTCATTTTTTGTTGAAATAAGACAAAAAGTGGATATAATCATGGATAGTGTTTTTTAAAGGAGATTTTGTATGGAAAAGAAAGTTGACACACAGGAGAGAGGTCGTTTCTCTGGTAAAATTGGTTTTGTCCTTGCTGCAGCAGGATCGGCTGTTGGACTAGGAAATATTTGGCGCTTTCCCTATTTAGCTGCAAAATATGGTGGTGGAATGTTCTTGTTAGTTTACATTCTACTTGTATTAACTTTCGGCTATGTCATGATCATGAGTGAAACGACATTAGGCCGAATGACAAGAAAGAGTCCAGTAGGTGCTTTTGCTCATTTTGGAAAAGGACTTCGTTATCGTTTTGGAGGATGGATCAATGCGATCATCCCAGTGCTTATTGTACCTTATTATTCAGTTATTGGTGGATGGGTACTTAAATATCTTGTTGAATATCTACGAGGGAATGTACAGCCTTTGGCTGGCTCTCATTATTTTGAAGGCTTTTTAACAAATGGTATTCAAGTAGAAGGATTCTTTATTATTTTCTCATTGATGACTATCTTTATCGTATTGGCAGGAGTCAAGAATGGTATTGAAAAAGTATCTACAATCATGATGCCAATTCTTGTCGCATTAGCTGTTATTGTTGCTATTTACTCAATTACAAGACCTGGTGCTATGGAAGGTGTAAAATATTTACTTGTTCCTAATTTTAAGCATTTTTCAATCATGACTGTTGTTGCTGCTATGGGACAGATGTTCTACTCATTATCAGTAGCTATGGGGATTCTTTATACTTTTGGTTCTTATGCGAAAAAGAATATGGATCTTGAAACATCTACAACTCAGCTTGAAATTTTTGATACTGCTATTGCTATTTTAGCAGGATTGATGATTATTCCTGCAGTTTTCGCTTTCTCAGGAGGAAGTGCTGCGGATTTAGGAAAAGGTCCATCACTTATGTTTATTACAATTCCTAAGGTTTTTGCTTCTATGGATTTTGGACTATTTGGTGGAATCATGTTCTTTGCATTGGTTTTATTGGCTGCATTGACAAGTTCTATCTCATTATTAGAATCAGCTGTTTCTACATTTGAAGATGAATTCCATTGGAACAGAAAGAACGCTACAATCTTTACTTCAATTTTAATGCTTCTTCTTGGAACATTATCATCATTGGGATTCAATTATTTAAGCTTTGTTTCTATTCTTGGAATGGGCATTCTTGATTTCTTTGATTTTATTACAAATTCAGTCATGATGCCAATTGCTGCTATTACGACAGTATTGCTTATTTTATTCAAGGTTAAGCCAGAAACAATTGTTAAGGAAGTGGAATCTTCTGGTCAATTTAAAAGAAAGAAGATTTACTTATTCTTTATTAAATATGTTGCTATCTTGTTCTTATTAATTATCTTAGTAAGTTCATTATTGGATATTATGGGAATTATTAAACTCTAAAGTCATCTGACTTTAGAGTTTTTCTTTATTATCAAAAAGAAAAGCATTAGAATAGAGATAGGAGGGTGAGCATATGAAAAAACTATTTAGTATGATTATTGTTTTAGGAATGCTCTTTACTGTAGTAGGATGTGGCAGTAAGGAGAAAGGCACAACTGCAGACAATGTTGTAGATTTTACTTCATGCAAGGTGTCTTTAGTTAAAGATAGTTTTAATTACGATGGCAAAGAAAAAAAGCCAGAGGTCACTGTAGAAGATCAGAATGGATCACTGCTTGATCCATCTCATTATTCAGTAAGCTATAAAAATAATGTAAAGGTCGGAGAAGCACAGGTCATTGTAACAGGAAAAGGTAATTACAAAGGGACAATTACAAAGACTTTTGAAATTATTAAAGAGAAGAAGACAGTTAGCTACGTGTTTGATAAGAAGGCCCTATCTACAGCTCTTAACGATGTTCTTGATTATGAAGAAGGAGATTCTGGTTCTTCATTGAAACGTGCCATTGCGGGTGCTACTCTACTTAAGTATGCCAATAAATGTGAAGCAAGCACCAATAAGAGTGAACTTCAGACTGCCTTTAAAGAGTGGTATGCGACTTTAAGTAAAAGCAATAAGAAAACATTCAAAAGTAATTTTGATAGTGTAGAAGATCTTGTGGATGATATTTTTAAGGATATCAATAAAGTAAAAGGCCAGCTTGAAGATGCGGGTGTCTATGATGATGTGAAGACTGCCTTAAAAAATAAGAATGCAAAAAAGCATTGGCAGGCATTGGAAGATGTTATCGATAAATTTGTATAATACTATTTATTAATATGTAGATGTATGATACAATAATGGAGTAGTTGTATCTTTCAACTGCAGCACAATCATTATAAATACGCTCCTTTAAATTCCCTTTACTCAGAGCTATTTATAAAGTTGTAGAGAAGCATGTCTACGGGCATGCTTTTTTATACTTAAGGAGGAAAATATGAAAAGAAATGTAGTAGTAATGAATGGAAAAAAGATGAATTATGATGGTGCCTTGGGTTATCAGCTGCTTGGTGATCATGTGATAGTGTACGATGACACTGATGAAAAGAACTTTTTAGAACATGCCAGTCAAGCAGAAATTATTGTGACAAAGGAAATGTCTGTCACTAGTGAAATGATTGCAGGATTAAAGAATGTTAAGCTAATTGTAGAAGCAGGTACGGGATATAATAATATTGATTTAGATGCTGCTAACAAGAAACATATTATGGTATGCAACGTGCCTTCTTATTCTTCTAAACGTGTTGCACATACTGCCATTATGGGAATGCTGATGTTATCTTCTTCAATGCAGATGCAGCTTCGTCACCTAGAAAGAGGTGATCATTCACATTTTACTAATGGTTTGTTGATGCGTCATGAGGAACTTAATGATAAGACATTAGGTATTGTGGGTGCTGGTCATATTGGTAGAGAAGTAGGCAAGGTAGCACATGCGATGGGTATGCAGGTTATATATAATACGCGTACTACAAAAGATGATGGAGAAGAGTATGTTTCATTAAATGAACTGTTAAAAAGAAGCGACTATGTCTCTTTGCATGTTCCATTGAATGAGTGGACTTATCATATGATCAATAAGGATACATTATCTTTAATGAAAAATAATGCCTTTTTAATTAATACAAGTAGAGGTGCTTTAGTTGATGAAGAAGCCCTTATATCAAGCTTAAAAGCGAAGGAGATTGGTGGAGCTTTCTTGGATGTTACTGAAGTTGAACCTCCTGAAGAGGGAAGTCCACTTTATGAACTAGAAAATGTGATTATCACTCCACATATGGGATGGAAAGGATTGGAGACAAGAAAAAGATTGCTGTCGATTGTGAAAGATGATATTGATGCATTTGATGCTGACCATCCAATCAATGTGGTGAATGAACCTTTTTCTTTATAAGAAAGTCTTTTATAATAGATGTATGAAATTAAGATTAGATGAATATATTGAAGCCCCTTCATTGCCGGGGTTTACACCTTATTCAATTTATATTATTGAAGTGAATAATCAGGAAGTAGGACGTATTGTATGGCGTCTTGGCAATGATGAAGAACATTACTATGATGGGCATATTGGTTATCATATTGAAGAAGAATATCGTGGACAGCACTATGCCTATCAGGCTTGTCTTTTATTGAAGGATCAGATTATCAAAGATGGCTATGATCATGTTTTATTGACATGTGATCCAGATAATATCGCTTCTAGAAAAACGATAGAAAAGCTAGGCGCCATCTTTATTGAAAGAAAGGAGATTCCTCGTACATTAAGAAAGATGTTTTCTAAAGATGAGCGTGTAAAAAACATTTATAGATGGGAGATGAAATCATGAAAATAGTACATATTGCAGATCTTCATTTAGGAAAGATGCTGCACCAGTATAATCTAATAGATATCCAAAGGGAGCTGTTAGAGAATATTATTGATTATGTGTCTCATCATGAAATAGATGCTGTCATTATCGCGGGTGATGTCTATGATCGCAGTGTCCCTTCACAAGAGGCAGTAAATCTGCTTAATCATTTTTTATCAGAGTTGATTACTCGTCTGCATAAGAAAGTATTCATGATTTCAGGAAATCATGATTCAGCGGACCGTCTCAATTTTGCAAGTGCGATACTTGAAGAGCAGGGGCTGTTTATTGAAACATATTTAAAAGAGAAGATAGCTTTTCATCAGGAAGGCAACATCAGATTTTATATGCTGCCATTTGTAAAGCCGGTTCATATAAAGCAGGTCTTTGAAGATGCACCAACTGATAATTATCATAATGCTTTAGCTTACTATCTTTCAAAACAGGAGATTGATCCTAGCTACAAGAATATTCTGATTACCCATCAGTTTGTTGGTCATAAATCACAGACAAGTGAAAGTGAACTGACACTTTCAATAGGGGGAACAGAAATCATTGATCCTGATATTTTTGATGCCTTTGACTATGTAGCATTAGGGCATCTGCATGCCCCTCAATATGTAAAAAGAGAAACAGTTCGTTATTCAGGAAGTCTTGGCACTTACTCTTTTGATGAAGCAAAGGGGAAGAAATCTTTTGTCGTAGTGGACATTGATGATATGCATATTGAGGAAGTAGAACTTCAAAGCAGGCAGAAGGTAAGAATAATAAGAGGGATGTTTGATGAACTAAGAAGTCATGCATCTAATAAAGATGACCTTTTATCTATTGAACTAGAAGATGATCATATGATACCTCATGCGATGGATCTATTAAGAGAAGTCTATCCTCATGTCTTAAAGCTTAGCTATGTCAAGCTTATTGGTGATGCATCTACATCAATGGGAAAAGTGCATGCGATAGAGAAAATGAATATGATGGATCTCTATAAGACATTCTATCAGGCTATGTGCAATCAGCAGCTAGATGAAAAAGATCAGAAGATTATTGAGACAATCTGGGAAGAAGGTACAAAGTGAGACCGTTAGTATTAAAGATGCAGGCTTTTTCTACTTATTTAAATGAGACAATCATTGATTTTAAAGGACTCAATGAGAAGGGGCTCTATCTTATATCAGGTGATACAGGAGCAGGCAAGACAACAATATTTGATGCAATCAGCTATGCGCTGTATGGTGAAACATCAGGGTCAGATCGCAGCAATGATGTCTTTCGTTCTTCTTATGCGAACTATGATCAGCCCACACGCATAGCATTTGATTTTGAATTAAATGGAAAAGTCTATCATATTAAAAGAGAATTAAGCTATACCAAATCAGGAAACAAGCGTCCTGATATTGCGGAATTATATGAAGGAGAACAGCTCCTAGAAACAGGGAAGACACCAGTAGATAAGCATGTAAAGACTCTATTGGGGGTTGATGCAAGACAATTCAAGCAGATTGTAATGATAGCTCAAGGTGAATTTACGAAATTGCTTTTAGCAGATTCCAAAGAAAAAGAGAAAATCTTCAGAAATCTGTTTCATACAGATGGCTTAAAACAATTTGAAGATATCTTAAAAAGCCATGCTGATGAGTATAAGAAACGCTATGAAGAAAAAAGCGTAGCACTTCGTACAATGCTTGCTGGACTGCCTTTTGAAATAGAACAGTTTACGCCTGAAACATTATCCTTTATTGAAGAACAGCTTGAAGTCTATAGAAAAGAAGCGACAAGTGAACAAGAAGGATTAAAAGAGCGAGAAACAAAAAAACAGGAACTTACAAAAGAGTTTGCCTATAGTGAAGGGTTAAACAGAGATATTGATCTTTATGATAAAAAGAAGCAGGAAGAAGAAGGCTTGCTTTTAAAAAAGAAAGATTATGATAACTTAGGCAAAGAGCTAGAACAGCTTCGCTTAGCTAATCAGGTGAGTCTTAAAGAAAATGAAGTGATTCGCTTAAAGAATGACTATGATTTAATAGGTGATCAATTAGAAGAAGCTAAGAAACAAAATGAAGCATTGGCTTTACAAGAAGAAGACTTTAATAAGGAACTAGAAGAACTTTCTCAAGGAGAAAAGCGTATTTCTCAATTGGATTTAGAAATATCCAAAGGGAAGGATGAACTTAAGGTAAAGAAAGCTTATGAAAGAAGCCAAAAGAGACTTTCTCAGTTAAGAAGAGATGAACTGCATAATCTTGAACAGCTTCATGAACATGAAAAAGATTTATCTATCAAAGAGAAGCAGCTAGAAGACAATCGAAAATATGTAGAACAGCTTGGTGATTATCGTCTATTGTTAAAAGACAAGGACCAGCTTGTCAGTGAATATCAGAACCGACGCAATATGATGCATCAGCTTTCTGATGATTATAATCGCTATAACAATGAAGAAGAAGCCTACTATGAACTTAGTCAGGTGTATGGCAAGAGCTTAAAGGACTACGATGAAGCTTATCAGAAATACCTTGAAGAATCACAGCGTTTCCGTGATAACCAGGCAGGCATACTGGCAAGAGACTTAAAAGAAGGTGAGCCTTGTCCGGTATGTGGAAGTATTCATCATCCACAAAAAGCTATTATGGAATCACGTGTGTTAAGCATTCAGGAAATAGAAAGTCTAGAAGAAAAAGCTGAACAGTTAAGAATAGAAAAAGAACAGGCTTTTTCTAACATGAGTGATCAAAAGGAAAAGAAGCGAGTTGCTTTTCATGATGTAGAAACATTAAAGAAGCAGTTGCATATTGAAGAAGAACTTTCAAAAGAGACATTTATTAGACTTCTTGATCAGATGACAAAGAAGGATATACAGTTAAAGAAAGAGTACAAGGATCTTCAAGAAGAAATCTCCTATCGTGAGAATCTAAAGAAGACGATTGAAAAAGATAAGATATTACTAGAAGAAAAAGAGAAAGCTATTGTACAGGCAAAAAGTGATCTAGAACATTTATCTATTCATAAAAAAGAAGAAGAGAGTGCCTGTCATACATCACTTTCTCATTATCCTAATTTGTTAAGCTTTAGTGAAGAGAGTATGAAAGAGAAAGAAGAAGAACGACGTCTTTTAAGTCAAAGAGTTGTACTGATTCAAGAGAAACGTGATCAGCGTCTTAAGGATAAAGCACGTATTCATACATTAAAAGAAACATTGTTTTCACAGCTTGAAATCAAGAAAAGTGATCTAGTAAAACAAAAGAATGCATTTGAACAGATGCTTAATGATCATTTTGAAAGAAGTGAGTATGATTTACTTAAAAAGAAGATCAAGGATCTTGCGGTAATGAGTGAAGATTATAATCGCTATATACATCGTCTTGAACTTGTTAAGGGTTCATTAGCTGAATTAGAGGATAGAGTCAAGGGGAAAGAAAAAGTCGATCTTTCTTTACTTGATGAACAGCTGAAGACTTTTTCTTATGAGAAAAAAGAAAAAGATGAGAAGGCTTTTGCATGTATCAATGCTTATGAGAACTTGAAGAAACAGTACGTAAAAATCAAGAAGGCAGCAAGTGAAAATGAGAAATTATTTGATGACTATCGTCGTTATGCACACCTCAATAGCATTACGTCTGGTAAGAATAGTGAAAAGATCTCATTTGAACGTTTTGTTTTAGCAAGTTATTTTGAACATGTATTAGAGTATGCCAATAGGGAATTATCAAGATTGACCTGTGATCGTTTTTCTTTCTTGAGAAGAAAGGAAACAAAAGGAAATGCAGGTCAAGGCTTGGATCTTAACATCATTGATTATGAATCAGGATCTATTCGTGATGTCAAATCACTATCTGGTGGAGAATCTTTCAAGGCTTCATTAGCATTAGCTTTAGGGCTTTCTACGATGATACAGGAATATGCTGGTGGAATTGAATTGAATGCTCTTTTCATCGATGAAGGATTTGGTACCTTAGATGATGAATCATTGGATCAGGCAATCAATGTTCTTATGGATATGAAGAATGATAAAGTGATAGGAATCATTTCTCATGTAAGTGATCTTAAAGAACGTATTGAAGCAGGCATTGAAGTAAAAAGAGGTAAACATGGAAGTTCGCTTTATGTCCATTATTAAAGAAAAACCTTATGTATTCTTGATTTTACTCTTTTCCTTTCAATATTTTTCTTAT
>NZ_JNKN01000044.1 GCF_000702065.1 Kandleria vitulina DSM 20405 | reverse complement strand
TTCATCACTGAAATATAAGACACCTGTATCTGGCTTGTTTGATAATAATATGCTAATGCCTGATCAGTGGCTCAAGCTCATTGAGATATCACATAAGTACCATCCAGCAGACAATTAATCATTTCTCCAAGCAGTGCTCCAGGAGACGATACCCTCATTGCGCCTTTTTTAGGTGTTTTTTTATTACCTTCATAATCATTCGGTTTAGAAAAATTCAAAATATTCAATTTTAATACTACATGAATGATATCGCATCGTTCATCGATCCCTGAAATCTGTCATTCATCAAGTTTTTCATAAACTTTTGACTCTACCAATAAATTCCATAAACGTCTAAAATAATATATAGTGGCTACTCCAACAGAAATTAACAAGGAGATACTCATTACCCTGGAAATAAGTGTATCTTTTATATTGAAGGTTATCATCAATAAGGAAAAGATAAAAAACAATGCGGTCGCAATCTTTCCAGGAAGATGAGCACCATCTAGATGAACGCCTTTCTTCTTGAAGATATAAAACCCAAATCCCAAAAGCATGGCATTCTCTGCTATAAAAAGAAAGAGAATGTACTTAAACAGCGGATAGTCCTTCATTAAAACCAAAGCAAGGACTAGCTCATAAAGCTTATCTGCGATAGGGTCTAACAGTTTTCCAATAGATGTGATCTGTTTATATCTTCTTGCAATAAAGCCATCCAAGAAATCAGTAATTGCTGATATGAATAAAATGATCATACTATAAAAGCGAATAGTCCCATTATCCACGCAATAGTAGGCATAAAGAAAGAATGGAATAAGTAAGATGCGCAAATATGTCAATATATTAGGAACACTGAAGAACTCTTTTCTCATATGACCAACTCCTATTTTTATTATAGGAAAAACATCGATAAAAGAAAAGAAAGGTGCAATAAACAAAAAAAGACTGTTATAAAACAGTCTTAGAATTTCAAGAATTTTCTTACTGAGAAGAATGAACCAATTAAACCTACACCACATCCGAGTGCTACAAGCAAGCCACTTAGATTCCAGATAAATGGGAATGGCTTTTCAAATACCATGATGGATGTACTTAAGATTCTCTGGAACTGTACATAGGCAAAGCTGTATCCATAATACAAGGCGATGATTGGTACAATTGAACCAAATAATCCGATAAAGATTCCTTCAATCATAAATGGCAGACGAATATACCAGTTAGATGCCCCAACCATACGCATAATCGCAATCTCTGTTGAACGAGATGTAATTGCCATCTTGATCGTGTTGGCAATCATGAACAGTACAACCCCAATTAAGGCTAGTACGAAGATAGCTCCACCATTTCTGATGTTTTCAAGCATTGATACCATATCCTTTGTAGATTCACCACCGTAGGTCACTTCGCTGACATTGGCAATGTTTTCGATATCATGCGCCACTTTCGTAATCTGTTTGGCATCCTTGACTTCTACTTCATAGGCATCCCCTAAAGGGTTGTCTTTTCGATAGTTTTCAAAGAGTTCCTTATTCTTGCTGCTGGCTGATTCAATCAGCTTATTTAATTCTTCTTCTTTACTTGAATACTTAACATTTTTTACATTGGCAAGCTTTTCAATTTCCTGCCCAATCTGTTTTGATTGTGCTTCATTTGCATCCCTGTTTACTTTCACATAAATAGTTAAGCTCTGTTCAATGCTTAATGTGATATCATTAATGTTTATCGCAATAACACATAATACACCAATAAGTGTTAATGTGATTGTTACCGCAAAAATAGATGAAATGGACATAACCCCATTTCTCCAGATATTCTGTAATGCGGTCTTACAATGATTAGGGAAGTTTCTGATTGAACTAATTAATTCCATTATCATAACCTCCTAGACTTGTATCTGAAGTCACACATCCATCTTCAATAAGGATAGTTCTCTTCTTGTATTTTTGTACAATGATCTTATCGTGAGTAACAACGAGGACAGTTGTTCCATTGACTTCATTGATTCTCTGCAATAATTCAATGATTCCTTCTGATGTATCAGGATCAAGGTTACCTGTCGGTTCGTCCGCAATGAGTACCTTTGGTGAATTCACGATAGCACGGGCAATAGCGACACGCTGCTGCTGACCACCTGATAATTCATGTGGGAATGCGTTTGCCTTATCTTCAAGTCCGACAAGCTGTAATACTTTTCTGACTCTGTTTCTGATTTTTCTTCTTGGGGTATCAGTTACCTGTAATGCGAAAGCAACGTTTTCAAATACTGTCTTTCTAGGCAAAAGACGATAGTTCTGGAAAACGACACCAATTTTTCTACGAAAATATGGGACCTTGCTGTTACGGATCTTGCTGACATCTCTACCATCAACTAAGACTTTCCCAGATGTTGCTTTTTCTTCTCTATATAGTAGCTTGATGAATGTAGATTTCCCTGCTCCTGTTGGACCAATGACATAAACAAATTCACCAGCATCAATATTTAGGTTCATATCATTAAGCGCTCGCACGCCTGTTTTGTAAACTTTAGTAACACCTTCTAATTTGATCATATGACCATCCTCCTTGTGAAATTATAACATATAAAAGTATGAATGAAATGATATTTTTTTATTTCATGTATGATAATAGGTCATCTTGTGATAAAATAATCCGCAGAGGTGAAAAAAATGCGAAAATGTCCACTATGCCACCAGATAATGGATGAAGAAAGCTATATCATCGACCAAGGTGTCTCTATTAGTGATCTGGTTCTTATAAAAAAAGATAAAAACTATCATCGTGAAAAGTATCCACTTAAGGCAGCAGTCTGCCCCGATTGCGGTCATGTTGAACTTTATATTGATGCCATAAAAAAGTGCAGCCAATAATGGCTGCATTTTTTAATAGTTTCTTGGCAGATTGATATCAGGAAGCGTAAAGCCTCTTCCTTTTACACTATGCACATCGCTAGCGATCACAAAGGCATAAGGATCAATCTTCTGAACATCTTCATTGAAGCTTGTATACTGTCTTCTTGAAAGAATGACGAGTATTGCTTTGGTTTCATTTCTTAAATATCCAGTTGTTACATTTAAGAATGTCACACCGCGATCGACGTCGCGATAGATCATACGTGCTATTTCTTCATAGCGATCGGATATGATAATAACTTGTACATTGCTTTCCCCTAACATCATTGCACGATCAATGAGATAAGTAGAAACAAGTACACAAATAATACCGTAAAGAATACCTTCAAAGTTGCTGAAAGGAATCTGTCCAATAAGAATGACCAAGTCAAAAACATTGATCATTGTTCCTACTGAGAAACCGAACTTCTTGTTGAAGATAACCGGTGGAATATCAAGACCTCCGGTACTGTAGCCTACTCTAAAGACAATACCAAGTCCAATTCCGGTACATATTCCTGCAAAGATAGCAGAAAGCAGACGATCATTAGTTAAATGTGCTAATGAAGGAATGTTTTCAAAGAAAGCCAGGAAAAATGGAAAAGCAAATGAGGACACAAGTGTACCAGCAATAAACTCTTTTCCTAAATAGAAATATCCTACTACAAGAGCCAACATATTAATAATAAAGACTGTTGTAGAGATATCTATAACTGGCAAGAACTGTTTGATAATAATCCCAACACCTGATGATCCAGATACAATGAGCTTTGATGGCAAGGCAAATGCATCAATCCCAAAAGCAAGGATGATATTACCAATGAGCACGAGAATAAGATGGACAAAAAGACGAAGATACTTATTCTGACTATTCATCATGTACTCCTTTCACATAGGCTTTAAGATAAGCATAAATACATTCATCCAAATTTCCATCCAAAATAGAAGATGGATCATGTGATTCATAATTTGATCGATTATCTTTAACCATTGAATAAGGATGAAGAACATAAGAACGAATCTGAGATCCCCATTCAATGGCTTTCTTTTCGCCAGAAATCTCACTTAATTCTTTCGCATGTGCTTCCTGCATCAATAAATACAGCTTGCTCTTTAACATTAACATCGCCTGTTCTCTATTCTGCAGCTGTGAACGCTGAGACTGACAGGTTACAACCGTATTGGTTGGAATGTGCGTAATACGCACAGCTGAATCTGTCTTATTGATATGCTGGCCTCCGGCACCGGATGCACGGTAAGTGTCGATTCGTAAATCGTTCATATCAATATTGACTTCGACATCATCATCGATTTCAGGGAGGACTTCCACTGACGCAAAGGATGTGTGTCGGCGCTTGTTGGAATCGAATGGTGAGATACGCACCAGACGATGTACGCCTTTTTCAGCTTTGAGATGTCCATAGGCATTATGGCCATCAAAACGCAATGTAACTGATTTGACACCAGCTTCATCACCAGCCAGATAGTCTTCTACTGAGACTTTCCAGCCTTTCTTTTCACCATAGCGCATATACATACGCATTAACATTTCTGCCCAATCCTGTGATTCTGTTCCGCCAGCTCCAGGGTGGATATCCACAATGGCAGGAAGATGATCATATTCTTCATCAAAAAGCAATGTTAATTCGTAATCGCTAAGTTTCTTTTCAAATTGATTATAGTCTTCTTCTAAAGAGACTCTAAAGTCTTCATCTTCAGTTTCTTTGACATAATCATAGATTTCAACACATTCTTCATAAGCCTGTGTCAATTCATCGTAGCTATCCGCAATCTTTTTCATTTCTGAAAGTTTATTGTAGATCTTTGTTGCTTTCTTTTGATCATCCCAGAAATGTTCATCCATCGTCTGAACAGTAAGACCCTCTATCTCTCTTTTTTTAACTTCAATATTTGCGGATACATATAATTCATCTAACAAAGAGCGAGCTTTTTCAAGCCCGCTTCTTATTTCATACAATTCCATTATTATTTAGATTCTTCTTCCTCTTTGAATTCTACTTCGACAGTGATTTCAGGAATATTCTGTTCCATTTCAGTACCTGGACGAATACCCATATGTACAATTGTCTTAGCGATTTCCTGAGAGATAGTTTTTGTCATTTCTTCGAACATATAGAATCCTTCTTCTGTATATTCCTGAAGAGGGTCACGCTGTGCATACGCTCTTAAATAAATACCATTTCTAAGTTTACTCATCGCATCGATATGATTGATCCAAGAATGATCAATGATACCTAAAAGAACTCTTCTTTCATAATCAGTTCTTACGGCTAATGGAAGATCTTTATTGAAACGGTTGTCATACTGCATAGCTACAATTTCAGAAAGTGCTGCTTCTACTTTCTTAGGTTCATTTTTAACAGTATCCGCATTCTTTCCTTTTAATGTTGTTAAAAGCATATAGTTCTTTCCAACATAATCAAGTAAACCATCCATATCTACAACTGGTTTCTTGCCATCTTCTTTAGTAAAACGAGCAACATCTAATTCGATAGCTGACTTAAACATACCTTTGACAATATCTTTAAGATCATCTGACTGCATGATATCATCACGTTCTTTATACATGATTTCACGCTGCTGTCTCATGATATCATCATATTCAAGAAGCTGTTTACGAATATCAAAGTTCTGTCCTTCTACACGTTTCTGAGCAGCTTCAATAGAACGTGTAACCATTCTTGATTCAATGGCATCATCTTCAAGGAAGGCATCAGTAAATGTCTTCACTTTTTCATTAGCGAATCTCTGCATTAATTCATCTTCAAATGAAACAAAGAACTGAGAGCATCCTGGGTCACCCTGACGACCAGAACGTCCACGTAGCTGGTTATCGATACGTCTTGATTCATGACGTTCAGAACCGATGACCATCAATCCACCAATTTCAGCTACACCTTCACCAAGCTTGATATCAGTACCACGTCCAGCCATGTTAGTAGCGATTGTAACCGCACCTTTAACACCAGCTTTTTCGATGATAGCTGCTTCTTTTGCATGGTTCTTGGCATTCAATACATTATGTCTGATTCCTTTTTTTCTTAACATGCTAGAAAGCACTTCAGAAGTTTCAACAGCTACAGTACCTAACAAGATAGGCTGTCCATAAGCATGTCTCTTTTCTACTTCTTCACAGATAGCTTTATATTTAGCACTCTTAGAAGAGAAGACTAAGTCAGATTTATCTTCACGGATAACTGGCTTATTAGTAGGAATTTCAATAACTCTCATGTTATAGATTAAACGGAATTCTTCCTCTTCAGTCTTAGCAGTACCAGTCATACCAGCAAGCTTATCAAATAGACGGAAGAAGTTCTGATAAGTGATTGTTGCTAAAGTAACAGTTTCTTCCTTGATAGGTACACCTTCCTTAGCTTCAATCGCCTGATGTAATCCATCAGAGTAAGCACGTCCAGGCATTACACGTCCAGTGAACTGGTCGATGATCATGATCTGGGCATTTCTGATGTCATGACTACCATCTTCAGTCGCAATCATGTATTCAACATTTAATGTCATTGTGTAGTTTGCTTTTAAGGCATTGTTGATATAGTGAACTAATGCTGTATTTGATGGATCAAATAGATTGTCTACTTTAAATGCCTTTTCAGCTTTTGTAATACCATCAGGTGTTAATGTAACACTCTTTGATTCTACATCTACTTCATAATCTTTATCTTTAGTTAATTTCTTTACAAACTTA
This sequence comes from Kandleria vitulina DSM 20405, assembly GCF_000702065.1. Taxonomy (GTDB): domain Bacteria; phylum Bacillota_I; class Bacilli_A; order Erysipelotrichales; family Coprobacillaceae; genus Kandleria; species Kandleria vitulina. Next base: position 4,941 of record NZ_JNKN01000044.1, on the reverse strand, counting down.
TCTGCAGAAACATACATTGCAGCTGTATGTTTCTTACCACCACTGATGATAAGTGGTGTACGAGATTCATCGATTAAGATGGAATCGACCTCATCGATCAAGGCATAATGCAATGGTCTCAATACCTTTTCATCATAGCTTGTTACCATATTATCTCTAAGATAATCGAAACCTAATTCTGAGTTTGTTGTATAAGTAACATCACATGCATGCATGCGTCTCTTATCATCTGAATCAAGTTCTCTTTCATTAAGACCAACAGTTAATCCTAGGAATTTGAAAACACGTCCATTTTCTTCACAGTCACGTCTTGCAAGATATTCGTTGACAGTGATAACATGTACACCTTTTCCTTCTAGGGCATTAAGATAAACTGGGAAAATTGATGTAAGTGTCTTACCTTCACCTGTCTTCATTTCAGCGATATCACCATTATGAAGTGAAATACCACCCATAAGCTGTACCTTGAAAGCTTTAAGACCCAAGACTCTCCATGCTGCTTCTCTTGCGACCGCAAAGGCTTCTACAAGGATATCATCCAAAGTTTCACCTTTTTCAAGTCTTTCTTTGAAGAATTCAGTCTGTGCTGCTAATTCTTCATCACTCATAACTTGTACCTGAGGTTCAAGGGCAAGAATTTCTTCAGCCTGCTTATTTAGTTTTCTTAATATTGCATTATCCTGAGAGAAAAGACTTTTTAGCTTTGCACCAAAGCCTTTCTTATCTTTTTGTGGTTTTGTAGAGAATGGAAGTGGCTTTGCATCCAACTTCACATCATCAAATGTATCGACAACAATATCATCGCCACGATGATCGCCTAAATCGACAATTTTCGCATCAAGATTTAAATCCTGATGTTCTTCTCCTTCTTTTTTTAATCTCTTTTTTACTTGTTTTTTAATTTCTTTTTTCTTCTTAGGCATGAAATCAAATCTCCTTTCAGTACATAAGCAATCGTATTATACCATATCGAAATTGAAAACAAAACAGTAACTTTATTACAAAGAATAGTATTTTTTCTAAGAGAATCCCAATATTTTTGAGATTCTCAACATTTCCAATTCCGATCATCTCTACTTAACAGCCTTTTAATTTGACCAAAAGAGAGTGTTTTGTCACGCTTTGCGTAATAATCAAGTAACCTCACCGTATAACAACTTGCAATCATACAGGCATACGATGTTCCGCTTGCACTGTGTTTTCCAAGATTCAAATTCACCCCAGGAAAAAGACAATCAAGACCTTTTCCAGTATTGCATTCCTTCCAGATTTCATGATCTCTATCATAGGCTCCTACACCAATCACATGCTTATGACATGCAGGATAAAGGACATCCTTATCCCCAAAATCTCCAGCTGCTGCCAATAAGATAATATGGTGCTTTACCATGTGTTCAATCTGTCGATTGACTTCTCGATCTTCATTCATTCCACCTAGTGACATATTGACAATGTTTGCCCCCATCTCTTCTGCCTTCTTTAATGCCAGATAGAGATAATGGGGCTTGGTTTCTCCCTGATCATCAATAGCCTTGATGATCACATATTGTCCCCTTTTTAATAATCCATATTGATTTGAGACGCCAAGAAGAAACATTTCACTGCCGTGTCCATGATAATCTTCTACATCTTCACATCCCTTAATGACATTGTAGACATCAAGAATACGGTCATCATATTTCTTTAATAGCTGCGAAGAAAGTCCCGTGTCGATTAAGGCGATGATCTGTCTGCTTTCTGTTTCTTCTTTAAGATGAAGATCACGCAATTGCCATGGCTGATCATGGCATCCGGTTAGAAACAATATTAATACTAAAAGAATTTTAACCATTGCAGCATCACAATCACAATAAGAATAAATAAAGAAACATTTCCAGTCACAAAATATAGTTTTCTATTTGTTAATAATGTAGAACGCAATAACAAATACATTCTTAAATGTGTAAAGAATGCATAAATAGCTAATGTTAAAATAAACGGTTCCATAATCTCACCTACTGTCTTGAACATGATACAAGAAGCGAATATTTAAAATCAATCTTAAGGCCACGTTTCTTAGGAAGCTTCTTATAGACAGCTTTTACCTTACGGCAGACATAATTGATATAGGCTGCCATCCCACCACAGATCTTGCTGGCCATGCTTAATGCAAACCCACCGATACCTTCGGTTGTAAAGCCGACAATTCCTCCTAAAAGTCCTAGCACAATGCCAATAGCTGCCATTTTCTTTGAAATCTTTGGCATTCTCTTTAAATAAAGCTTTGCATCATTATGAGTAAGATAAAAACGATAGCCCCACCAGTAATGTTTGCGCTTGTGAATATTTCCCCCTTGAACATAGAAACTGTGATCATTCTTTTCTACGATTGTCTTATTCTTCGTTATAAAAATAAGACCCTTATTAACACATTCATTGTAGGCTGATAAATTCGCTTTAATGGCCTTTGCATCTTGCTTACCTACATACAAAGAAAGATTCTTACTAATAAAATATCCATTCTTTACCTTAATACAGCTTTCAATCTGTTCTTCCTGTCTTCTTGAATAAGCTTTCGCTTCTTTTAACATGAAGTGTCCCTGAAATAATACAGTGAGTACACAAGCCATCATCATGCTTACAATTGCTTTTCTCATACATCTCTTCCTTTCCAATCATAACGTGATGACAATACAAGAATCTCAATGCATGCTGGATCATAGGCAGCACATAATGATACACAGCGTTTCATTGTTTCTCCTGATGTCATCACATCATCAAAAAGCAGGAGTTTCTTGCCACGAAGAAATTCTCCTCCTTTTAACATAATGACATTCTTCACACCTTCTCTTTCCTTGAAGCTATGATCGGTCTGCTTATAATCTTCTTTTTTATAGAGTCCTTGAAAGACATGGTGTGAAAACGTCATCGCAATAGATGCAACGGGCGCAAAACCTCTCTTAAGATTTGTCGCATGATTGCTTGGCACACAGACGACCATGTACTGTTCATATTTCTTCTTTATAGACTCAATAAAAGGAAGCAGAAAAGCTTCTTTTAGGACATAATCATATTGTCCCTTGTAAGAAAAAAGAAGGGATTTGAAGAATGTGTTGTAATAATAAAGAACATGCAGATGATAGCCTAGAAACAAAGATGATGAATCCATGATTTCAAATTGAGACAAACATGATGAACAGATCTGTTCTTCTTTTATCAATCTTCTAATAGACAATTCATATCGAAGATCTCTATGACAGATCAGACAGACATGCGATTTAGCCTTTCGATCGTCTTGATGCATACTTTCATCTCCTTTGATTTCACTCTATCAATAAATAAGACGTCCCCTTCCTCATAGCCAGGCTTTCTTCCTACTCTTCCCGCAATTTGCATCAGTGTTCTTTCATCATAAATAGCAGCTGCCGCATTGATCACAATACAGTAGACATCTTCAATAGTAATGCCTCTTTCTAGAATGGTTGTAGTAACAAGAAGATCAATCTTTCTATTCTTTAATAAAGAAAGCTTCTCATTAATGTCACTGCTCAAGGCACATACTCCTCTTACAAGATAAAAATGAGATAAGAAAGACACATACTTCATGACACTCTTTCTTGTTGGTACATAAATAAGAACCGGATGTTTCTTCACATACTTTCTTAACATGTAAAGAAGAAAAAGATTCCAGCAGAAAGTTGGCATGATGCAACACCTTGGGACAGGAAGCTTATGTCCATGATAACGTCTATTCATAATAAAGAGCTTTTCATCATGAATATCTTTGCTTGTTAAGGTGGCACTCATCTTAATAAAAATTCCCCCATTGCATTTATTAAAGAGTGACTCTAATACCTGATTGCCATAAAAGGGAAATGCATCAGCTTCATCTAACAAGATAAGATGAAAAGGTGTTTTCACAAAGCGATAGAGCTGATGGGTTGTACACACGATAAAGCTGGCCTGCTCACACTCGCATACACCACCATATATCAAGCCGATTTCTATGCCTTCAAAATGTTCTTTAAAGCGATGGTAAAGTTCAATGCACAGCGCTTTTCTAGGAACACAGAAACACACTCTTTTTCCTTTACTTAACGCATAAGCAATGACCCCAAAAGAAACCTCCGTCTTGCCCGATCCACAAACGGCCAATACAAGTGCGTTCCACTTATTCTTAAAGCACTCAATCAGCTGAAGGGAGATTTCATTTTGTCTAGGAGACAATGTGAAAGAAAGATGATAGGTAACCTCCTCTAATTTATTAACAATGATTCTCTTTTCTATTTTCTCATCAGTGTAGATACGCCCAAATTTGATGCAGGCACGACAATACGTACGACCTCTCACTGTGACAAAATAGCTTGAATCCTCATTCCCACATCTTGGACATTTCATCTTTCCTCACAACCCTTTCTATTTCTTTATTCCGCAATAATGATTATTTTTCTCAAAAAATGAGATATTATTTACATTTAAATTAATTGCGTTAAACTATAACTAGAAATGAAAAAGCATTGTTGGATTGAAAGAAATTTTAGAAAGGTATATTTAAATAATGAAAAAGGATGAAAAAAAGATAACCATCATACTGGTTATCTTTACTGTATTGTTTAGTTTGTACCATGTATACTCAACCCTTACGCCTACCAATTACGCTGATTGTGAACTACCACCCACCTAAAGGTAGGTGGCTTCTAAGAACCTGACGGTTCTATTTAAGAAGTTTGATATTTAAGTTTCCACCCGACAAGTCAGGCAATCCTTATTCTTACAGGCGTGTCCACTTCGCCTCTACCGTATAGGATGTTAACATCCACAACGCTACTTTTACGCATGATGTTCAATGCGCCATTAACATCCGCATTGATTATTTTCCCGCTTGCGGTTTTATATTGCCCTCTGTGTATTCTTTTGCCGCTAAACTGATATTCTCTTGGATTATCAGCACTGTAAACAGGA
>NZ_JNKN01000043.1 GCF_000702065.1 Kandleria vitulina DSM 20405 | reverse complement strand
CTGGGATAGAGATGACATTCCTGTTTACAATGCTGATAACACAAGAGAATATCAGTTTAGCGGCAAAAGAATACACAGAGGGCAATATAAAACCGCAAGCGGGAAAATAATCAATGCGGATGTTAATGGCGCATTGAACATCATGCGTAAAAGTAGCGTTGTGGATGTTAACATCCTATACGGTAGAGGCGAAGTGGACACGCCTGTAAGAATAAGGATTGCCTGACTTGTCGGGTGGAAACTTAAATATCAAACTTCTTAAATAGAACCGTCAGGTTCTTAGAAGCCACCTACCTTTAGGTGGGTGGTAGTTCACACTCTGGATCTTCTTCCAGATAAAAGTCTATAAAGACAGAAAAAAACGCTACAAAAAGAAATGAGGTCAATTATGAATATTTATATCTGTGCAGAAATCGATGATCATCACGTCAAAGAAATCATGGATTCACACAAAGAATTCAAGATGATCTATAAAGAAGAGCTTACCCAAGAAGATGTCAACAATGCCAATCTCATCATTGGCAATCCCAATATGAATCTTGATTTACACAGTGATTCATTAAAAGCCATCTTCTTAAATTCAGCTGGCAACAATCAATTTTTAAACGGTGACTATATCAATAAGAACACCCGCTTAACAAACGCAAGCGGAAGTTATGGACCAGTCATCAGTGAACATGTATTAGGCATGATCATTGCCATGAACAAAAATTTTAAGTATTATATCAATAATCATTGGCATCAGCTTTATACTGGCAAAGAGCTTTATAAAAGTACAGTCCTCATTGTAGGACTAGGCGATATCGGTTTATCATTTGCAAAACGTGTCAAAGCGTTTGATACACATGTTATCGGATTAAGAAAACACCCTTCTAAAAGTCCCTATGTGGATATTGAAGACACCATTGATCACCTTGATCAATATCTTCCCCTCGCTGACTTTGTATTATTAGCATTACCTGAAACCAAAGAAACTATTCATTTATTCAATGAAGAGCGTTTCTCATTAATGAAACAAGACAGCGTCATAGCCAATGTGGGAAGAGGAAGTGCCATCGATGAAAAAGCACTCATCAAACATATTAAGTCCCATCACCTCTTTGGCGCATGCCTAGATGTCTGTGAGAGTGAACCACTTCCTGATACAAGTCCCCTTTGGGATATGGAACAGGTACTTATCACGCCGCATGTTTCAGGAGGATATCATTGGGAAAGCGTGCAATCATACTATACAGCTCTTGTCATAAGGAATATTGATCATCTATTAAAAGATGAACCACTAGAAAATGAAGTCGATCTCAATCTAGGATATCGCACACATGTCATAAGGAGAGAAGAATAATGAAAACTGGTCTAGTACTAGAAGGTGGCGCCATGCGAGGACTCTTTACCGCAGGCGTGCTGGATGTTCTTATGGAAAATAACATCGATTTTGATGGTGCGGTAGGCGTATCCGCAGGCGCCTGCTTTGGCATCAACTACAAATCCCATCAGATTGGACGTACCATTCGCTACAACATGCGCTATTGTCAGGACAAGCGCTACGGCTCATGGTCTTCTTATTTAAAAAGTGGGAATGTTTTTGATGCAGAATTTTGTTATCATGAGCTGCCGCTTAAAAAGGATCCATTTGATATCAACGCCAGCAAAGAAAACAAGATGCCCTTCTATGTTGTTGCAAGCAACGTTGAAACAGGACAGGCCGCCTATCGGCGCATCGATGATGTAACACACACCGAGCTGGAATGGATACGCGCGTCCGCGGCCATTCCGCTTGTTTCTGATATTGTAAACATTGAAGGACTCAAACTTCTAGACGGCGGCGTAGCCGACAGCATTCCTCTACATTTCATGGAAACAAAGGGCTATGAAAAAAATGTTGTCATATTAACTCAGCCAAGAGACTATCGTAAAGAGAAGAACCGCTTTATGCCTCTTTTAAAACGAAAGTATCATGATTATCCGCTTTATTTAAAAGCGTTAGAAAACAGACATATCCATTACAATAAGACCTTGGATGATATTAAAGAGAAAGAAAAAACAGGTGAGCTATTTGTCATAGCACCACCTCATTCTCTTCATATTTCCGCAATGCAGAATAAGCCACGTGAACTTGTCCGTGTCTATGAAGAAGGACGCATTGCCGCCAATAATGCTTTGAAGTCATTAAAAACATTTATGGGATCGCACTAGCGATCCCTATTTGTATATAAATGATTTAAAATAATGAATCATCTCATCCATCACTTTATGTGATTCTTCCATTTTTACATTTAAATGGAAACAATGGAAAAGTGGTGTAGTGGTTCCTACATAATACTTGTAAGTAAATGGAATATCATTATTGATTAATGCCTCATGAAGTGCGAGGGTCTGACTTTTAAGAAAATCCTTATGTGAAGTCATCATGAAGACTGGTGGGAATGATGATGTCATATGCGTTAATACATTATACTTGCTGATATCATCATCTTTCTTGAACAATCCTTCTAATAGCTCCGGTGATGTATCAATCGTAGGATCTTCTATATTATAACATCCACACATAAGCGCAATCGCACGTGGCTTAAATCGCTCTTCTACTTTTACACCAACATCTTCCTGAGCCTTTTTATTATTTAATAGATTCATATAATTGCCAAGAATATGTGCACCTGCAGAATCTCCAACCATAAAGATTGATTTCATATCCAGATTAAAGAAAGAAGAATTTTGATACATCCATGAAACAACAAGACTTAAATCTTCTAGTGGTGCAGGAAAATGAAATTCAGGAGCTAGACGATATGAGAAATTGATAACCGCAAAGCCACGCTTGCACATCTCATAACAATAAAACTGATAACGTTCTTTATCACCATAATACCATCCTCCACCATGCACATTAATAATTAAAGGAAATGGGCCCTTCTGTGTCTTTGGCGTATACAGATCCAATACTTGCCACTTCTTATCCCCATAAGAAAAATCCCTATACGTATTGATACTTGTAGGAATAGTTAATCCCTCATCTCTTTTCGTATCAATCTTTCCAAACTGTGTTCTAATCATTTTTGCGTATTTATTCATATATGTTCCACCTCGCTTATATTTTATCATCTTAAAATATTATATACAAACAAAAGGACTATGCTTAACATAGTCCTTTCTTGCTTATCGAACTTTTTTAGGATGAATCAATACATATGGAGATTTTTCATTTTCCCAACGTTCAAATACTGATCCTTTTACAGAGTTATTAATCTTAACTTTCTTTCCATCAGTCTTTTTGACTTCATCATTCTTTTTGATCTTCTTGTTCATACTTGTTCCTCCTTACCATATATTTCCTATGTTCTATTAATAAAATAAAGTGTAAATCCCCCGACTTACATCATACAATCATTTTGCTCCGCGGACGAGAATCATATTATTATAAAAAGGGGTTCCTCGTATATATCACACATGACGTTCGACAAGCGAATCATTTTTGGAGCAAAACTTCTTATTTAGCTTTCAACTCATGTGACACAATAATATACAGAAGAACACCCTTTAATAAAATGATCTTTTTCTATTATCTCGTCCTCCTTTATCTTTGTAACTTTATTATACACAAGTTTGGAAGCGTTTTCAAGTAAATAGAATAAAAAAGTAGTCATAAGACTACTTTGATTTCATAAGATTCATAAAAGCACATCCTGACCATAAGGCGTATATTGCAAAGTTATCTTTAATAAATAACAGATATTTATCCCCCAATAACTTAAAGCCAGAGTATGTCAATAGAATATAAAAGAACAATGCCACATAGATGATGGTCACAAGCTTATAAATAAGCTTATAGCCATTGATCTTTATTGTTGAACAATAATAATAGATTATGCCAATCAAGAAATAAAACAGTGATGTCAATATATCTCCAATGCCATCAATATTAAATAATGATGCAATCTGATTGATGTTCTTAAAGAATAATCCATATAAATACACAATAAGGACTGGCATAACGATATAAAAAGCTAATTTACCTTTTTCTGCTTTCATGTTTTCCTCCTATCTGAAATGCATGTCTTTGTGTAATTCATTATTGATTGCACAAGAAGAAACAAGCTGTTCCACAGCTTCCTTGTAGTCCTTGCACGTCTTTGCTTTTCTGACAGCCTTCAATGATTTTTTATCAACATAAAAGAGTGTCTCAAAATAATACCAGAGTTCTTTCATCTTAAAAAGAACATTCTTATCTCCACCAATACGCTCCTGATAGCCTGAAAGGAGATCATGATGGAATGAAAGAAACTCTTCTTTTGTCAATGATTCATGAGTAAGCAATTCTCTTGCAAAAGCAGGATTAGAAATCATTCCTCTTCCAAGCATGATGCGTTCTACTTCTGGGAATCTTTCAATAAACTGATGATAATCTTCTTCATCTAGAATATTGCCATTATATGTCACTGGATGTTTTGATTTTTTTAACATCTTTTCAAAGGTATCTAGATGTACTGGCTTCTTATAGAAATCTTTCTGAACACGAGGATGGATAATCAGTTCGGAAATAGGATATTTATTAAAGATGCTGATAAGTCTTTCTGCCTGTGAATCATCTTCTACTCCTATTCTTGTCTTGATGGATACTTTTATATCAAGATGAAGAAGTGTAAACAGTTCATCTAAGAACATATCCAATTGATCAAGATCCTTAAGCATCCCTGCTCCCTTCCCTTTAGTAACTACAGTTGGGGATGGACAGCCAAGATTGATATTCACTTCATCATAGCCAAGCTGATGACATTCCTTGATAGCCCATAGACATTCTCCGGCCTTGTTAGAAAGAATCTGAGGAATGATATGGATATCCTGATTATGCATTGGTGCAATATCATTGCGTTCCTTGTTCTTCAATTTGAGATTCTGATTAGCTACCAGAAATGGTGTATAGTAACGATCTATTCCTATAAAATGCGACTTATGTGCATTTCTGTAGGTATAACCTGTAATGCCCTCCATGGGCGCAAAATCAAACTTCATAGACTTCTCCTTTAGATAGGTATTCTATCATAAAGTGATAGAAAAGGAAAAGGAGAGATTATTTTTTTGATAATCTCTCCTTATATTTTATAAGCTGATAACCTTCAAGCATCATGCGGATAATTTCTAGTTCTTTTTCATCCGCATCGCTTAACATCTTTTTCAAAAGTTTACTTACTATTTCTTCTTCCATAATAAACCTTATGAGTTACTTGCGACAATCTTTACTCTAGACCACAATGTCGCAATTGTTTTTCTTGTTCGATCATTGTAATTAAAGACTTCATCTTTACTGTAAGATGAACGTGGTGTATAGGCTTCATTGCCTTTAAATGTAGAAGTGGATAATTCTTCTTCAACATCCTTACGTGGAGATGTATAGCCGACATACTTAGAGTTTTCAGTAGCGGCTTCTTTTGAATTGATGTAGTTCATCCATTCATGTGCCAATTTTGGATTCTTGGCATTCTTTGGAATACACATCGCATCTGTCCAGATGTTTGTACCTTCTTTTGGCATATAGAATCCGACATTTTTATTATCGCTAATTATTGAAGCAGCATCACCAGAATAAACCAGTCCTAGCGCTTTTCTTGTCTGTCTCATATTATCGATAATTTCATCCGTAACAATTTCTGGCTTCATTGTCTTAACTGATTTTTCTAGCCATTTATAAGCTTTCTGAAGTTCATCATTGTTTGATGTATTCATCGAATATCCTAATGCCTTAAGAGCCATCATGAAAGAATCACGTTCTGAATCATAGAGATAGATATCTCCCTTGAATTTGGTATTAAGGAAAATATTGAATCCATCATGTTCAAGTTCTTGAATAGAAACTTTTCTTTTATCGTAGGCAATACCTACACTTCCCCAGAAATAAGGCATTGAATAGTCATTATTCTTATCGAAAGAAAGATTCAAGATATCCTTGTTAATTGCATTGAATGTATCTTTTAAAGCAGGTTTATCAATCTTCTGTAAAAGATTTTCATTCTTTAATCTTTCAATCATATAATCACTTGGTACAAGAATATCAAAACGCTCTCCGTTTGCGACTTTAATATACATCTGTTCATTGGAATCAAAGTTATCTACGACAACCTTGGCACCTGTTTCATTTTCGAAGTCAGAGACAACATCTTCTGAGAGGTATTCACCTGGCAGATAGATATGAAGCTCCTGTCCTGCATAAGGACGATTGCTTGTTTGACGTAATGCGAAAACTGAACCAATCACCACACATGCAACCGCAACAACAGCGACAACCTTTGGCCAAGTCTTGCGCTGTGCCAATTCGTTATGTGTCGATTGTTCACGTCTTCTTTTTGCAAGAATAGGTAGAATATTAACAATAGCAAGAACAATTGTCACTAAGATAACAACAACTGTACTAATGGCATTGACACTCGGATTGACACGCTTGCTCATTGTGTAAACCATAATACTTAAGTTCTTGATACCCCCACCAGTTACAAAGTAAGAGATGATGAAATCATCAAATGACATTGTAAATGCGATCAAGGCACCAGAAATAATACCTGGGGTAATTTGTGGAACAATAACCTGCCACATGGCACGTGTTGGAGTTGCCCCTAGATCCATTGCTGCTTCTGCAATATTAGGGTCAAGTGCACGTACTCGTGGTGAAACGCTTAAGATGACATAAGGTATACAGAAGGCAATATGTGCCAACAGCAATGTCATAAAGCCTTTAGGGATATTTAATGTGATAAACAATAGCATCATGCCGATGGCAGTGACAATATCAGGGTTCATTAATGGGAAATCATTCATCACATTAACAAAACGTCTAAGTCGTTTTCCTGATTGTGACAATCCGATGGCTGTTACTGTACCTATGATTGTAGAAATGAATGTTGCAAGTACCGCAACGATAATAGTGATATACAAGGATTCCATCATTGAATGATTCTTTAACATTGTCTTATACCAGTACAATGAGAATCCTGTGAAGTGTGTTAATGATTTAGAACTATTGAATGAGAAAATCATCATGAAGATGATGGGCATATAGAAGAACACTACGACCAGTGTCATCAATATGCTGCCGAAATATCTTTTTTCTTCTTTCATTATGATGACACCTCCTCACCTGAACGACGTTCAGCACGTCTTACAGCCATCATTGAAAGCATCATGATGATAGCCATGATCATTGAAATAGCAGAACCAAAGTTCCATTCACCAACAGTGATGAACTGGTTTTCAATGACATTACCGATTAGGAAGTATTGTCCTCCACCCAATAATTTAGGGATAAAGAATGAGCTTACTGCTGGAAGGAATACTAATGTAATACCTGATACAACCCCAGAGATTGATAACGGGAAGATAACACGTCTAAATGTCTGTACCTTATTGGCTCCAAGATCGTTGGCCGCTTCAAGCAATGACTTATCCATTTTTGTTAATGCGGTATTGATCTGTAAGATCATAAATGGAAGGAAGTTGTAGACCATCCCAATAAGTACCGCTGTTTCAGTATAAAGAAGGTTTACATGTTTAAAACCTAAAAATTTCAACAGTGCTGCAAAGATGCCATCGTTAGATAAAAGTCCAATCCAGGCATAAGTACGTACGAGCATATTGATCCACATTGGTAAAGTAATAAGAAGTACCAATGTTTTTTGCATCTTTTCTGATGAACGTGAAATAAAGAATGCGATTGGATAACCAATAAGAAGACAAATAATCGTTGTCTTAATAGCTATCAATAAAGAACGACCTAATATCAATAAGAAATCAGGATCAGTAAAGAACTTAATATAATGTGCGAAAGTCAATCTGAATGGCAGCACGCTGTTGCCTGCTTTCATGACAGAATAGAATGCAATCAGCAGCATCGGTAATAGCAGCATGAGCATTGCCCAGATGACATAAGGAATCGCTAACGCTCTAAATCTTTTCATTAGAATCCCATCTTCTCCATGACATGAATATTTTCAGCTTGGAAAGATAAACCGACTTCCTTTCCTTCTTCACAATATTTTGTCGTATGAATCTTGAACATACGTCCTGTTGTAGAGAATGTGACTGGATAGATTCCTTCATGAATGGACTCTGCATCAAAGTCGTAATCTACATTAAGTTCAATATCTTCATCTTCATCAGTCAACTTCCATGCCTGAGCATTAGCCCATACACGCAAGTCTGTATCCAAGGCCATTGATTCCTGAATTTCATCGATTGTCTTAAAGAAATTGAAAGCAGAAATAGCTTCATTGGCTTTCTTGTTTTCAATGACTCTTTGATCAATGACACGAATTTTTCTAGTAATAGATGTTCCATTAGAAGTAGAGAATGTAACTTCATATTCCCCTACTTCCTGTTTTAAATCCGTGGAAATATTGGCAATTGAAATGTTTTCATCGGTTTCAGGAATCCATGCCTGGGCATCTGCACGGGCGATGATTTCTTTTTCATCGATGCCTTCCATATCTTCTAAGTCAAGATAGAAATCATTGGCACTAATGGATTCTTCTCCTTCACTTACCACATTGGCACTATTTTTTTGTACATGCATATTAACAGTAACAGTTGTACCAGGAACAGTTTCTACCATGATTTCATAATGTACTCCCTTAAAGAGTACTGAAGAGACAATACCTGTCATTTTTCCTTTTTCTTTATCGACAATGTCGATATCTTCTGGTCGAATGACAACATCTACTTTTTCCATTGGCTTGAATCCTTTGTCGACACATTCGAAGTCAATATCATCAAAACGTACGACTTCATCTTTAACCATGCGTCCATCTACGATATTGGATTCACCAATAAATGAAGCAACATAACGGTTCACTGGTTCATTGTAGATATCCTGAGGTGTTCCTACCTGCTGGATTTCTCCTTCTTTCATGATGACAATTTTATCAGACATTGTTAAGGCTTCTTCTTGATCATGTGTTACAAAGATGAATGTAATTCCTACTTCCTGCTGGATACGTTTAAGTTCATACTGCATTTCTTTTCTTAAACGAGCATCCAAGGCACTTAATGGTTCATCTAGCAGCAATACTGCTGGTTCATTGACAAGCGCTCTTGCAATAGCGACACGCTGCTGCTGACCACCTGACATTAAAGTGACATCTTTTTTCTCATAGCCTTCTAGACCAATAAGCTTAAGCATCTTCATGACTTTCTGATCAATGACATCTTTTGCTTCTTTTTTGATCTTTAAGCCAAAGGCAATATTGTCATAGACATTCATATGAGGGAAAAGTGCATACTTCTGGAAGACTGTATTAAGCTCTCTTTTATAAGGAGGTAAGTCTTTGATATCTTCTCCATTTAAAAGAACCTGTCCATCCGTTGCTTCAATGAATCCCCCAAGTATTCGTAGTAATGTTGTCTTACCACATCCCGAAGGTCCTAGCAATGTAACAAATTCATTTTCATATATATCTAAATCGATACCTTTTAGTACCTGCATATCGTCAAAGTTTTTTACGATATGCTTAAATTCAATGATTTTTCTTTTTTCATCCATAATTGTATCCCCTTAAAATTGTGGTGGTGTAGAAATCCATAGGACATCGGTATCATCTTTTGATGGATTAAAGAGATAATGACTGTTTACACCACTTATATAGAATGTTTCTCCCTGCTTGACTGCATGTTTTTTATCATCCATAAAGAGTTCAAGTTCACCTTTTAAGACATAGCCAAACTCTTCGCCATCATAGCTGGTAATAACTCTTGTCTTCTTTTTTGGATGAAGATGCAAAAGAACAGGCTCCATCACATTTTTTTGTGCATTGGGCACAATCCATTCAATGCATTCGTTTTCTCTTTCATCTACGAAGTAATCTTCTTTCGTAAAAACATAACGCTTATCTTCCTCCTCTTTAAAGAACTCACCAAGCGTTGTTCCAAGCGCTTCTAGAATATTTTCTAAAGCAGCTATATTGGGGCTGGTCAGATCTCTTTCTAATTGAGAGAGGAAGCCTTTGGTGACTTCACTACGTGATGCGAGCTCTTCTAGTGTCAATTCATTTTTTAATCGCAGTTCTTTTAACTTATGTCCAATTTCCATCTGTGATACCTCTGTTTAATTTAGTAAACTTTTTGTTTATTTAATTAAATCCTATCACATTATACCGTGAAATAAATAATTTACAATAAGTTAGATGAAAATAATAAAAGACCCACATAAAAGTGAGTCTTTATTCCTTCATCTTATAACAGTCTGGTACCTTGTAGACTGGCTTTTCAATAAGCAAAGTACGCAGTTCTTCCTGTTTTTCTTCCATTTCTTTATCTAGTGCTAACACTTCTGGAGATTCTTCTAATGAATGATCATCTGAAGGTGGTGTACGCATGGCACGTCTTAATCCTCCGGTTACATTATAACAATCATTAGAATAAGAACTATATTCAGGTGATTTCATAGCAAGAGAATGATCCAATAAGACAATGTGATGTGTCTTATTGTTTGTCTCAACGACAATTTCCATATGATCACACATCTTAACTGGTATACGTGTCAGATCAGCACCGTGCTTATAGCTATAGGCAAGCTGTTCATCTCCCTGCATGACAATTTCATCATCATAGACGTTATTGACCATGTTGACCTTCTTGATATCCTTAGATTTCATGCGTTCATCACCGATACGCACTTCTCCATTATGGAAGTTGATTCTGACATCATGTCCATAATCCTTAAAATGTTTTTCTTCTAGTTCTTCAAGAAGATCAAAACGCTTATAATACAAAGAATTCAATTCATTCTTCTTATCCTGAATAAGAATCTTATAAGCCATATCTGTTTCTTTTCTTACCTTTGTCATAATCTGATCTGAAAAGATTGGATCAGTCATAAAACGATAAGGCAAGCCTTTTCGCTTTAATCTTAAAAGATAGAAAAAGAACTTCCTCTTGATATAAAAAGAAGAAACATCAGTCTTTGAAGGATGAGATTTCAGATACTGATCTTTGATCATTTCTTTTTGAAATTCATCATTCATACGATCAATGATGTAGTCATCCTGTTCCTCTTTTGTAGCTGAAAGCAATCTTTTCATGAAGAGGAAATCTCTTGCCATAAAGATAGCAATGATAACAAGAAGAGAAACTGAAATAACAGCAAACAGAAATGAATCGATAAATAATGATATGATTGTAAGCAACAGCAAAATAGCTTCTATCACACTTAGCACACGCATGTGCGGTGACATTTGTAGCATATATTCTCTTCTCTTGCGTGGAGGAAGATCATCTAATGGAGTCTTATAGATATATTCTCTTTCATTCTCCTTGATGAGTTTACCTAGTTCATCTTCCTTGTATTCACATTCTTCATTCACACAAGTATAAAATGGACCATGGTCACAGTATTCTTTTTTTAATTCTCCACCACAGAGAGGACATACTTTTTCCATATTGACTCCCCTTTTCTTCTTCAAATTTTATCATAAATCATTTCTCAAAAAAAGATGAGAAACAAAGTTCTCATCTTTTAAGATGATCTTCCAAACTGCGGGAAATCATCTTTCTGTTACTTTCAGCGGGTTTCTGGAAATATTTTCCAGTACCCGCTCTTTTTTGATCTGCGGGAAAGGCATGGGGTACAATAGTATCATACCAATCCTTCAGAAAGAAAAAGAGTGATGAATCTCCCTGACCAAAGTTTGATTCATCACCCATCATACGACAATATGATAATACGACAATATTCAAAAAAAATCAATACATGCGACAAATTCAGATTTATTGAGGATTTCAGAAAAGAATACAGACCCGCTGAAATCATTGA
>NZ_JNKN01000042.1 GCF_000702065.1 Kandleria vitulina DSM 20405 | reverse complement strand
CTCGCCCTCAGAAAAGTAATACTGTCTTACATTGTAAATGGCTTCATTGGCAAGATTCTTTGCTATATGGCACAGTTCTCTTATAGTTCTGTAATCTTCCTTTGAAAGACGCTTTACTTGTTGTTTTACGGTAAGATGCATACAGCTTTCTCCTTTCTAAAGACTCGGAAATAGGATTTCCTGTATGTATATTATACCATATATTTTACTGATATTTTATTCTAGTAAAATATATATTCTAACCGCCATTCATCCCACGGCCTAAAGGCACGTGGGTTTTCTGTCGGGAACTTTATAAATATAATCAGTATAAAAAAACTCCATTTCTGGAGTTTTTAGAGAAAAGAAGTGAACAAGATGCCTATACGATAAAACTTGTAGGCGATATAAACAAAGAGTTCTTTCTTCAAAAAATTAATTTTTGCACTTCTACTTTTATACATTGTTGTCGGTGTAGGCGAAGAATAAGCAGTGGCAATGCCGACGTCTTTCGCCATCAGCATGCCTCGTTTCATATGTAAAGGATCACTTACGACAATTGCTGAAGAAAAGCCTTTCTGATTCATAATCTGTTTTGCATACTGAAGATTTTCTTTAGTATAAGTAGATTTTTCTTCAATAAAGATATTATCTTCATCAACACCCTTATCTATCGCATAATATTTTGCAACAGAGGAATCTGAGTAATCCTGTCCGGCAATCTTTCCGCCAGTAAAGATAATATACTTGGCATATCCCTTATTATATAGATCTATCGCATGATTGATACGTTCACGATAGACTGGTGAAACTCTCGTATATTCTACAGAAGCACCCAGCACAATGATCACATCTGCTTTCTTGGCCTGATCATAGTTGGCATAGTTCCATATACTAATCGCATTTCCTAAGATATAAAGACCAACCAGTAAAAGAATACACGGTAAAAGCAATAATTTTTTAATCAAGAAGATCACCCTCTCTTTTTCGTATATTATATATCCAATAATATCTTTGTAAAGAAAAAATGCAGGTAGAACCTGCTAAAACTTTTGGATAGAATCCAAATAAAAATTGCGGTGATCGGCTACATAGATAGCTAATTCGAAATAGCCTAGGTCAACGGCTTCATTCATTACTTTCTGGGGATTGGATACATCAATACCCTTTTCTTTAATAATTTTGAACTGTTCTTTTACTCTTTCCATAACTGTTCCTCGCTTGCCTATATTATACAATAAATGATCAAAATCGATAAAGTCCCTCGTTATAAGAAGATGATATAACATAATATTTGACATCAAGAAAGTGTTGTGTTTATCGATATTATTTTAATTTATCAAATAAATCTTGATTACTCATTACTCAATTTTGCTAAAAAAGTATCCAATGCTTGTACCTGTTCATAAACACCAATGTAAGGACTTTCAAAATACTGCTTGTTATCCTCAGTATAACAATAGATTTTCGTTTCTTCACTCTTATATTTAAGTGTTATTGTGCCATATTCTTTTTTATCCGGTGTGTCATTTATTGATTCAGCAGTCCATTGTGCCTTTTTAAGATAATTGATAATTGAAGACATATCATTCTTATCTTTATAGACGTTACTCTTATCACTAAATAATACGATAATACTTTCAAGATTATCTGTTTTCTCTACCAATGGGGCATGCTCTTTTCCACAGGCTACAAGAAGAAGACAAAGAAAACAAGCAAAAAGTTTTTTCATCATTCCATCCTCCATATTTCTTATCGATTATATTATAGAATAAAGAATAACCTTATAAAATAAAAACAATGTTTTTTAAAAAATAGTTATTGAAAAAGAGAGAAAATATTTTCTCTCTTTAGTCTCTTATTTCACTGTGATATTCCTGAAGTGATTTTACTTCATGAGGACCATGAATTTTCATTTCCATAATACCTTCTAAACAAGCTTTCGCTGCAGAGATATTTGTCATATATGGAATATTCTGCTTGATGGCTGCTTTACGGATATATGAGTCATCATGTACTGATTGTTTACCTGCTGGTGTATTAATGACAATCGCTAATTCTCTATTGATCATTGCATCAGTGATATTTGGCTGTCCTTCATAGATCTTATTGATCTTTTCTACTGGAATATTTGCTTCATTAATAAGTGCGTATGTTCCACCTGTAGCGACAATATCAAATCCTGCGTCATAGTATCCTCTTGCAAGTTCTACAACTTCACTCTTATCTCTATCGTTTACTGAGAAGAGAACCTTTCCTTCAGTAGGAAGGATAACTGAAGCACCTTCTTCTGCTTTATACATAGCTGATCCAAAAGAAGAACCTAATCCTAATACTTCTCCTGTAGATCTCATTTCAGGTCCAAGTATTGGGTCTACTTCTGGGAACATATTGAATGGGAAGACTGCTTCTTTTACACCCACATGTGGAATCTTCTTTTCTTTTAGAGAAAGAACTGGTGACTGATTTCCTGTTAATGGCAATGTCACAATTTCAGTTGCAAGTTTTACCATGTTAATATTGCAGACCTTTGATACAAGAGGGACTGTTCTTGATGCTCTTGGGTTTGCTTCTAAGACATACACTTTATCATCCGCAATCGCATACTGCATATTCATTAAACCACGAACATTCATTTCCTTGGCAATCTTTCTTGTATATTCCTTGATTGTTTCTACATGTCTCATTGGAATATGTCTTGATGGAAGAATGCAGGCAGAATCTCCTGAATGTACCCCTGCTAATTCGATATGTTCCATAACTGCTGGGACAAAGACATTTTCCCCATCGCTAATAGCATCTGCTTCACATTCCATCGCATTTGATAAAAAACGATCGACGAGAATTGGTCTTTCTGGTGTTACACCGATAGCTGCATTCATATACTGCTTAAGTGCTTCATCATCATAGACAACTTCCATGCCTCTTCCACCTAATACGAATGATGGTCTTACCATTAATGGATAGCCAATCTTTTTAGAGATTGCTAACGCATCATCTACTGTGACTGCCATTCCTGATTCTGGCATTGGGATATCTAGTTTCTTCATCATTTCATTGAATAAATCACGATCTTCTGCTTCATCAATTGTTTCTGGTGAAGTTCCTAGAATATTAACACCAGCTTTCTTTAAGTCATCAGCTAAGTTTAATGGTGTTTGTCCACCAAACTGAGCAATGACACCTACTGGCTGTTCTTTTTCATGGATGCTTAATACATCTTCTAATGTTAATGGTTCAAAGTAAAGCTTATCAGAAGTATCATAATCTGTTGATACTGTTTCTGGGTTACAGTTTACAATAATTGTTTCAAAGCCAAGCTTCTTTAACGCTAATGAAGCATGTACACAACAGTAGTCAAATTCAATACCTTGTCCGATTCTATTTGGTCCACCACCAAGAATCATGATTTTCTTATTAGATGAAACGGGGCTTTCATCCTTAATATGATAAGTAGAATAATAATATGCACTATCTTGAGTAGATGAAACATGCACACCTTCCCAGGCTTGTCTTATGCCATAGCTTAATCTATCATTTCTTACTTGTTCTTCTTCTACTTGAAGAATTGTAGAAAGATACTTATCAGAGAATCCATCTAATTTAGCTTGTCTCATTGCTTCTTCAGGTAAAGACTGTCCTTTATATTTTAGTAGAGCTTCTTCTTCATCTACTAATTCTTTCATCTGTTCAATAAACCAAGTCTTAATCTGTGTTAATTCATGTAATTCTTCAACAGTTGCACCTTTTCTTAAAGCTTCATACATGATGAACTGTCTTTGTGAAGTAGGAACAGTAAGCTTTGTTAATAGTTCTTCTTTGCTTAATTCATTAAGATTAGCTCTATATCCAAGTCCATACTGACCAATTTCAAGTGATCTGATAGCTTTCTGGAAAGCTTCTTTATAAGTCTTTCCGATACTCATGACTTCCCCGACAGCTTTCATCTGTGTACCAAGCTTATCTTGTGCACCCTTGAATTTTTCAAATGCCCATCTTGCAAACTTGATAACTACATATTCTCCATCTGGGACATAACGATCTAAAGTTCCATACTTTGAATCAGGGATTTCATCCAATGTCAATCCAGCTGCTAACATTGCGGATACTAAGGCAATTGGGAACCCTGTAGCTTTTGAGGCTAAAGCTGATGAACGTGATGTTCTTGGATTGATTTCAATAACGACAATACGGTCTGTCTTTGGATCATGGGCAAACTGAACGTTTGTGCCACCGATGACACCAACATGTTCAACAATTCTGAATGCCTGATCTTTTAATCGATCCTGCACTGACTGTGGCACTGTCAGCATTGGTGCTGAACAGAAAGAATCTCCGGTATGTACACCCATTGGATCAATGTTTTCAATGAAACATACAGTAATCATATTGTTTTTAGCATCTCTTACAACTTCTACTTCTAGTTCTTCCCAGCCTAGAATTGATTCTTCAATAAGACACTCATTAACAATTGATGCCGCTAACCCTCTAGAAACGACTGTCTTTAATTCTTCGATATTATAGACAAGTCCTCCTCCGGCACCACCCATTGTGTAGGCTGGTCTAACAACTACTGGATAGCCTAAGCGATCAGCAATCTCTAAGGCTTTTTCAACTGAATGACATACTTCTGATCTTGCCATTTCAATACCAATTTCATCCATTGTCTGTTTAAATGCAAGACGGTCTTCTCCACGTTCAATCGCATCAACTTTTACACCTAATACCTGAACACCATATTTTTCTAGAATACCTTTTTCATTTAATTCTGAACATAAGTTTAAGGCACTCTGTCCTCCTAAGTTTGGAAGTAAGGCATCAGGTCTTTCTTTAGCAATAATCTGTTCTAATCTTGAAACATTTAATGGTTCAATATATGTCACATCCGCTGTTTCTGGATCTGTCATGATTGTAGCAGGATTACTATTAACAAGGACAACCTGGTATCCTAATCCTCTTAATGCTTTACATGCCTGTGTTCCGGCATAGTCAAATTCTGCAGCCTGACCAATGACAACTGGTCCAGACCCGATTACTAATACTTTATTAATATCATCTCTCTTTGGCATCTTATATCCCCCTTATTTACAAAAAAGAGACATATCAAAATGACATGTCTCAATGATAAAAAAATTATAAAAACAAGAAATGACAAAAACAACAGACGTCTGAATAATTGAAATATTGCTCATTTTATTCACTAACGTCAAATTCATTATCTATCACCTCTTGGAACAACTATATAATAATTGTCCCATTATATCAAGATAAATCATCTTCTTTATAATTTTAATTACAGTCATTATGAAAGAATTTCTTTAATAATATTAATATTATCAGACTTCTTATAAGTAATATGAAGTGTATCTCCAGTCTTTAAGAAAGCGAGAATATTCTCATTTGCGGAAGATACTTCTACCTTAAACTTCCTGTCTTTATCATCTACGATATAGACTTTTGATTTTCCATCCACAATGAATGTCGTAAAGCTTTTTACTTTAATAGATTCATCTTGAAGATCTTGATCTACTGATTCCTCTCCTGTCTCTAATAAGTACTCTTTCATTAATTTAGAAAGGTTCTTATATGAAGCCGCTGAGTAAGTTGATGCTTTCTGATAATCTCTAGCATCAACCATGGCATACTTCTTCACAAGTCCACCATTATCTTTTAATGAAAGAAGATAGACAGGATTGCCATTCACATTGACCAGCAATGGGAAAGTTGCCTTATAGCCATAATTCTTGACTTCCCCTTCAGCTGATTCCATAGCAGCCTGCTCATTAGCACCTGGACAAGAGAATTTAATTGTCTTATGTGTTCTTAAGTTTGTTAAAACAAAACCTAAGTTAGATGAGTCGTTATTAGCTGACGTTATTCCACTGTAGATCCAGATATCTCCATCTTTTTCTAGATAATTATATCCATCACTCGTCAGCATTACATTCTTTTGTGAGAACACTGAGTTAAGATAGCCGGATTTTAATGATCCATTATCATCAATCTCCTGCATTACGAGGCTTTCTGGGTAAATACGATCTACCCATTCAGGAAAATGTCCAACATCATATTTCTTGGAATGTCCGGTAATTGGATCAAATAGAACCATCCCATTAACATATTTCTTATTGCCAACACCATAGTAGCTATAAGTTGTACATATATACCAAGGATAACCCTTTTCATCTATTTCAAATGAAGGTTTTCCAAAGTTACATGTTGGATAATCAATCTGTAGTTTTCTATTGAGATTATGTCCAAAATAAGCTGATGGAACATACTTCATCGGTTTAAGACCAAGACTCTTTAATTTAACCAGCTCAGTCTTTCCGGTTGTAGAATTAACACGAATATAAGCAGGAATACCTTCCCGGTTATTAAGATATTTAATAAAACCTGGATATTCCAATGGGGTTACACGATATACGCCACCCTTATATGAAATTTGCGTATATTCATTAGAAACTTCAAACTGTGAGACAAGTTCAGGCATTTCTCCCATGACCTTATCCCCTAATTTCATCGTGCTATCGCGATCGATGATCGGTGTTTTTGTGAAATCTACTTCCTTTAGTGTTTTATTGGAAAACTTCACATTTTCAACTGTCACTCTATTAGAATAAAGTTTGGCATGGAATATACGTAATGTAAAAGCCCAGCTGATGACTCCTCCTACCACAAGAAGCAGCACTAGTCCACTTACACCTATTCGTGCCTTATCTCTCATTTCCTGTTTATTCATTCTTCCTGGAATAATGATAAGTAGTGCGATTCCTATCATCACAAGGAAACCGTAAGATTCAGGATTACGTATATTAATTGGTGGATGATTTACATAATAATAAATTGCAAGTGCAACAATGATCAATACATCCACAATAAGTGGATGTGGCTTAACAACACGTGTACGACGCTGTTTAAAGACATCAAGTATCGTATTTATAAATTCATTCATAATCTGCCCTCCTTTTTATATTTTCTCATAAAGATAAAGAAATGCAAATGTTTAAAAAACATTTGCATTAATTGATTCTCGTAATTGTATAGCCATCTTTTCTAAATGCTTCCATAATAGCATGAATATGACTTTCACCATTTGTTTCACATGTCACTCTCAATTCTACTTCACCAAAGTCTTCGAAGTTTCTGAACTGATTGTGATCTACAGCGATAACGTTCGCATTTAATTTAGCAAGCACCTGAGATACATAGACAAGCTGTCCTGGCTTATCTGGGAGCTGTACTGAGAATGAGAAGATTCTTCCTCTCTCAATTAGTCCCTTATTGATCATTGATGAAATACTACGTACATCAATGTTTCCACCTGAGACAAGGCAGACAACTTTTTTGTTCTTCTCATTAAGCTTTCTTAATGCGGCTAATGGCAAGATACCAGAGTTTTCTGCAACGAGTTTATGTTTTTCTACCATCACAAGGAAGGCTTTCATTAGATCATAATCGGTAACTGTGATAATTCCATCAACATATTTTTTAATGTATTCAAATGGTGTAGAACCAATTGTCTTTACAGCTGTACCATCCGCAATGGTATTAGCTTCCGCAAGTGTTACTACTGCATCTTCATTGATGGCAGCTAGGGCACTAGCAGCCCCTTCTGGTTCAACACCTATCATTTTAACTTGTGGATTAATAGCTTTAGCAGCTGCTGCTACTCCAGAAATCAATCCTCCTCCACCAACTGGTACAAGGATGATATCTGCATCTGGTAATTCTTCAAGAATTTCTAAAGCGATTGTTCCTTGTCCTTCGATGACATCTTCATCATCAAATGGATGAATAAAAGTATATCCTTCTTTTTTCATAAGCTCTACTGCTTTAGCGTATGCATCATCGTAGACTTCTCCATGAAGCACCACTTCTGCACCTAACTGTTCAGTATTTTCCACCTTGATTAGCGGAGTATGTGCAGGCATACAGATCACAGCTTTTACTCCTTGCATATGGGCAGCGTAAGCAACACCTTGTGCATGGTTGCCGGCACTAGCCGCAATCAACCCTTTTTCTTTATCTTCCTGTGATAATTTAGAAATCTTATTATAGGCACCTCTGATCTTGAAGGCTCCAGTTCTCTGTAGATTTTCTGGTTTAATGTACACTTTATTGCGACATTCATCTGAGAATGGCTGACTATAAATAAGTGGGGTAGGAATAATGACTTCATCGACTCTTTTCTTAGCTTGCTTAAAATCTTCTAACTTCAACATACGATTTTCCCCCTTAATTTAGATAAGGGTATTATATCACTCTTCATCAAAAATGAAATAGATTATTCTAAATAAGCTAAAAAATCCGAGTAATTACTCGGATTTTCGACACATTCTACTTAAATTGATTTTGTGTTTCATCGTAAACATAATTCACTGAAGATAATGTATTGATGATTTCTTCTTTATTGACATCTAAATCATCACAAAGACTATCAAGTGAATCATACTGATCTCTTAATTTCATGTTAATAACACTTAAAAGCATTATTGGATCTGATGGTAAAGTATTCATTTCAATCTCCTTAAATTAATTTTCTTAGACTTCCTTTTGAGAAGGTATATTCCATTGTCATAAATGGATAAGTCACTTCTTCTTCATAATACCACGGATCATCAGAATGTGCAGGATTATTGATCACATGAAATTCCTGTGCGGGCATAAATCCTTGCGCAAGCAGGAAAGCCTTCTTGCCATTCTTTTCACAGACATCCACTACCATTACAACATGGCCAGGACTTCCTGCTTTAATGAAAATATCCCCTACCTTCAAGTCAGATAAAGTCGTAGGCTGTGATTCTTCTTTTAAAGAAAGAGTTGATGCATAAGCAAATAAAACACGCATATATTTTTTTAAATTACTATAGGAATCATCATAGCTAGCACTTTTTACCCAGGTGCTCTTATTATTGTTAAAACGTACACGATACCCTTCTTTCCAATGATTATAGTCACAAAGGAAACCATCTACAAAATGAAAGGCAATCTTATCCTTCTGATTCGTATGCCAGTAATATTCAATATAGACTCTCATGACTGAATCGGCACACTGCTGAAGATCATACTTTTCAATGGGGAATTTAAATACTGCTACATGTCCACCTTGGTTAAGTCTTCTTTTACCATTATATAAAAGAACCGGACTCCCTGATTTCTTCAGCGGATAATCCGCAAGGAAATCGCCTAGAGCGCTTTTCTTGCGCTTATATCCCTCAGGTGTCCTAAACCTAGTAGATAACGTCATTCCTTTCTCATTAATAAACTGAAATGCTTTCTTACTCCCCTTTTCAGGATTGCTTACCTGACATCCTACCAACAGGAAACAGATAAGCATACTTATCATCTTTTTCATAACCATACCTCACTGAAATTATTATATCAAAAAATAGAGGCAAAATGCCTCTATTTCCTGAAAACAATAATATTTATAATATAAACCATCAATGATAAAAGCAATGCTCCTATAATCATATAAGGTGTATTCGTTGATGATGAAGTATTAGAAGAAGAATAATTCTTATTCGTATCAGTAGAAATACTTATTCCACTTGTAGAAATGCTAGAACCTTGACTACCACTGTTTGTCCCATATGTTGTAGTGGTATTAAAATACTGATCAAAGTCTTTTCTGCTTGTAGCAGTCTTTAAGCTGTTATTGCTTGTCAATTTTACCGTTGTAGAATATGTTCCTGTTACATTGATGACATAAGAAGAGGTACCTTGTACTTTAGTCACACCATTGACTTTAATAGTTACAGTCTTTCCATCTGTATCTACAATCTTAGCACCATCTTCTACATTAAGATTAGCGAGTGTAGAATTGCCTGTTACTACCCATGTACTTGTTTTATCTACATTCATTGTGATTGGTGCATCAGTTTTATTGGTATTGACACTATTAGTAGTAATGGATGTTTTACCTTTATAAGTAGAAGAAGATGTAACATACACGTTAGCACTTGAAATAGTATCTACACTAATATTTCCTGTTGCTTTCTGGTTAATCATTGTGAAGTTGACACTTGCGCCATTCGATCCCGCAGTTCCCCAGCTATTGGCATTATTGCCTTCTACCTGTAAAAGATTGACCTTATTACTATTGAAGTTTAAGGTTGTATTTTTCAAGATCACATTAGCTGAAGTGTTAGTTAAGTAGAACATAGATCCACTCGTAATAGAAGAAGATAATGTAGAATCTACTGCCTGGAAATGTGCTACCGTTGATGATGACGTATCAGCATCACCACTTGTAGACTGATAGATAATAACCCCATTCTTCACTGGATCACTTCCTGATGTCTGATCACTTGTACTTGTCAATTTGGAATTATTGATAAGAATAACGTTCTTACCTTCCATACCAGCAATCTGAGAAGTTGAGGATGTTCCTGAAACATGATCGACTTCAATTGTTCCAGTGGAATAAATCAACGGTGAACCTGAACCTTTGGTACTAAGTTTAGAATTAGTAACAGAGATTGTTCCACCTCCTCTATCAGTAGCCAATGTAGCACTATGTGCACCTTCAGTTGAGATTGTCATCTTATTGGCGA
This sequence comes from Kandleria vitulina DSM 20405, assembly GCF_000702065.1. Taxonomy (GTDB): domain Bacteria; phylum Bacillota_I; class Bacilli_A; order Erysipelotrichales; family Coprobacillaceae; genus Kandleria; species Kandleria vitulina. The sequence continues at coordinate 1,253 of NZ_JNKN01000042.1, read as the reverse complement.
TAATAGTTCCGCCATAAGTTGCATCAAGACCACGAGCATTGTCACCAGTTACAGTTTTTATGGTGCTGTTATTTAGATAAACTGTACCTTTGTTAGTAGCAAAAACACCATTTGTCCCCGTTGAATTTGAGACAATAGCACTATTTTTTATATAAGCCTTCGCTGATGAACCAATAGCGAGCACATTGGAATTGACACCATAGAAGTTTGTGGCATCTCCATCATTGTCTGATCCTGTCTTAATAAGTTTCACACTATCCAGTGTTACTGTACCATTATTTGCCAGGGCAGTATTTTGATCAAATGTCTTTGACGTATAAGTTTTATTTGAAGCACTCTTATTTTTCAAGACAGCACTGTAGTTTCCTGTATAATCAAAATTTTGCGTATCAGCTCCATGTATTTCACTGATGGCCATAGAAGAAATCATTCCTGCACAAAGCATTGCGACAACAGCTTGTTTCATTGTATATACCTCCTTTTCTTGTTTTCATTTTACATAGATGAACAAGCTTTAAAAGAGGTTGGAGCACTTTCACATTTTATTCTGTTTTTTTCCATTTAAAAAGCCACATTATGTGGCTAATTATGCGATTCTATTGTGAACTTTACACACGACAGCAAGTTTTCTTGCATATCAGATGAACGCTTTTTCATCTGTTTTGTTTTCTTTTTGCTTCTTCTTGCTTTAGCACTTTCATATCTTGATGCAAGATAGGAATAGATATTATCTTCATCAAGAATAAACCCGTTGACATGTATCACCCTTGCTCCTTTTAAAATAAGCAAAGAAGCTAATCCGTAATCTTGGGTAATGTTGACACTCCACACGACTAAAGTCGTGGGATTCTTGCTTCAACCACTACTGCGTTCCTAACAAGTCACCTTGTCGGCTCGTCTTACACAATGTCCACAAGCGTAAATTTCCGTATGTCCTACGGTATTTTTGTATGTTAGGCTACCGAAAGCCCTTTGTTCAAGATATTTATACTCGCATTAGTGTCTCTATCGTGCCTTGTGTGGCATTTAGGGCACTCCCATTCTCTAACAGAGAGGTTCTTTACAAGTGGATTTTTATATCCGCAGCAGCTACAAGTTTGACTACTAGGATACATGGTCGGAACTTTGATTATTTCATTTCCATACCAAGTAGCTTTGTATTCAAGCATTGCAAAGAACTTAGACCATGAGCAGCTTGTTATGTGTTGCGCAAGCTTATGATTGCGAACCATTCCCTTAACATTCAAGTCTTC
>NZ_JNKN01000041.1 GCF_000702065.1 Kandleria vitulina DSM 20405 | reverse complement strand
CGCAAGCAAGTAAGACCCCTCGAAGACGACGAGGTTGATAGACCGGGAGTGCAAGCATGGCGACATGTTCAGCGGACCGGCACTAATAGGTCGAGGACTTGACCGAAGAAGTATGAGAGAGATTCATGTGCGGCTTTGAAGGCTCGGCGGACAATCTGGCGGCGATGGCGCGATGGACACACCCGTACCCATGCCGAACACGGAAGTTAAGCATCGCAGCGGCGACGATAGTCGGAAACGGCAAAAACAGCACGCTGCCAGTCTGTCCGGTCCCCAAGGGGACTCCTTTTTTTTTGCAAAAATTGACCCTTTATACTTTAGGGTGAGCTCTTTCATTATAGTTGTAAAACTGATATAATGACTATTAATGAGCGAGGTGAAACAAATGTCAGGATTGTCCTTATTCACATTCAGCAATATAATTAAAGCCATTCGTGTTCTTATTGATGTAACTGCAGTTTGGGTATTAATATACTTTGCCTTATCCACATTTAAAAACAATAACCGTACAATGCAGCTCTTTAAAGGGCTTATCGTTATCGCATTGGTTAAAATGATGACTAGCTTTTTTGGTTTTACTACTTTAGACGGTATAGTCAATACGGTCTTAACATGGGGAGTACTGGCTATCATAATTATTTTCCAGCCAGAAATCAGAACCCTACTTGAAAAAATGGGACAGACCAATAATGAATTCACAAATTCATTATCGACTGATGATCGTGAGAAGATCATCAATGAATTAGTTAACTGTATTACGTATTTATCAAAAACGCATACAGGTGCTCTTATTACTTTTGAACGAAGACAATCCTTACAGGATTTTATCAATACAGGAATCAAATACGATTCGGAAATAAAGAATGAAGTTCTACAGACTATTTTTTATGAAGGAACACCACTTCATGATGGCGCTACTATAATAAAAAATGATCGTATTGTAGCATCAGCTTGCTTTTATCCTCCTACAAACAAGGATGTTCCTGCACAGTATGGTGCAAGACATAGAGCAGCCATCGGTATTAGTGAAATTACCGATTCATTGACAATCATTGTTTCTGAAGAAACAGGAAATATTTCATTCGTGGCTCACGGTGATTTAAGATTAATCAACCCACGAGAAGTGAGAGCTCAGCTTGTAGCTGAACTTAATTGGTATCATGAGGACGAAGGTGATTTCGATGAATGATAAGAAAGATAAAAGAGTACGTGCTGACTCCAATACAGATTTCTTCTTGAAGATTGTAAAAAAAGAACAGGAAGAAAGAAAAAGTCAGAATGAAAAAAAGGTTGAGCTTGAAGAAAGAAAAACCAAGACTATCAACATTTTCTTTGAAGTATTTAACACAATCAATAAGATGCTTGATCGTATGCTTAACAGCAAGCATTCATTAAGATTCATTTCATTGATTCTCACACTGGTACTGTTCTTTACATTTTCTGGTGGTGATGTATTAACATCTACAACATCAGGAAAGACAATCAAGAATGTTCCCGTAAGAGTTGAAGGTCTCGCTGATGGATATGAAGTATCCGGTTTACCTTCATCCGTTAATGTCGGTTTAATTGGACCTTCATTGGATATCTATACTGAACAAGTAAAAAAGGATTATCAGGTATACGTTAATTTATCTGAATATAAGCAAGGCAATCACACAGTTACATATTCTTATAGAAACTTCTCTAAGAATCTTACTGTTATGATTATGCCAGAAACAGCTTCTATCTCTATTGCACCTAAGGTATTTAAGTCATTTAAGGTAGAACCGAAGTTTATTAATGAAGATAAATTAGATGAACGTTATGCAGTAAGTGTCAATTCACTTTCTAAGGAACGTGTTAATGTTTATGCCAGTAAAGCAACACTCAATAAGATTGATCATATCGTTGCAGAAATAGATGTCGCTAATAGGACAAAAGCATTTACAGCTGAATCTGTTGTGAAGGCTGTAGATTCTAATGGAAAGAAGGTCAATTGTACAATTTCACCAACTAAGATCAAGGCGGAATGTTCAGTTGATACATATTCTAAGGTTGTGGCTGTTAAGCCGCAGTTTACTGGAAATCTGAAGAAAGGATATAAGCTAACTAGTTATGTTCTTTCACCTTCTACAGTGACTATTTATGGATCAAGAAGTGATATTGATGATATCTCCTCTGTTGCTTGTAAGGTAGATATATCAAAATTAGCTGGATCAACTACCATTTCGGGCATTAAGCTTGAAATGAATGATACAATTTCTAAGATGTCAGTGGATAGTATTACGATATCCATGACTATTGAAAAAGAATAAGGAGATTAAAAATGGGAAAGTATTTTGGAACTGATGGGTTTCGTGGAGAAGCCAATGTTGATTTAACTGTTGAACATGCCTATAAAGTCGGAAGATATTTAGGCTGGTATTATGGTAGAAATCATAAGGCAAAGATTGTAATTGGGAAGGATACAAGACGTTCAAGCTACATGTTTGAATATGCTTTAGTTTCAGGGTTAACTGCTTCTGGTGCTGATGCTTATCTTTTACATGTCACAACAACTCCTTCTGTTTCTTATATTGTAAGAACTGATGGTTTTGATTGTGGTATTATGATTTCTGCATCACATAACCCATTCTATGACAATGGATTAAAAGTTATTGATTCAAAAGGTCAGAAACTTAATGCAGAAGTAGAAAATGCGATTGAAAAATATATTGATGGCTTAATGGATGAAATTCCATTTGCAGTAAAAGAAAATATCGGACGTACTGTTGATTACTCTATGGGTAGAAATAGATATATTGGTTACTTGATGAGTATTCCAACACGTGCCTTCAAGGATTTAAAAGTAGGTCTTGATTGTGCTAATGGATCTGCTTCAAGTATTGCTAAAGCTGTATTTGATGCATTAGGTGCTAAGACTTATGTTATCAATAATGAACCAGATGGTACTAACATCAATACAAATTGTGGATCTACACATATTGAAGCTTTACAGTCATTTGTAACTGCTAATGCTTTAGATGTAGGTTTTGCTTATGATGGTGATGCTGATAGATGTTTAGCTGTTGATGAATTTGGTCGTCTTGTAGATGGTGATTTAATCCTTTATGTATGTGGTAAAGAATTAAAACAGAGAGGCGAATTAAATAACAATAAGATTGTTACTACTATCATGAGTAATATCGGTCTTTATAAAGCACTTGATGAAATTGGAATTGGATATGCTAAAACTCAGGTTGGAGATAAGTATGTCTATGAAAATATGGTAGAAGAAAACAATGTCATCGGTGGAGAACAGAGTGGACATATTATCTTCTCTAAACATGCTACAACAGGTGATGGTATTCTTACTTCATTAAAGATTGTAGAAACAATGATTGAAAATAAAAAGACATTAGCTCAGTTGACTGAACCAGTTAAGATCTATCCACAGCTACTTATCAATGTACGTGTTAAAGATAAGAAAGTTGTATTGGATGATCCAGATGTAGCTCAGGCTGTTGAAGATGTCGCTAAAGCACTTGAAGGTGATGGTAGAGCATTAGTTCGTCCTTCAGGTACTGAACCAGTAATCCGTGTAATGGTTGAAGCACCAACTGATGAATTATGTCATGAACATGTTCTTAAGGTTGTTAATAAGATCAAAGAAAAAGGATATGCGGTAGACTAAAATTACATAATTTCACAAAATATTGCTATAACATTATGGCAATATTTTTTATAATAAGAATACGAGGTGACTGCGTATGAAATATTGTATAAATATAATTGATGATGAAAAGAATTTAAATGATCTTGTGAGAACGTATCTTGAAAAAGAAGGGTATGAAGTCCATTCTTTTTACACATATGATGAAGCACATGATCATATTCAAGATGATGTTCACCTTTGGATTGTGGATATCATGCTTGATAAAAACAGTGGTTTTGACTTGTTAAGTGAAATCAAGTCATTAAAACCAGATATGCCAGTTGTTTTCATGAGTGCAAGAGATCAGGAGTTTGATCGTATTATTGGACTTGAAAAAGGAAGTGATGAATATATCACTAAACCATTCAATACCAAAGAGCTTGTGTTGCGTATAGGCAATATTTTAAAGCGTGTCTATAAGAATAAACAGGAACTTACAGAAGTTGATAGTTACTTGATTGATGAGACAAAACGTAAGGTTACTGCTGATGGAAAAGAGATTGAATTAACGACAAAAGAGTATGAATTACTTCTTTACTTTGTTAAAAATAAGGGATTGGCCATCTCTAGAGAACAAGTTTTAACAAAAGTATGGGATGAAAACTATTTTGGTAGTGATCGTGTCGTTGATGATACATTAAGAAGATTAAGAAAGAAGATGCCAAATATTAATATTAAGACAATCTATGGATTTGGCTATAGGCTTGATTAATGAAAAAGAAAATAAATTTTAATATTCTTTCACGTTTTTCCTTGTTAAGTCAGCTTCTCATTGTTTTTGGTTTAGTGCTTATTTCCTTTTTGACAATAGTGATGCCACTTATTCAATATAATGCAAATCACATTATTGAGAATCAGATGTACGATATGCTTGAGAATACTCAAAATGAGCATATTCCCGGGGAAATAAGAAAAGAGAAGAGAAAGAATCGTTTGATTTCTCATCTTTATTATGATGCTGAAAAGAATGAATGGGTTTCTGATTCTTTTGATATTGATTATTCTTTTGCCAATTCTTTATATTATCATGTAATAGGCAATGATCTTGAAGGAATTGTAAAAGATAAAGCGCATAAGACAAGAACTGGTAGTGGTGTCATTGATGGCACAACATATTACTATCGTATTGCTCATCTTACGGAGTCTAACACGGATTATTATCAGATCAGTTTTTTATCTAATGATTATTCTGATAAACTATTAGGAATATTGATGAAACGTGTTATCTACATTCTCTATGCGTTTCTATTGATTATGGCGGTTGTACTTATTTTGTGGGTATTAACATTTATTAAGCCATTAAATAAGATTAAAGAGTACGTCAATAAGATTCCTAGTGGTGAAGAGGGAGAGCTTCATTTAAATAGAAAAGATGAGATTGGTATTGTTGGTGATGCCATTGTACATATGAATGCGGATATCAAGAGACAAGAGAAGGCTAAAGAAGAGATGATTCATAATATCTCCCATGATTTAAAGACACCGATTGCCTTGATTAAATCATATGGTCAAAGTGTAAAAGATGATATCTATCCATATGGAGATAAAGAAAGTTCCATGGATATTATTTTAGAGAATGCGAATAGATTGGAGCATAAAGTAAAGATGCTGCTATACCTTAATCGCTTGGATTATCTTAGCAGTGAAGATAAGAAGCTAGATAGTTTTGTAATGAAAGATCTTATAGTAAAAGATATTGTTCCGATGCAGTCACTAAATGATCTTGATATTGTACTTGATTTAGATGAAAGTACATTTGTAGGTAATCCTGATCATTGGCGTGTCGTTATTGAAAATATTGTGGATAATGCTTCACGTTATGCTAAGTCGGTCATTAAGATTACTGTCAAGGATGGCAATATGACTATCTTCAATGATGGGGAACATATTGATTCCCATCAGATTCAAGATCTCTTTGATCCTTATGTCACAGGGGTAAAGGGACAATTTGGCTTAGGATTATCCATTGTTAAGAAGACATGTCAGATGTACAATTATAATGTTAAAGCATTCAATGAAGAAAATGGTGTGTCTTTCATTTTTACTAAATAAAAAAGTCCGATTAGATCGGACTTTTTATTCGCCTTTGATATAGAATAAAATAAACTGGTAAAAATAGAGACCTGACCAGATTACAAATGTGTGTGCATAGTTGCCAAAGTAGTTATCAAGGGAATCTGGGAAGAATGAGATGGATGTTACATTAAGATTAAATGCAACAATAAATAGAATGATACCTAGAATGCCTGAAAATAGAGCTGTAAGCGGCGTATTGTATAAAGAGGCATGACTGGATATAAAACAGATAAACACTCCTGATAGAACGTATGACAGCATTATGAGAAGCTGTCTAATGACATATTGTGTAGAACTATCGCTTAAGTTAGTTAATAAGATAATAAATAGACTTTGAATAATAATGTATAAAATAGGCCCAAAGAAATAGAGCGCCTTATAGAATTTTTCTTTCATGATATGCTCCTTTCACGTACTTATTATGGGTGATGAATTAACGAAAAGCAAGTATACAAATATGTGATATTCATCTATAATAGAGATGGTGATTTTATGAAAAAGAAACTCATTGTCTTTCTTGCTCTATTGATGGTAGGATGCAGTGCCAGCAAGAAAATAACATTAAAAAAAACAGTGACAATTGAATTCTATTCCATTAGTGAATGTGCACAATGTCAGGTATTTAAGAAGAAGGCACTTCCTTATTTTAAAGAACGTTATGGTAAAAAAGTGATTATCAAGATGTATGATATGGATGAAGAGTCTACAAAACCACATTATGATGAAGCATTAAAGCACCTTCAGGAATGGGATGAAGCATTCTATGGACAAAGTCCTTTTCTTTATGTAAAGAATCATTTTGCTTATCTTGGTTATAATGCAGGAGATGAGGAATGGATTGCCAAGGATATTGAGGCATCATTGAATAAAGAAAAGTTAAGCAAGAGACTAGAAGGACATCGTTTTCTTTATCAGAAATAATTGAAGAGGTAGGAGGAATATAATATGCCAACACCACATAATGAAGCAAAAAAAGGCGATTTCGCCAAAACTGTATTAATGCCAGGAGATCCACTGCGTGCTAAGTTCTTAGCAGAAAATTATCTTGAAGATGTAAGACAGGTCAATGGTGTAAGAGGGATGCTAGGTTACACTGGAACATATAAGGGAAAAGAAGTCTCTATCATGGGTTCAGGTATGGGTATGCCTTCAATTGGTATCTATTCATACGAATTATATACAAATTATGGTGTAGAAAACATTATTCGTATTGGAAGTGCAGGTTCTCTTCAGAAAGATGTACATATTAGAGACGTCATTATCGCACAGGGAGCATGTACAGATTCAGCTTGGGCACATCAGTATGAATTACCAGGAACATTTAGTGCCATTTCTTCATATGATCTATTGGAAGCTGCTGTAAAGGAAGCTAAAGAAAAGAACATTAAATATCATGTAGGTAATGTGATCGCATCTGATCTTTTCTATCACGCAGATGGAGAAGCAGCAATGAGCTGGTGCAAAATGGGTGTATTAGCTGTAGAAATGGAATCATATGCATTATTCTCTACAGCAGCATATCTAGGAAAGAAAGCTTTAACATTGTTGACAATTTCAGATTCATTAGTATCAGATGAACCAGAAACAACTGCTGAAGAAAGAGAAAAGACATTTACTGCCATGATGGAAGTAGCATTGGAGATTGCCTAATGAAAATCAAATGTGCATTCTTTGATTTTGATGATACGATAGCTCATGGCGATACTATTCATAAATTATTGATCTATACTTTCAAGAAACATCCATTATCTTCATGGCGTTATATTAAGACCGCATTCTTTGGCTTAGGACATCTTTTAAAACTAGTTCCTATGGAGAAAGTAAAAACTACGATTCTTTTTCCTTTAGACTTGTTTACTCAAGAGGAACTAAAGGTATTCTATGAAGAAAAAGTTGTTCCAAGCTATTATCCACATATGGTAGAAGAGATGAAAAAAAGAAAAGAAGAAGGCTGTCATGTCTTCTTGGTTACTGCTTCATCTGAAGCTTATATGCATTTTAATAAGCTGCCAATTGATGTTTTAATGGGCACAAAAACAAAAATAATTGATGGAGAATATTCATCAAAGATAATTGGAAAAAACTGTAAAGATGCGAATAAATGCGATCGCATTAATGAGTATCTAAAAGAACATGATTTTGAGATTGATTATGATCATTCATATGGATATTCAGATTCTGATCATGATATTCCCATGTTATCAATGGTGAAAAACAGATATCGCGTATCTAAAAAAGACGGCGCATTATCGCCTTTTATTCCTAAAGAGCAATAGACAAAATTGCTCTTTTCTATTGTTATAAATTATTGTATACTATTTGTTATGAAAAAGAGGTGTACTCAATGAATGTGAGAATGCGTGATACGTATGCAAAAATTAATTTGAAGAACATTAAAGAGAATGTAGATACAATCTATGATAAAGTAAAGAAACCATTAATTGCGATCATTAAAGCAAATGCTTATGGCCATGGTTATAAAGAAGTTGCTTCAGCATTAAAGGATAATAATAAAATTGCTTTATTTGCCGTAGCTACATTAAAAGAAGCAGTAGATTTAAGAGATTTAGGTATTAAGCAGGATATTCTTGTATTAGGAGCAATCCCACTTGAAGATTTATCTATTGCCATTGAGAAAAATATTACTTTACCATTGTTCTCATTTGAATTCTTAAAAGAAATTAATGCTATGCATCATTTTGATGCCCCAGTCAAAGTTCATATCGCTATTGATTCAGGTATGAATAGAATTGGCTTTAAGACTAAAGAGGAATTAGAGAAAGCTTTCTCTTTAATTGATCCTGATAAGGTGAATGTAGAAGGAATTTTCACTCATTTTGCAACTGCAGATGAACCTGATAATGACACTCAGAATGAGTCTTATGAAAAACAGCTTTCATTGTTCAAGAGCATTGTGGGAGATTATAAATTTAAATATGTACATTGTGATAACTCTGCCGCAATGATGTTCCATCATTCTGAATATGGAAACTTAGGAAGAATTGGTATTGCTCTTTATGGTGTAGATCCAAGAGGTGTAGATAATGATGAATTAAAGCAAGCTATGTCTCTTTATACTAAAGTTGCAATGATCAAGAAAGTTCCTAAGGGTGAAAAAATCGGTTATGGAATGACATATACTGCTCAAGAGGATGAACTTATTGCTACATTGCCAATTGGTTATGCAGATGGCTTTATCCGTGCAAACCAGGGCAGAAAAGTATTTATCAATGGTTCATACTATCCAGTAGTTGGTAGAGTGTGCATGGATCAGTGCATGGTTAAAGTTGATGAAAATGTTCATGTACATGATGAAGTAGAAATCTTCGGTGAACATATCTCATTAGCTAAAATGGCTAAAGAGTTAGATACTATTCCTTATGAAATTACATGCTTATTATCATTGAGAGTGGAAAGAGAATATGAAGAATAGAGAAGCTTATATTTCATTAATCAAGAAGCTAGAAATACTTTCATCTATTTTGTTAGTTGTATTTATTGTCTTATCCGTTGTCATGAAATGGGGACTTGCAGGTATTGTATCAGGAATAGTTATCTATATTCTTATTGCAATATATACATATTCAATTATTAAAAAGTGCGCATGTCCATCTTGTGGCAATACAGAAATATTTATTCGTAAAAGAGGAATGATTGTTGGGGTAGAAAAAAGATGCCCTCGCTGTCATAAGAAATTATAGGAGAATCGAAAGATTCTCCTTTTCCATTTTTTACCATATTTTATACATTATTATACGTGAGTTGTATTTTATACTCACATTAAGAGGTGAATAAAATATGAAATACAAAAAATTAACGCTTTCTTTAATAATTATGATGATTTTATCTTTAGGTGGCGTAGCTGCAACGTTAACATATGCTAAGCTATCTAGCTCCAATACAACACAGACAATGAGTGGTGGTACACCACCATCAATGCCTGGCAATAGTCAGTCTAATTCTTCAGATAATACAACACAGAATCAGTCTAATTCTTCAAGTAATATAGCACAAAATCAGACTGATTCATCCAATAAGAATATGATGATTCCTGGTACACAAAGTAGTGGATTAGGTTCAATGCAAGCATTGATAATTGGAGAATGTATATTTGTATTTAGTGCTTCTTCATTAGTTCTTATTGCGACAAAAGCTGGAAAGAAATCAATCAAAGAGGCTTTAAATAAATCTTATAAGGTTGTTATTGTAGTAATCTCAACAGTGTTATTAACAGGAGCGTTGACATATGGAACGGTGATGTGTGCTAACACATATTTATTAGACAGTAAGCAGGTACAATTGCAGGGTAGCGGTACACCGCCAACTATTCCGAGTCAATCACAGTAAAAAAGCTCTTCCTTAATGGAAGAGCTTTACGATGTTATTTTTTAGCAATAACTTCAATTTCAATTAATGCACCAGCAGGAAGTTTAGCAACGCCAACTGCACTTCTTGCAGGATATGGTTCTACAAAGTATGAAGCGTAGATATCATTAACTGTTTTAAAATCATCGATGTTATCAAGGAAACAAGTTGTTTTAACAACATTGGTGAAATTAAGATTCTGACTTTCTAGAAGACCTTTAATATTACGAAGTACCTGGTGTGTCTGTGCTTCGATGCCTTCTGTCATAGTGCCAGTTGATGGATCTAGGCCAATCTGTCCTGAAAAGAAGATAAATTCTCCTGTATCAATTCCTTGTGAATAAGGCCCAATGGCTTGTGGTGCGTTATTTGTCTTAACTGTTTTATTCATAATCTTCGTCTCCTTTACTAGTGAATATCATATCATACTTGATAATGTATGAAAATAGAACAAATGATATCATATTGAAAGGAATTGTTATTTTTGTTAAAATATTTGAGTCGGAGGTAAGCTTCAATGGAATTTATTAAGAAATTTGCAAAAGAAATCAGTGTGTTTGGATTAGTTCTTGTAGTATTTTTAGGTTTGTTTATTTATCGTCAGGCAACTTATGCTACTTATAAGACAGTCAATGCATCAGTTGTAGAAAAGACAATTAAAAATAAAGATGATATGATCCTTGTCGTAGGTCCATCAAGCGATTCTACAGTATCATCTTATCAGAGCGTATTGACTGAATTCGCAACTAAAAACAGAAAATATACTATCTCTTATTTAGATAAGAGCAGTTCTTATTTAAGCAAGACATTCAAGATTGATGCTGCAACACCATGCACATTAATCATCAAGGATGGAAAAGTAAAAGCACATAAATCTGGAGCTTTGCAGTATTATTATCTATTAGATTTTATTAAAGAAAATGCTTAGTTTTCTAGCGAGTCACAAACTCGCTTTTTTGTTTGCACAAAAAAAGAAGAGAATTATCTCTTCTTAATTGTAATACCCATTTTTCTTTCTACTTTAGCTAGTTTCTTTCTAGCCATACGTCTGGCATTTTCAGCACCTTTTTCAAGGATTTCATCAATGTAGTTGCCAGAGACGATTTCCTGATAACGATCCTGAATTTTCTGTAGTTCTTCGCCTACGATTTCTGCAAGATCTTTCTTGAATTCACCATAGCCTTTACCTTCATACATAGCTTCAATTTCAGGGATGGATTTCTTTCCTAAGATTGAATAGATTTCTAGAAGGTTAGAAATACCTGGTTTATTTTCTTTATCATATTTAATAGTGGAATCACTGTCAGTTACGGCTGACATTATTTTTTTCTTAGATACATTAATTGGATCTAGAATATAGATACATCCTTTTCCAGTAGGATCAGATTTACTCATCTTGCTTGTTGGATCCTGAAGACTCATGATACGTCCGCCAACTTTTGGTGTAAGTGGTTCTGGTAATTTAAATGTATCGCTATAGCGACTGTTGAATCTTTCTGCAATATTTCTAGCTAGTTCGACATGCTGCTTCTGATCTTCACCAACTGGAACATAATCTGGATCATACATAAGGATATCAGCGTTCATTAATGATGGATAGTTGAAGATTCCTGCACCGATGGATGCATCTTTTCTTGCTGCTGCTTTTTCTACCTGCATCTTATACTGAGTCATACGAGAAAGTTCTCCCATGTTGACCATACATCCTAAATACCATCCTAGCTGAGCGTGTTCTAATACATCACTCTGTAGGAATAATGTTACTTTTTCTGGATCAAGTCCTGCTGCTAAATAAAGGGCAATAAGATCCTTTGTGTTCTGTCTTAAATCTTTTGGTTTCTGATAGATTGTCATAGAATGAAGATTGGCAATAAAAATAATCATTTCATATTCATTCTGATAGCTGACAAATGGCTTGATAGCGCCAATATAGTTTCCAAGTGTTACACGACCGGTAGGCTTGATGCCACTTAGCATTCTTTTCATAATATTACCTCCAAAAAAAACAGGTAGTGTCAAAAATCTATACCACATAGCACTAATACACTACCCTCAATTTTATCTATATAAACAGTAAAATGATTACTGAGTATATCTTAGTAATCATCTTTTTTCGTATTTAACTAAAAAAGATGAAACAACCTGTGTTATACTTTTAGCGCCAACCAAAATATCACGAAAGGATGTTTCATCATGGAAAGTATAACACATTTAATTAATTCTATTGAATCTTTTTCTAAACAAAATTTTAAGTTCTCTCAGTATTTTCAGGCTTTGAATCTCCTTGGCAAGATTCCTGACACTGTTTCCCATCGTCTGAACAACATTGATGTTATTCATCATCTCGAAGAG
>NZ_JNKN01000040.1 GCF_000702065.1 Kandleria vitulina DSM 20405 | reverse complement strand
GCCTTAAGCATCCTGAAGTTATCATGTCCTTTACGTCCTCTGGTCTCGTTCTTTTTCATGTACCTTGAAAAATCAATTCCTCCTATCGCTTTCAGGAACGAGAACAGTTCATCATCTTCATCAAGAACATATTCAAGATTAAGTGGCAAACACATCTGATATAGGTTATAATGATTACTGTAATTAGGTTCTTTTATATTCTTGTAACTCATAACCTAATTATACCAAAAAAGTGGCTGCACTCACTAAATAGTGAGTACGCCACTTTTTTTACTGTATTTTATTTCGTTACAGCCTCTTTATCTTCTATTTGATTTTAATCATACAATCTTTTACTTTCTTTTTTTGGAAATGGCAATTCTTCATACATGTTTTCAATCAATTCTTTTAAGAATTCTTTATTATCTATTTCTTCAATTAGAATCATTTCTTTTGCTCCTTCATAAGGACATTCTTTCTTTATGGAATGCATCATTGTCTTTGAAGACGGTGTTTCTTTTACAAGAAAACGATCATCATAGATTCCTCCAAATATCTTTCCACGATAATAGAGAATATATTCTCCCATCATGGATCTGTACGTAATCTCATCTAATAATGAAAGTGCATCTAAAATATAATCCAAATAGTCTTTGTGTGATGCCATTATTTTCTCCTTTATTGATTAATTAATTTTAAAAACTTCTTTTCATTCATCTGTTCATTAGTAAGATAATTGCCATTATAGAATAAGGCATAATTAGTAATTGGTGTAGGTGCATTCTGTGCTTCTTTTTTACTTGTTAACTTGACTGTCTTAAAATCAATATTATGCTTATTAGCACATTCTACTAAAAGAGGTACATATTTACCATTGAATGGACATTGATTTGTATAATAGAGAACATACCCTTTTTCATTGATATGAGGATGCTTTGCACAAGCTTTAAAGATGGGCAAAGCTGTCTCTTCAAATGAAAGATGCCAAAGAGAAATCCCATTATCAGATTCATCTGATATACTAAAACCCTTATATTTTAAGAATTTAGGATCCGCAAGAAATGGTTTTTTCTTAGCAGAAGATAAGATACATATCCCCTTCATTCCTTTAGCTTGACTATCCCGAATACATGCGTCCAAGAGATCATTGGCATATCCATGCCCTTTTAGTGAACCTGATACCCATAGACAATTAATATACATGTAATCTTTAGCGATAATAGGGATCCATGCGTTTTGTGCAGGGATATATTCAATAAAGCATTTCCCTCTTTCTTTGCTTTTGATAAAGACTAATCCATCATCAAGGCACTCTTTCATCCATTTCTTTTTTGAAGAAACCTGTATATCATTATTCTTAGAAAGCGCACAACAGATATGTTCCTGTTCAATATTTTCTTTCGTTATAGTAATATATTCCATCGTCTATTCTCCTTATATATCATGTTAACAATATAGAAATTATGATTCAATATTTTATATTTCTTCAAATAAAAAAGGATGAGTAATCATCCTTTTAGATCATCTTTTCAATATTAAGAACTCTTCCAGTAGCAACGACTTTTTCGTCAATGACAAGAGCAGGTGTACTCATGATACCGTAGCTCATGATTATTTCAATATCTGTGATATATTCAATTTCAGCATCTACTCCCTTGTTTTCTACAGCTTCTTTTGTAGCTTTTAGCAATCTTTCACAGTTTTTGCATCCGCCACCTAATACTTTAATATTCATATATTTTCTCCTTTAGATGAGTACATATGATGTGATAAAGTCGGCTGTGTCAGTTCACAATTTTCAGCTATATTTGCAATAGTGATTTTATTGATAGACTTCTTCTCTGATAATTCTAGAAAGGTGGAGCCAATAATTCTTTTGTGGTGATTCTTTTCATATTGATTCCTTTCCTATTATCCTGCAATGACAACTCCTTTAGCATGTTCATCATCCATAATAAGTTCATCAACTTCTTTAACTGTTATTGTTCCCTTATAAGGATTCTTGATACTTGTCACTGAAGAAGTTATTGTTGCTTCTACTTCTGATTTTTCAAAAGAAAGATCACAATCTATCATCCTGCAATTCATAAGTTTCAATTTTTTACAATAACAAAGTGGCTGTGTACCAATGATAGTACAGTTATCAAAGGTTACATTTTCGCAATACCAGGCAAGGTATTCACCTTTTAGTACACTATCTTTGATGATAATATTTTTAGCATGCCAAAAGGCATCTTTGGTGTCAAATACACAACTAGAAAAAACAGAGTCTTCTATATACTGGAATGAATATTTTCCAATAAGATTAACGTAATTAAATGTTAAATGTGAAGAACGAAGCATAAAGTATTCACTGATAACATCTGTTCAGTTCATTTCAATATCATCTACTGACCAGCCAAACTCTGGAGATTGGATGGTACAATCATTAATCTTTACATGATGGCATTCTCTTAACGCCTTGATGCCAAGCATGCTTGTGTTATCAATAGTAATGTCGCTAGAATACCAAAGCGCAGCACGACAGTTTTCTGTAAGTGTACTCTCTTTTATACTTAATGTATGATTATGCCAAAATGGATAACGAAGATTAAAATAACAATCATTCACAATGAGATTACTACATTCCTTACATGCACTTTCTCCATCTGCATCTCCATCAAATTGACAGCCTACTATTTCCACTTGGTTACTGCCATATAAAGCTCTTTCTTCATCAAATGTCTGATTTTTAATGACTCGCATGATTCAGTTCCTCCTCTCTCCTGCACATTGTATTCACATCTTTACTTTCAAAGAAACATTACATGCAAATTATTTGTACTCTCCTTGAACATTATAATCTATAAATACGACATTGAACACCAAAGTCTAGTAGAAATGAAAAAATGACCCAAATAGTAAAAGACACCCTAAGGTGTCTTTTTTATTTATCAAAATAAGTTTTCGTTTTATTTGCAATAGTTACAAGCATGAGCATGACAGGTACTTCTGTTAATACACCCACAGTTGTAGCAAGCGCTGCTGGACTGGTTGTTCCAAATAATGCGATTGCAACGGCTACTGCAAGTTCAAAGAAGTTAGAAGCGCCAATCATTCCTGCTGCTAGTTAGAAAACAGATCATATTCTTAATACCTTTCTCCATATGCTTCTTTGGCTACTGTAGTCCACTTCTTAATAAATGATGTTTTCGCATTTGTATAAGCATCCCTATTATGTTCATACTTTTTCCATAGACTTAGTTTTAATGCTTCATAATCTTTTGCAATATCAGGATGATCATTCATGTAATCTCTAAAATACAGTTCATCATTATCACCTATATATCTTAGATGAATGTGGTAGACCTTCTTTGCAAACCCTTTTTTAGTGTAGCCTTTATTTAATGAGATTCTTTGATTTTCATTACACATTCTATAAAAACCATTCTTTTCAATTTGTTGCGCTGTTTTTTCTATATCTTCATTAGAATCAATTTCAATTAATACATCCACAATATCTTTAGCATAAATATTCTTGATTGAAGTGCTTCCTATATGACTTATTCTTTTTATTGAATATTCCTGTAATACCTCTTTTAGTACACTTTCTATTTCTTTATAATTGTCTTCCCACTTCTTATCATGAGGTACAAGAAATATGGGGAAAAGTGTCCATAGTTCTTCTAATGTCATTTCTGTTAGCTCTTTTTCCATATTGATTATCTTTTCCATTCACTTCTTAATAGACCATATATGGATTCATCCACAATTCCATGATTATTAAATCCTGCCTGACGAAGTGTTCCTTCATATTTTAATCCGCATTTTTTCATTACTTTACCTGAATTAGGATTGTTTGTATCGTGTTTTGCTTCTATTCTATTGACTTCAACAGTTTCAAATAGATAATCAATGACAGCTTTGAATGCTTCTGATGTCACTCCCTGATGCCACCATTTTTGTCCTATACACTGACTGCTCCCACGGGCAAGCCCGTGGGGTTCTGATTGCCAAGTGTAGCTTGTAATCGTACACCATTTTCAGGCTTTGGAGTTACAAGTGTAAATCTGTCTGAATCAGGACTTTCATTACCAAGCAGTCCTACGACCACATTAGCGGTAAACTTCTGCCTTGCGGCAAGGACGTACAGTCAATCGCCCTGATATTAAGTTGTTAAGCTACTTTGATTCCGCTATTTAATATTCTTATCTTGTTGGCCTTAATCCATGCGATTAGGGCTTTTTCTTTGTTGTATTGAGCCTTAAATTCTGTAATACATTTTTCTTTATCTATGTCCTGTGTTCTATAATCGTAGCAGTAAAACAGATAAGATGAATACCAGTCTCTTTGTACTTCAGTACCATCACGAAGTTTATACAGCCTGTCAGACAGTTTCTTTTTGATGTAATCATCAGCAGTATGGTCGTACTGGCTTGCCCTATAATTATTAGGAACCTCTATGTATGTACCACCCGTGGCCTTGAATTTCCTTTCTACCGCAGTCTGAAATCCAGATGGGCAGCGGTTCTTTATGGATTTTCCAAAGCGCTTTTTCTTGTTGAATTTACCTTTACTATTTTTAGTAGTCTCCTTAGCCCTCTTCATCAGCTTGCCTGCATTTTTAGGCTCTGTCACAAATACGTCTCCGAGACTTCGCAAATGGTTAGAATCCTCATTTATTGCGAGCTGCCTGTTGACTGCGTTGATACGGCATAATTCAGAGTGCTTAGCTTTCAGCTTCTTATAATGATTTGAATATTTCCAGGTCTTACGGCCTTTCCTGATAGTGCCATCATCATTATAGTTCTGAGGATTCGTTGCCCGCCTTGACCTGTCCATTGCCCTGTAGAGTAGACTCTCTTTTTTCTCGGATGTCTGGATGCTGTTGCCACGTTCTGAAAGGTTCTTTAATCCGACTTCGGTATCCGATGTATATGCAACTGTCTGCGTTCCGATATCAGCGCCTATCGTGCCCTTGCCGTATATGTGACGGGGATTGCCGTGCTTGTCATATTTAGGCATCGCTTTTCCTTCGATGGTCAGATGTAGATATAGTCTGTATTTGCCTCTTATCAGCTTAGGCACGAGAGTAGCATAGCATGGTCTGTATGTATCAATACAATATGCGTCTTCTACAAATCTATAGACTGCTTTATGATCTATCATTTCAGAGTCAGCAAGATAAGATAGAACTGCGTCCACTTCATCTTGTTGAAATCTATCATTGATTTGTATTCCAAAGATATTCTTGCCTATTCTGAATTGCAGCTTGTCACCCTTGACAGAGATAGGAATGCCGCGATTTATCTGTTTTGCTCTTATACAGGGTAACTCCCCATACTTTGAAAAATGGATCATTTTGCCGTTATCGTAAAGGCATTTCTCGATACCACGCCATACATCCTCAGCTTTGGTGAGGGCGAATATGGCATCTATGCCATATTTCTTGCCTATCGGAATCATGGACTTTCTGCAAAAATTCCATGTGACGTTGTATTCAGACTGCATTTCATTAAGCTGTTTTGCCAAAACCCTACGTTTATCTTTGTCTTGAGTATTGCCATATAATTTAAGCAGTTTACGGTATTTCTTTGTGCGCAGTAACTGGTTATAATTATTTCTCATAAGCCCGACAAGTTCATTTCCTGCTTTGCGTATCTTATCGGAAAGAGTGACTG
Source organism: Kandleria vitulina DSM 20405 (assembly GCF_000702065.1). Lineage (GTDB taxonomy): Bacteria > Bacillota_I > Bacilli_A > Erysipelotrichales > Coprobacillaceae > Kandleria > Kandleria vitulina. The sequence goes on along the minus strand of NZ_JNKN01000040.1, from coordinate 6,944 downwards.
TCTTTACGACATCAGAATAAGGCATATCGGTTTCGACAACCAAGATATGCCTGTCAGAAAGTTTATGAAATTGCTTCAAGGTTTTCTTGTATTCTTCATCAGTCATGGTTTTTCTGTTCCTCGATATATTTCTTAACTGTAGCTTCACTTATATGTCCTGCCGTTGATACAAAATATCCCCTTGACCATAATGCTCCACAACGGGAGTAAAACTACTTCAACTGCGGGAAAACCTTAAACATTTCAACAGCACTGATGCTTTTAAGCGTCCTTGCTATATCACAGGGAGCAACTGTCTGCGGGCAATCCACGAATATATGTATATGGTCTGGCATCACTTCCAATGCTTTGATTTCATATCCGTATTGATTGCAGATGCCAGCAAGGATGTTTTTTAGTTTATCGTCAGCGCCTTTCTGCAATACAGAGAATCTGAATTTAGGGCACCAGATGATATGATACTGCGTCAGATATTTACAATGCGAAGCACTATAATATTGTTCCTCGCTCACTGTCTTTTTCTCCTAATTGATATTTTTCCTGAATCCCTCTGCGCATCAGGTCAAGAAATGTAATGGTTTCACCTTCCTCGACAGAATAGATGCGCTCAAGGTTCTCAAGCTGGGTCTTCCATTCAGACGGAATAGAAATATTGATTTGTACGTTATTGCTTTTAGAACGTGCCCTTGTTTATAATCCCTCCATGCTTTCATCATGATGCATTGTTATTGTAAAAGGTATTGCTTTATATGATTCATGCATATTTATATCCTCATAAGCTGAAACTTTTATTGATTTATACATAAATTATAAATCAAGTCTATGTATATGTCGAGTAGCATAAATGTAGTCTTACATAAAAAAGCGGCTTATAACCTTTTACACTTTAATATTAACGTTGTTAAACAATTTTATATTTCAGAGCATATTCTTTTTATTATGTCCATAATGAAGTAATAAACATCGGTGAAGCATCTTTGCTTTTTTCAAATCCACAATTCTCATAGAAATGCAATTCTTTATCATAGGCAATAACTGCAATTCTAAGATAATCTTTATAGTGTTCTTTTATCATTGAAACCAAAGTTCTTCCAATCTTAAGTCCATGATACTTTGGATTTACAAGTAGATAATGAACATAAGCATTCATGATCCCATCATCCATGGCACAGATCATACCAATGAGCTTATCACCATCCCATGCTGAAATAACAGTTTTGAAGTTTTTCATAGCGATTACTAATTTATCTGGATAGTGACCCGATGACCATTCTACAGATAGAAACAGCTCTTCAAGCTGTTCTCTTGTAAAATCATGTGTTTCTTTATATTCAATATTCATATTATCCCCCTCAAATAAATGAACCATCACAGTTTCTAGTGTTTTCTTATAAGCTTAATAACTCTTGGTCGGTTAGACCTTTGCATTATGACAAAAGCAAGATCAAAACATGCAGCTAGAAATGAAGTAATCATAAATACCCAGAAAGCATTAAACCAAATGGAAAATAATACTGGGATAAAGCACAACAAAACAATGACTTCATGGACCACTTCAGCTTGACACATAGTCTGTGCTATTTGATCAAAACTACGTTTACGCAAGTTGAAGTAATCTTGTTCAAAAATCGACAAATAGTTTTCCAGTATCTTACTTTCAATATTTCATAAATAGACTTTTCCCATTGTCTACTTTGATACCATTTTTTAGTATAATCTGCCTTATTGTGCATGCATCTTCCTACGACAGATCCAACAAGTAGTCGCATTACAAAATGATGAGAGACTGTCCCGAATATTATCGTAAGAGAAAGAACTAAACTACTATGATACTTCACATATATACCACAAAAGAATAGTGTTAAAACTATAAATCCTATTCCAAATGAATAAACAATCTTTTTCATTTAGAAACGTCCTACAATTTTGCTAAAAATCTTTGTAAAAAGCTTTTGGCGAGTGAATTTGGTTTAATGGTATCTAAAACTTCATCTAAGCCATACCATTTTGCATCATCTACTTCATCAGTTAATTGGAAATCTTCAGTTTCAACTCTTACTGCATAATTATGAATTAACGTATTGGATTTAGAATAGTATTCATTGTCATTGTAGACATAGCTGACAACACTAAGACCAGTTTCTTCTTTTATTTCACGAACCAATGCTTCTTTTGCATTTTCTCCTTTATTTATATAGCCAGCAACGAGAACATGATAAGGTTTTCCATATTGCTGAATTAATAGAATCTTATCTTTATCAGGATTAAATACAATCGCTGAAATAGCACTGTTAAATGCAGGAAACTTAAACTGCTGACAATGAGGACAAAAGGGAACCTTACCATCTATTCCATTTTCTTTATATATTAATTTTTCTCCACATTGATCACAATAATTCATTTTTTCACCTTCTCTTAAAATTTCTTTTATATATAGTAACATAATAAAAACGAGAACAAAAAATATTTTGTCCTCGTATGTTAACTATTGTTTACTTTATATCTTATATCTTACATAGGAATCTTCAAGTTTCAATACTGCAAGCTTATTCAATTCATCAATTGAAGTAATTGATTTCCCATCTGTTTCTCTTTGGTCGAACACTTCTACAAGCTGGAATTTTGTTTCTAAATCACTGTGTATCCTTCTGATGTTAAAACGCTCAGCGCTCGCTCATAGTTCTCTTCTTTCACTAGAATATAGTCGGTGTTATAAGTCGATACGGCAAATATGCCAATTTTATGCTCAGCGAGAATGCTGGACAGTTTTGACAAAATACCAATTAACGAAAAGTCGAGCACGCCCTGAATACGGAAACCTCTCCAACCATCATCACGCTCGATTGTATTGTCCGGTGTATCTTCCGTTTTACACACCAGAGATAATTCTTCATCCGTCTTCCCAATAAAATAGAAGTCGGATCCCATATCTATGCTTGATACTTCAGCCACTTTACATACCGTTAGCTTATAGTCAATTTTCTTCAGTTCCATCATTCTTGTTCCTTTCTAAAAATCTGTATTTTTCTATCTCTTCTTTCGAGCAGTCAGTTCTAGATACATTGTATCAAGCAACTCTCTTAGAAACACCCTGTTCTCCACATCATCCACAAGCAGCATCTTTTTCGCGCCTTCATACGGCAGTTCCATATCTGCGTCCGGCATCATGACAACGGCTGCCCTCACAGGTTTCACAAGAAAGCGGTCATCATATATTCCGCCGACTACCTTGCTGCGATAGTAAATGATGTATTCTCCCATCATAGCGCGATACGATATATCGTCCAACCCAGAAAGCTGATCCAGAATATAATCAAGATAATCTTTGCTTGATGCTATTATCTCGCCTCCTCAGAATCCTTAATCTTGTAATAATCCTCAGCATCTACGCCGGTCTCGACGTATTTCTTCGGTTATTTCTTGTCCAATCTAACAACAGTCTCCACATGTTCAGTAAATGGGAACATATCAAATGGATACACATCAGTAAATGTGTAGCCAATCTTCTTAAATTCCTTAAGATCTCTTACTTGCGTATCAGGTCCACATGATACATAGACAATCTGTTTAGGATTAAGTATCTTAACAGCTTGAATAAATTCCTTAGTAGATCCTGTTCTAGGTGGATCCATAATGATTGTATCATATGAAGCTTTCATGCTTGCTTGCTTCTTCATAAATTCAGTTGCATCATCGCAGATGAACTTAATATTGTTAATATGATTGCTTGCTTTATTATCATTAGCATCCTTAATGGCATCTCTATTTCTTTCAACACCAATAACTTCTTTTGCCTTCTTGCTGGCAATCATGCCAATTGTTCCAATACCACAGTAAGTATCCAATACTTTCTGTGGATTCTTTAATAAAGATAAAGTCTTGTCATACAATGCTTCACATTGATCATGATTAATCTGATAAAAAGATTTAGATGAAATCTTAAATGTCAATCCACAAAGTTCATCAATGATAAACCCTTTCCCATATAGAACTTTCTCATAATCACCTAAGACAATACTTGTCTTTCTTTGATTGACATTTAAAACAATGCTTTTGATATCAGGGAAAGCTTTCGTCATTTCTTTACAGAAATTCTTTGAACCATTAAAGACCTTGTTATTAGAAACCAAAGTCACTAATGTCTGATTAGTCTTTACCGCTCTTCTAATTAATACATGACGAATATCCCCTCTTGATTTTCGTGGATCATAAATAGAAACACGGTATTTTCTAAATAATTGTGATATTTTCTTTAATATCTGATCAGTCTTTTCATCATGAAGAAGACAAGTATCATAAGGAACAACTCTATGACTGCTTTCTTCATATAATCCATAATGATACTGATGATCGAAAGCAACGATTGTCTTATTCCTATACCCGTATGGATTTTTTGCACCTTCTATGGGATGTACGTTTACATGAAACTCTTCGAAGAGTTTCTTCATCTTCTTATTCTTATATTCTAATGATGCTTCATATCCCTTATTGATAAATTGACAACCGCCACACTTCTTTTCAATTGCACACTGTTTTCTCATAAAAATCCTTTCTTAATAACCAAATCTGTCAATCCTTTATTCATTGACAGTTCAATATGATCCACTCTTGGATGAGTTCTAAATTCTTTTCTTACCATCTTCATTAATATATCAGAATGATAGCCATGTATAACTCTTAATACTGAGATATTCTGATCTTTTAATGCTTCTTTAATAAGTTTTCTTGCTTCAATAGTTGTACAGCCATGAATGTCTAACTCTTTAATCAAGATATACACTCTCCCTTAATGTTGCTATTTCATCATCTGATAAATGACGATATTCTCCTTCTTGAAGATGACCTAATTCAAGATGACCAAAAGATATTCTCTTTAAAGATAAGATCTTATTGTTTAAAGAAAGAAAAATCTTCTTTACTTCATGATATCTTCCTTCATGAATTGTAATGTATCCTTCTTTTTCATCTTTCATCTGAATAAAGCATTCACATAAATGATTATCATCTATCACAACACCTTCATTAGCCTTGTCTACTTCTTCTTTTGTTAAAGGATGAAGACAAGTAAACTGATAAGTCTTTTCTATATGATAAAGAGGAAGCGTTAGTCTTTTTCTTAGTTTTATATCATTTGTCAATAATAATAAACCTGTTGTATCTCGATCAAGTCTTCCTACAATATGTAAATCTTTTCTTGGCATCAGTTCTACAATGCAGGGATCTTTATCGTCCCTGTTGGCACAGATATATTGAGCTGGCTTATTGATCATATAGTATTTTAATGGGTGAAGATCTAATTGATGATCATCACAATAGACTTCTCCTTCTTCTACATCAATATTATCAGTAATAATCTCTCCATTGACTCTGACATGTCCTTCCTTCAATAGCTTTTTGGCATGATGTTTTTTAGCTATTTTATGTAATACCAATAAATCAATGATATGCATTAGTGGGTGTTTCTCCCTCTTGAACAATCATTTGATCGTTGATCGCCATTATTCTTAATGATGACATGTACATTTCTTCCTCTTTTATAAGATGGATCTTCTTTGAGTATATCTTCTAGAATAGTTAATCTTTTATGTCCATCAACACAGACATATTGATCATTTTCTATTCTTACCTGAATAGGAAAAGAAAAACCAATTCTCTTAACTGAGGCCAGTAATGTTTCACTATAGTCTTTTCTTGTAAATTGTATTTCATCTATTGATAGTTGTCTTATTCTCATTTTATCACCGCTTTTATTATAAACATTTTTTTACATGTTGGAAATTCTTTTATATGAGTTTTATTGATATGATATAATATTCACGAAGGAGTGAACACTATGGGAATGAAGATCAGTCAGAATTTATTATTAAGTAGAATATTGACTTACATGAATGGTACATTATTTAATGATTCTTATTTTAAGATTGCCAACTTTATTGTTTTTCATTATTTAGATATGGAGAACATGAATAAAGAAGATGTTATTAAAATGGGGCCTTTTAAAGAAGAAGAGCTTGATGCTTTTATGAGTGCCTTTGGATTTAATGACTATGAAGAATTTAAGCTTAAACTCTATAATGATTATCAGACCAGACTGAATCAGATTCGTGTAAGATTGATTGATGTTCATCCTGAACAGTTCCTCGATAAGATGGATATGACGATTGAAAAAGAGGAACTTCAGCGTATGGTTTGTGAAATTTGCGAGAAGCTTTATAAAGCTAAGAGAATCATTATTCTCGGTGCACTCTATCCTTTATCTTTAGGAGTAGAGCTACAAACTGATATGATTACTTTTGGTAAACCTTTTATTCAGTATCATAGTTATAATCCAATTGTTCTTAATAAGGATGATGTCATTATCATTGTGAGTGCTACTGGTAGAGCACTTAAGAATATGCAAAAGAAGATGCAACATCTGCAAGTAGAAAATGCGTATTCAGTATTGCTTACACAAAATGCTACATACCGTAAGATGGAAAATGAGAATACAAGAGTGCTTGTTCTTCCTGGACGTTTTGATAGTGTTGATTTCAACTATCAGTTAATGGCTATCTTCGATTTAATTCGTCTTCAGTATTTTCAGCAATATTATCTATAACAAAAGAAGAAGCCGTAACGAAATGATTTAATCATTTCGTTAGGCTTCTTTTTTTCGTCCATATTTTTCATGATATGTAGGATATGATTTCATTCTATTCATTCTCATAAGACTCACAATAAAAAAACCCTAAAAAGGGCGTAATAAGGGTATCCATTGTGAATATCTTTTTTGCACTGTGAATTGTACCTGCCTAATTCGAAAGCGATTTGACTTTTTCTTTACATTTCTTCCTGTACCAGTGGTGATACTTCCTTAAATTGAACCCCAGACACACAAGAAGAAATTCCATTTTTGCATTATCGAGTCCTCTTCTCGAAAATCTTGTGAATCCTCGATCCTCCTT
>NZ_JNKN01000039.1 GCF_000702065.1 Kandleria vitulina DSM 20405 | reverse complement strand
GAGGGGATTTTATCATTTACAATACCTTTACCACTTCACTGAAGTCTTAAAACAACCTCACAGCATAGCTGTGGGTTTTATTGTTTTACAAAAAAAGATGGATCGTTATGATCCATCTTGAGGTGACTAATTGTTTTCAATGACAGTTACAAACTTAGTTTCATACTGTGCATCACTATTAGTAGAAGTAAACTTGTAATCTTTTGCGTAATCAGATAATGTCTTGAACTTATCTTCATCTTTATGAAGATCATCAGCTAACTTAGTGATCTTATCAATACCAGATGTCTTATATTCAGCCATACCTGAAGATAATTTTGCACTTCCATCAACAATCTGAGAGAAAGCATTGTTTAATTTATTTAAGCCATTAGTTAATTTATCATAGTTTTCAGCATATTTATTTAATCCATTGCTGAAAGTCTTAGAACCATTGTAAAGCTTATTGACACCATCCTGTAAAGCAGGAAGACCTGTCTTCTTATCAGAAAGTTTTTCTACACTCTTTTCAACTGATTTTAAGATTGTATTAGAACCATTATATAGTTTATTGAAACTATCCTGAGATGTACTTAATGTCTGAATAGCATGATCAGCAAGATAGATTTCATACAATTTATTGTAAAAATATACATTTTTCCCATTCTTATCTTTTCCAAGTAATACCGAATTGTATTTTACATATCCACTGTGATCTTTAGCAGTGCTATAGTTATCACCACATGATTCAAATAAACCTGTTTCTCTATCCTTGTTATAGATTGATAATACAAGATTCTTACCAGCAGACTCCTTAGCGTCTGCTGCATATTTCTGAAGACTGTTTGCAGCAGTTTCTACATCGTTAAGCTGTTCCTTTAATTCCTTAACATCTTCAGCCTTGTCACTTAATGCTTTCTGTTTTTCTAATAGCATCTTCTTAGCAGCTGCAGCCTGTTCAGGTGTTGCAGATGTATTTTGAGAAATCTGTTGAACGAATGTAAGATAATCTGTTGTTTTCTGAGTTAATTCCTTGGACTCAGCATTAAGCTGCTTAGAAATTGCGCTTACCTGGTTAAGTACTTCTTTTGTCTTATCAGTAGTTGTATCAGCTAATTGCGCATTGACTTTAGCAGATAATGCTGCTGCCATCTTTTCAATACCAGCACTCTTCTTAGCTTCAAGATTAGACTTTGTATTCTTTAATTCTTTTAAAGCGTCATTTAACTGAGTTAATCCATCTTTAAGTTTCTTCATCTGAGAAGGAAGCTTAGATAAATCTTTAGTACCATCATTTAACTGAGAAATACCATCATCGATTTTCTTATAGCCTTCAGTAAGCTTATCAGTACCTTCAGTCTTTAATTTCTTAGAAGCATATGTTGCTTCTTTCATCTTAGAAGCATATGTCTTAGTTCCTTCAGCTAATGTTTTAGAACCTTCTACTAAGGCATTCGTTGCATCTTTTAATTTATTGACATCTCCATAAGAATCATCAATCTTATCAAATACTTTATTTAAATCATCAGCATCCAATAATTTAGGAGTTGCAATACTATAGATCGATTTTAAATTGAAGTTAGTTGTATCATATTCAATAACTACCTTATCTAATTCCTTTAAGGCATCCATCTTATTAAAGCTGTCATATAATCCTGGAGAAGCTAATCCAACAACAAGTTCAGATTCACCGTTGTTTATTATTTTACCAGTATTGACAGTTAAGTTCTTTGTATCAGCAGACTTGAATGTAGAAGAAAGCATAACCATAAATGGTGTATAGACCTTCTCACCTTTGTACTGATGATCCATCATATTTGTATATTTAAATGTTAACTTAACATGACCACTCTGACCTTTAACATCTTTAGGCTTAATCTTCTTGCCATCTAATTCATAGCTGATATTAAGATTGATAGGCATCTCATTTTCTGTCTTACCAGTATAGATAATATCTTTTCCCTGAGATGACCAAGTCATGTTCTTGCCATCACGTTTAAGCTTTTCATTTCCTGATGTATTAACAATATCACTTAAATCAGAATAATCATTGATTGTTTCTTTATGATTACTTGTAATATGTTCATTGACACTCTGATAAGTTATTTTCCCATCAGCATCAATTTTAGTATAAACAGTCTCATTTTTTTCATAGGCAAATGCAGGAACTGCACTCATCATTGAAACAGCGACTGTTAATGGAATTGCTTTAGCTAATATGCTTTTCATATTAAGCGACCTCCTTATTTTTCTTTAGATTCTTAAATCCTAATGATGAATGAATGATAATTTTATCAAATGCCATCAATAATGATGGAACAATAAGCATAACTGTTACCATTGAAATCAAGGCACCACGTGAAATCATTGAACAGATTGCAGAAATCATATCCATCTTTGAATAGATCCCTACACCAACTGTAGCCGCAAAGAAACACATGGCTGATACGAAGATAGAGTTAACTGAAGCATCAACTGCTGTAGAAACAGCTTCTACCTTGCTTGCCCCACTCTTTCTTACTTCAAGATATTTCGTACTCATCAAGATAGCGTAATCAATGGTTGCTCCTAACTGGATAGTACCAATAACAATACTTGCGACAAATGGAATCTTCTGTCCCATTACAAATGGGATTCCCATGTTGATATAAATCGCAAATTCAATAGCTAATACTAATAGTACTGGTAATGACACACTCTTTAATACCAATAACATTAAGATAAATACGATACCTGTAGAAGCAAAGTTAACGTTCTTAAAGTCAACATCAGCGATATTAACCATATCTTTCATAAGTGGACCTTCACCACATACAATCGCATTCTTATCATAAGATTTTGCGATTTCATTGACTTTGGCAATCTGAGCATTCAATTCATCAGTTGCAGTGTCGTACTTAGAGCTTAGAAGAACCATCTGATGTTTACCATCATCAATCATGCTCTTTACTTCATTTGAAAGCATATCTTCACTAAATCCCTGTGAAGCTAACTTAGAATAGCTAGTCACCATATCGATTCCTTTAAGATCTTCAAACTTGCCAACCATTTCCTGAACATCAGAAGCCTTAAGGTTGCTATCGATCATAATGAAATAAGGTGAAACAATCTTAAAATCTTTCTTTAATTTATTGTTGGCCTGTACCCCTGGAAGATAATCAGGGAGACCGGCAGTTAAGTTGTAATAACTTTGTGTATGAGATTGACAATAATAAGCCAATGGCATACAGATCACAAATAATACAAGAATAACCTTATATCCCTTAACCACAAGATTCTTAATAAAAGATAAGTTAGGCAAAATGCTCTTATGTGCAGTCTTTGTAATTAACTTATCGCATACAAGAACTAATGCTGGGAATAATGTAATAACAGTCAATACTCCAAAGGCAACACCTTTTGCCATTACAAGACCGATATCGGTACCCAATGTCAATGACATTGTACATAATGCCAAGAAACCGGCAATTGTAGTCGTAGAAGACCCTACAACAGAAATCAAAGTTTCAGCGATAGCTTCTTCCATAGCTTCTAGCTTATTGTCACGATGTTTCTTCCAGTATTCATATTTATGATACAAGAAGATTGAGAAGTCAGTCGTAACACCAAGCTGAAGTACTGCCGCAATCGCTTTTGTAATATAGGAAATCTGACCTAAGAATAAGTTAGTTCCCATATTGTAAATAATAGCTACACCAATATTTCCCAATAACAATACTGGTACAAAGAATGAATCTAAAGTAAACATCAAGACAATCAAACATAAGATAACCGCAATCACCACATAGATCACAACTTCACTATTGGCAATCTGAGCTGTATCCAAAGTTGTCGCTGACATTCCTGCCACCTTAATGTTATTTTTCAGATCCCTAATTTTCTGAATCGCATTGAGTGTTCTATCATCAGAAGTAGATTCAGTAAAAGTTGTAATGATCAGGTTTTCCTGACCCTTCTTTACTTTCTTCACGATATCATTTGGCAACATTTCTATTGGAATTTCATACCCAATGACATCATAGACACTTCCTACCTTGTTGACAGAATCAACTTTCTTTATTTCCTTCTCAAACTCAAGAATCTGTTTAGGACTCATATTGTCAGTAATAATTACCGCAAATGCACCCTGTCTAAAATCTTTAGACAAGATTTTCTGCCCTTTCATTGTTTCTACATCTTGAGGTAGATAGGATACAAGGTCGTAATTCGTCTTCGTTGAGACATATCCAATTACGGATGGTATGATCAAGATCATGCAGATCGCAATAATCAGCCAACGACCTCTTGTTACTCCTTTACAAAAGGTTTTCATCTATTTCGCCTCCATACAAAATGACCATCAGTCATATATTACACTGTAATGGTAGCACTAAAATGACCGGTGGTCAATTACTTTACTAAAAAAATTGACTTTCGGTCATTTTTAACATATTATAATGAAGAAAGGAGCATTTTCATGGAAACATTAAAAGAAATAAAAAGTAAAATAGAAATAAATAAAGCTGAAAAAAAGACAAGGCTCCTTAATAATGCCTATGAACTTTTTGGGACTAAGGGATTCTCAGATACTTCTATTTCAGATATTGTCAAGAAAGCTGGGGTAGCGAAGGGAACCTTTTATCTCTATTTTAAAAATAAAGAAGATATTAGAAATCAACTTGTTACTGATCAATCACAAAAGCTTTTTACAAATGCGATCAATGCCATGAATAATGAAAATCTTGAAACATTTGATGAACGACTCATCTATATCATTGATCATGTCATTGAACAATTAAAACAAGATGACAGTATTCTTACATTTATTAACCGAGATCTTTCTTTAGGATTCTATTCCAAAGAAATAGAAAAAATCTTCAATGATAATGCCATGGGACTTTACCAGATGTTTATCGATGGTATAAAGCGTGAACATATTCAAGTCAACAACGCAGATATGACATTCTTTATGATTGTCGAATTAATCAGTGTGACTTGTTATCGCTGCATGGTTCAAAAGATTCCATGTGATATCGATACTTATAAGCCTTATCTTTACGCTGGAGTAAAAGCCCTTATACACCAGTAGAACATCCCCACTTATTTCTCCATTTTTCACTTGCATTTTGCATAATAATTTGATAATTTACTACATGTACAGTTTAATATATGCAAACTAAAAAGCGCGTGGTTCATCCATGCGCTTTTTAGTATTCTAATGTGTTTATTAATAATCCATATTACTCAATCTACTCACATTAATATCTGACTTGTTCCAATATATTTCTATCATTTATTAAATAATAGAAACAACGTAATAACCTACATTCATTTTTTTATTATAAATATATAATTCATAGCTTGAAGAGTTTTCTATTCTATGATGAATATATTTCGTATCAGAAGATGATTTTAAAGCAGATAATTCATTAATAACATGAGTGTATTTACCTGTATTTTTATTATCTTCCCACTCTGTATTAAAATCTGTATTATAAAAATTATCAATGTCTTCTTTTTCTTTTTTATTAAGCTTATCTACACTTACAAACCCTTTGATATCCTTAGGATTCTTTAATGTAAATCTACAAACATTTGCCATGTCATTTCCAAAGCCCTGTTCACTCACATATATTGATTTATAGCTAAATTCAGAATCCACTTGTAAACTTATTCTCTTCTTATCATCTCTATAATTAGGCTGTGATTTAAACCAATATAAAGCACCAACAAGTAATAGTATAATAACAACAATAGCTAATATTTTTTTCTTCATTTTAAAATGACCAGTTTACCTTTCTTTGATTTTAAATACATTTTCTCTACATATATAATAATACATTTTTTACATAGTACAAATAATTAGACGTATAATCATTTCATATTCAAAAATAATAATCACAAACAAAAAACTCATTAATGGGTCTTGTAAAAGAATCTAAATGACACAATGCATAAAAAAACGGAATTTCCATAAGGAATTCCGGATATTGACTGGCGTCATCAGGCGGAGTCGAACCGCCGACCCTTCGCTTAGGAGGCGAATGCTCTATCCATCTGAGCTATGATGACATTAAGCATTATTGTAATGCTTAACTCTTCTTTTTAGATTGACGATAACGATCGAATGGACCGTATGTCACATAGTAGAATACGATTGCAATAATGATTGCGGCAACAGCATCCATCACTGAGTGCTGTTTCACATACATTGTGGATAAAGTAATCAGGATAGCACTTAGCCACGCAAATATAAACATGAATTTGCTATTCTTGAATCTTTCTGAATGTGTAAGAATGATAGCACATCCAATAGAGTTATACACATGAATGCTTGGGAAGACATTTGTTGGCTTATCTACCCCGTAGACGAGATGCAAGAAAAATCTCTCAAGAGCATTTCCTGTCAAGATATCAGGACGATAATTAAATGTAGTCGGAAATATCGTAAAAATGATCAGACAGACAGTCATGCCACCAAACATGATTAAACAAAATTTATAAAATTCTTCCTTATTCTCCAGGAATGTGAATAAGCCTGTTCCAAAAACAAATAGGAACCAGTACATATATATAAGAATAAACCCCGGTACAAATGGAATCATGTGATCTAATGCGACATTCATGTCAAAGAACCCGCTAGGATTTCTTTGCTGGATTCCAAAATACCATGGAAGATATAGCATAAAATAGACGATTGCTACCCATATATGTTTATGAGTCTTGTAAAAATCATTGATTTTATCTAACATTTTCATCACCGAGAGAAATTCTAACAAAAAAGAGATTGCAATGCAACCTCTTTAATTGAAATCAAATAGCTTCTGAGCAACTGTATATCCTGCAATCAATACTTTATGCCCTGCTTTACCTCTTAGTCTCATCAATGTACCAAGCATAGTTTTACGAACAGCCTTATAGACTTCTGGTCTTGTTTCCTTCATATAATTCCAGAATTCATCTCTCTTCTTAAGATTTTCTTCTGTTCCACTCTTAACAAGAAGGACTGTTGTAACTGTTGAAATGATTGTTAAATAATGAATCATGTATTTTCTAAGTTTTCTTGATTTAAGACTCATTACATCAACTGCATCAATCATGCGTTTATTGACTCTGATCTGCTGATCAATACGTCCAATCATGACCTTTTCGTTGACACTCTGATCTTCTCTACCAATGAAATAGTGGTAAAGATCAACATTTAAATAGTACATTGTATGAACATATGGCAATGGTTCATATACAAATAAATTATCTACATAGAATGTATGTTTTGGAAGAACCAATCCACAGTTCTTTAATACTGCTGTTCTATAAATGATAGAATGCATTAACAAGTTCTGTGATGGCAAGAAATATTTTACATTATACCATCTAAAAATACGATTTTGTGGTAATGCATTTGTATAGCGAATTGGATTTTGTGTATTTGTACTTGGTTTATCATAAACGTAATTGACAATCATCATATCCAATGGCTGATTTTCAAGATTCTTTAATGTATCAATAACTTTCTTTAATGCTTCTTCATCAAACCAGTCATCGCTATCTAAAACCTTAAAATACTTACCTGTGGCATTTTTTATACCTGTGTTGACAGCTTCGCCATGGCCACCGTTTTCCTGATGAATGCAGCGTACAACATCAGGATACTGTTCTTGATATCGATCGCCAATCTTTGCTGTATCATCTTTTGAACCATCATCTACTACAAGAATTTCAATATCTTCTTTGCAGCCTAAAAGACTATCGATGGCATGATGCATATAATCCTGTGAATTATAGCAAGGAATGGCTACAGTTAATAATTTCATAGGAATTAACCCCTCTTTCCACGCATATTTTATCATGTCTTTTCTTTCCTCACAATAACATTATATGAAACCAAAAATTAAATTGAGATTTTCTATTACTATTTGTAGTCAATTTGAAAGAAATGGAGTAAAATAATAGTATTGTTGTATAATTTTTAAAGGAGTTATCAAATGAGTAAAATAACACTGACGTATAAAAGCTATCTAGCGACAGCCTTAAAAGTATTCACGGTTGTCAATCCAGTAGCGGCTTTATTAATTGCTGGTCTTATTCTATTCACTAAGCCAGCTTTCGCTCTTGCAATGCTTTACATTGCTTTAATTGTATTGCTTCTTGTCATCACTTATAAGATCTTCAAGAAAAAGATGGTCACAATAGACTGTGATGAACATGGCATCAAGACAAATGCCCATCTTCATCCTTATGACTCCATTGTTTCTTTTGAAGAAGTCAATGATACAATCATTATCACATTTGATGATCAAAAGACACTTAAGATCAATGAACATGAATATGAACAAAATAATCTATTGGACTTCAATGATTTCATGGCCAGCAAAGGATTTACTATTTCATCAAGACAATCTTATCCCCTTGCATCATTTGATCAGGGAAAAGCACTTGGCTATGTTTCTCTTCTTGTCACATTTATTGGTTTTGCCTATATTATCGGATTATTTAATGGCATCTACAATAATGTAGTCATCTGTACATTGTTAAGTCTTGTCTTACCTTTCATTTTAGCAATGTATTACATCTATCTTCTTAAAACAATGCAGTTGAACATCATTGAAGAAAACCGTATGGCTTTCTTAATGGGAATGCTTATTCCTGCAATGATCGGCTGGGCTTTCCTTTTCTTCCAGTACAATATCGGTCCTATCATGCCAATTATTATTTTCTCAATCGTACTGCTTTTAATCATTCTTGTTTACTATCATGTTTCAAATAAAATCAAAGGTATCACTAAAGATATGATCTTTGTGATCTTCTTGATTTTCTATATTCCATTTGTAGGATTATTCATCAATAATGAAGTGACACTTAAGACTACTTCTTCTATTGAAAGTGTGGCAGGTGTCAATGTACAAGAAACAAGATTTGTAAATCTTTACTCTATGACTTATAAGAAATACAATCCTCATCATTCATTGAAGATTGTAGATAACTATCATTTACGTAATGTTTATTCTAAATATGATAGCTACAAAATACGTATCAGCAAAAAAGAGTATCATGTATTAATTAGAACAAAAAATCCAAAAGTAAAAATTGATACAAAGACCGGATTGTTTGGTATTGAAACATATTCTTACAGAGAACAAAAATAAAACGATGTTTTCAAAAACATCGTTTTTTTAATAGCTTCTGTTTTTTCTATTTAACATACGCATATATTCTTTTTCAGAGATAATCTTAATATCCTGTCCCATTCGTTTAAGCGTTAATGCTTTTTTTACCTTCTTATTGCTTTTGCCATATCTTGTCTTATAGTACCCAAAGTGTCCAATAACAAGATAATCAGTATGCGTATTGACATCACGATTATAATAACCGTGAACTTTCTTTAGATGCATGCTTAACTGTTCTTTAGGAGCACGGGTATTGCCAGTAAAGGCAACACTCTGATTAGTAAAGATATACTTTTTTTTCACATTCATAGAAGCATGCTCTGGAGCAATGATATTACGATAATAGTTCTCTCTCATTTCACCCATTTCAATATGATGGATTTCATGTAATTCTGCCAATGATGAAGCATCTGACTTTAAAATAAGCTTATGCAAAATTTCAGCAGCAGCTTTGGCATCATAAAGGGCATGATGAGGATGATCTATTTGAATATGATAATGACTGCATAAATCTGTGACATTATATTTCTTTAGATCAGGTTCTACAAGATGAGCAAGCACATTTGTGCATGACATCCACATACGAGGAAATGGGATGCGATTCTTTTTAAGTGCCGCTCTAATTGATGACATATCACTTTGTATATCATGGGATACAACAATCTGATTTTCAAAGAAAGGCTTGATATCTTCCCATACTTCCAAAAAAGATTTCTGATTGACTAGCATCTTTGGGGAAATATGATGAACATCATAGCGGTATTTATCAAAAGAAAGATCAGCTGGTCGTATTAATGAATAATATTCCTTATAGACCTTCATATTACGCAGCTGCACAATCCCAATTGAACAGACACTCGCTGGATCCATATTGAGTACTTCAATATCAAATACAGTTATGAATTCGCTCATTTAATACCCACTGCTTTCTTTGCTAAACGGTCAGCTTCGTCATTAAAAGTATCGCCACTATGAGCAAGTACTTTAATGAAATGAATATAGATTTTCTTACGATAATCTTTCATTTTCTCTACATAGCGCTTAGTGCCTGGCTTATTGGCTTTCCATTCACCATTGGCCCATTTCTCAATGCCCATGTAGTCATAGTAGATTGCAATGCTGTCGTAGCCATTTGCAATCGCATATTCCACTGCAACTTCACTACCAAATATTTCTCCGGCTACATTACGCATTGAAACATAGTCTTCATGTTCACCCTTGCCATAGATTTTCTTGATGACACGACCACCTTCGATTAAGACAACACCATAGCCATAGACTTTCTCTTTAATATGGTAGCTTCCATCCACATAGGCAATAAGCTGGCATTCTCTTATTTCCTGATGATCTTCAAGAAAAGCTTCAGCTTCTTCTTTAGTGGGAAATGATTTATAGACTGCGCCTTTAAAGCCTTTGATCTCTGCTTCGCACTCTTTCCATGTTGTATAGACACCCTTATGTCTTCCGTTTTTTACAGCATAATATTTCATTTGTATCCCTCTTTTTCTCTACCATAATAAGTATTATTTCCCTTTTTGTCTAGAAGTTTTATTGAGAAGTGTATCCTTTTTTATTATAATGATATTTAGAGGTATAAAATATGAAGATAGAAAATAGGTTTTTAAAATATGTAAGCTTCGATACACAATCTTCTGAAACATCTGAAACTGCTCCAACTACAAGCAAGCAGATTGAATTCGCAGATTTTTTAGCAGAAGAAATGCGTATCTTAGGTATGAAAGATGTTGAAAGAAATGAGTATGGAATTGTCTATGGTACAATTCCTGCCAATGTAGAAGAGGAAGGAGAAACTATCGGTTTCATTTCCCATATGGATACTTCTCCAGATGCATCAGGTAAAGATGTTAAACCACAGATCATCAGAGATTATGATGGTGGCATCATTAAATTAAATAACACTATGAATCTTGATCCTGAAGAAAATCCAGAATTAAAGACATTGATTCATCATGATTTAATTACAACTGACGGTACAACTTTACTTGGTGCTGATGATAAAGCTGGAATTGCGATTATTATGACAATGGCAGAATATTTATTCCGCCATCCAACTTTCCTTCATCATGATATCAGTATTGCTTTTACACCGGATGAAGAAGTAGGTAGAGGTGTCATCAATTTTGATATTGATCGTTTTGGGGCAGACTATGCCTACACTGTAGATGGTGGTCCAATTGAAGAATACAGCTTTGAAAACTTCAATGCCTACAAGGCTACTGTTTCTATTAAAGGAAAATCATATCATCCAGGTGATGCTAAAAACAAAATGATCAACGCATTAACACTTGGTCGTGATTTTGATATTCTCCTTGGTGATGTCAATAGACCAGAACATACAGAAGGACACGATGGCTTCTATCATCTTCATAATATGGAAGGTGATGTAAGCAATGCGACTCTTTCATATATCATCAGAGAGCACAGCAAAGAAAAAATGGAAGAACTGCTTGCTCATATGAATGATGCTGCTGCGTATATCAATAATAAATACGGAGATGAATACATCAAGATTGAAACTGTAAAACAGTATGAAAATATGAAAGACATCATCGCTAAAAGACCAGAAATTGTCACTCAGGTTTCTGATGCAATGATTGATATTGGATTATCACCAGTAATCGCACCAATTCGTGGTGGTACTGATGGTGCTATGCTTTCAGCGAAAGGACTTCCTACTCCTAACCTTGGAACAGGAGGATACAACTATCATGGTCCTTATGAATACGCAAGTCTTACATCAATGAAAAAAGGTGTAGAATTGTTGCTAGCTATTATTAGAAATAGTCGTAAATAAAAAGATCACAAACGTGATCTTTTTATTATGCGTTTTCACCAAAGAAACGCTTAATTTCAATTTCTGCATTTTCAGGTGAATCTGATCCATGAATAAGATTACGAGCATTAGATGTTGCATAATCTCCTCTGATTGTACCTGGCTGAGCATCACCGAATTTAGTAGGTCCCATTAAAAGACGCATACCTTTAATGACATTTTCACCTTCTACAATCATTGCTAAGCTTGGTCCAGATGTCATATATTCAAGTGTTGGTTCATACCAAGGCTTGCCTACACAATGAGCATAATGTTCTTCACATAGTTTCTCATCAAACCAAACAAACTTCGCATTCGTAATTCGATACCCTCTTCTCTCAATTCTAGAGATAATTTCACCTGTTAAGCCTCTTGTCATACAATCAGGCTTTAACATAATATAAGTACGTTCCATTTTCCTATCACCTCAATCTTCATTATATCAAATTAAACCATATAACCAAATATCTATTTACATATATCAAAAAAATAGGTGTATAATACTTGAAGAGGTGCAATATGAAACAAGATATCATTCAATCATTAACATCATTTCTTACTGATGTTTCTATTCATTATCAGAAAAAAGACAATATTATACATTTCCCTTTCTACATAGAAGGTAAAATCAATGAAGGTGCCACCTTCATTCATGTATCTGAAGAAAGCTATATCGTAGAGACAGGTCTACCTATTGAAGTTCATCCTGAAGCCTTTGATCTGCTTACAGAATTCTTTATTAAAATCAATGAGAAAAGTGAATATGGCTATTTTCAATTAAATGAAGAAACCCATTTTATTTCCTACATCATCAAGGTGAATGTTCACAATACTTCCCTTCCAAGAAAAGTCATCGAACATTCTCTATTGTTGCCAATAGAAATATACGGGGCCTACGGATTCGCAAATGCGATTTACTATCTATTAAGCAATATACTGACTGTGGATGAAGCTCTTGATTTTGTGGTAGAGTCAAAAGTTTATGAAAAACTTGATGAATGACAGATTTCAGGGATCGATGAACGATGCGATATCATTCATGTAGTATTAAAATTGAATATTTTGAATTTTTCTAAACCGAATGATTATGAAGGTAATAAAAAAACACCTAAAAAAGGCGCAATGAGGGTATCGTCTCCTGGAGCACTGCTTGGAGAAATGATTAATTGTCTGCTGGATGGTACTTATGTGATATCTCAATGAGCTTGAGCCACTGATCAGGCATTAGCATATTATTATCAAACAAGCCAGATACAGGTGTCTTATATTTCAGTGATGAATGTTGTCTCAGAAAATTAAAGA
>NZ_JNKN01000038.1 GCF_000702065.1 Kandleria vitulina DSM 20405 | reverse complement strand
TTGAACATCATGCGTAAAAGTAGCGTTGTGGATGTTAACATCCTATACGGTAGAGGCGAAGTGGACACGCCTGTAAGAATAAGGATTGCCTGACTTGTCGGGTGGAAACTTAAATATCAAACTTCTTAAATAGAACCGTCAGGTTCTTAGAAGCCACCTACCTTTAGGTGGGTGGTAGTTCACAATAAAAACAAGGTGATGCAGTATGGAAAGAAAAGACAACATTATTACATACGTAAGATTCTTGGGACATCTTTCTTTTAGAAAGATGCCATTCAATGAAATAGATGCACTTATATTCAGTATGCTTACATATTTTGACTGGAACAGCATCGTCTCTTCTAATGAAAAGACGATCTCATTACAAGATGCCTACAATGAACTGCTTTATCTAGAAGTAGGAAACGTAGAATATGAACAATTGCGCATTGTTAAAAATGAAGAAGCACGCGATGTTTTCCTGATGGAAGATAAGCCCAAAAGAAAACCACATAACAATGCAAAAAGCCATGAAAGAGAACTTCTCCATGAGATGGCAGTAAGTGAACGTTTTAAGAATATCAAGCTGAGTCATTTTGTAGATGAAAGTGATTATGAACAAGCCAAGCAGTTTGCGGCTATACATATACAATATGCACCATTCTCTACTTTTATTGCCTTCAGAGGAACAGATGATACGCTCGTAGGATGGAAAGAAAACTGGACGATGATCTACAAGGAACCAGTAGCAGGACAAGTAAGAGCCGTAAAGTATGTAGAACAGACTACAAGAAAATCATGGCGTCAATATTTTATGCATTATAAGCTAGGAGGACATTCTAAAGGGGGAAACTTAGCTATCTATGCGGCTTTTCATATCAATGAAAAATATTTAAAGAAGATTGATGACATCTTCAACTTTGATGGACCAGGATTCAGATCTCCCTTTGAAGAAAGTGAAAGATATTATCTCATAAAAGATCGTATTCATAGCTATACACCATACTTCTCTTTAATAGGAATGGCTCTTGATCATTATCGTAAAGATAAGACCGTCCAAAGCTTTGCGGATGGTCTCTCTCAACATGATGGCTACACCTGGATTGTCAATGGTTCATCATTTCTTCTTACCAATAAAAGAGATCTAGAAAGCCAGCGTGTAGAAAAGACATTTAAGACATGGGTTCACTCTATTCCTGTAGATGAAAGAGAAACATTTGTAGAAGTACTATTTGAAGTATTAGAGAAAGCCAACATTGTCACGATGACAGACTTCTTAAATATGAATGTGCCAAACATTGCGGCTATATTGAAATCAATGATTACTATCTCTTCAGATAAAAGAGATCTGATCTTAAAAATACTGATGATGCTTTATCAGGAAAATCATAAGATCAAAAAGCAGAAACTGAAATAAGCGTTCGCTTTGCGTCATCACATACTTTTGTATATAATGGGGCAAGGAGAGAAATATGAAGAAAAAAGGATTATTTTTATTATTAATTATATCGTTTAATTTAGCTGCGAGCTATGCGCATCCGATTACCCCAACTTATTTTAAATGGCTACATCTCGATAATGCCATGTTTGGAATGGCTTATGCGATGATGTCATTTGGCATGTTCATCTCATCTCCATTCTGGGGAAAGATGACATACGTATTGCAGTCAAAGACCGTCATGGCCTACGGCAGTATTGGCTATGCGATCGGACAGCTGCTGTTTAGTATCGGTAGAACATCCTCATTTATACTGGCTGCAAGACTTATTGCGGGTCTATCGTGTGGAGCGTTCTTTGTCGGTTCTTTGACATATATTGCCGAACATTCTCGACCAGAGGAAAGAGGGGCGCTATTGACGCTTAATGCTACTATTCAGACAGTAGCTGGTGCTATTGGCTATTTTGTTGGTGGATTGCTTGGAGAAGTGAGTCTTTTCATGTCCTTTGCGATTCAGATTCTTCAGCTTGCATTGACAGGATTGGCCTTCTTCTTATTAAGTCATGAAACCAAAGAAGAAAAGTTCCATCTTGGTGTATTAAAAGAATCCAACCCCTTTTGTGCATTCATGAATGCGAAACTATTTATGAATAAGACATTTGCATTATTATTCATGATGAGTGTTCTAGTCTTCATGGGCTATACCTCACTAGATCAGAGCTTCAACTATTATCTAAAAGATATCTTCCATTTAACAAGTCGCTATAATGGACTTATTAAAGGAAGTGTAGGGCTCATGTCACTTGTTGCCAATATGACCATCGGTCTTTATATTATGCGTCATACTCGCATTTCTAAAAGCAATAGTCTCTTACTTTTAGCGAGCAGTATTTCCCTGGCAATAATTCTGATGGTAAAAAATGTCTTGCTATTTATAATGATTGTCATGATATTTTATGGGTTCTATGCTATTATCATTCCTGTAGAACAAAATATGATTACCAGTTTATCAAAAAAGGAATCAAGAAATCTTGTTCTTGGCTTTTATCAGGCTATAAAATCATTGGGAATGATTCTTGGTTCTTCCATCGCTGGATTGATCTATACTCAAAATCCAATGAATCCTTTTCTATTTGCGTTGATTGCCTTTATGGGATCACTTATTATATCCATGTTATTTAAGGAGAAGAAGTATTATGAATGATGATATTATTGCAGCTGTTGCGACATCTCGATTAGAAGCTGCTATTTCTATTATTCGCTTATCAGGTACCGGAGTGATTGATTTTGTACAGTCGTTCTTTACTGGTAAGATCAAGGATAAGAAGACACAGACAATTACTTACGGATATATCGTTGATGGGGATGAAAAAGTAGATGAAGTTCTTGTCAGCATCTATCGTGGTAAACATACTTTCACTGGTGAAGAGATGGTAGAAATCAATTGTCACGGTGGTGTCTTTATCACTAGAAAAGTATTGAATCTTTGTTTAAACAAGGGTGCAAGAATGGCTGAAAGAGGGGAGTTCTCAAAACGTGCTTTCCTTAATGGAAGAATTGATTTATCTCAGGCTGAAGCAATCAGCGATATGGTTACTGCCAACAATGATGAAGCATCTAAATTAGCATTAAAAGGAATTCAGGGAAATATTTCTCATTTCATCAAGGATCTAAAAGAAGATCTTATTCAGATCATTACTTCAATCGAAATCAATATTGATTATCCTGAATATGATGATGTAGAAATCATGACAGCTGAAACACTCTTACCCAAATCTGTTTCTTTAAGAGAAAAGATGAATAAGATAATCTCGAAATCACAGAATGTCTCATTAATGAAAGATGGTATTTCAACAGTTATTGTCGGTAAACCTAATGTTGGAAAATCATCATTATTAAATGCATTATTAGAAGAAGAAAAAGCAATTGTTACTGATATCGCTGGTACAACGAGAGATATTGTTGAAGGCAGCATTCGTCTTGGCAACATTGTTCTTAATATGATCGATACAGCCGGTATTCATGATACCGAAGAAATGATTGAAAAGATGGGGGTTGAAAAATCTTTATCTTTAATCAATAAAGCAGACCTTGTCCTTGTCGTATTGGATGGTTCTCGTCCACTAGAAGATGAAGACATGATGATTCTTGATAAAACCAAAGATACAAATCGTATTATCATTATCAATAAGTCAGATCAGGGATGTGTCATTGAAGAAGAAGGTATTCACATCAGTGCTAAGGAAGCACATATTGATGAACTTGTAGACTATATCAAAGATTCCTTTGATTTTTCTTCTATCAATGGAGAAGATGCTGAAGTATTAGCTAACCAGCGTCAGCTTGAACTGCTGATGAATGCCTCTAAAGCATTAGATCGCAGTATTGATGCTATGAAAGCATCAATACCTGTTGATCTTATTGTAGAAGATCTCTATGACTCATGGAATAATCTAAAAGAGATTCTTGGTGAACAGGCTAAAGAAGATCTTCTAGATGAATTATTCTCAAGATTTTGTGTAGGCAAGTAAAAAAGTATTAATTTTATAGTGAAGGGCAAAGCAAGTGATTACCTTGCTTTGCCCTTTTTTCTGGTTACTTTCAAAAAAGCAGCGATTATTACAAGACTGTAATATTATATCTATGATGTATAAATATGGTATGATAAAGTTCAATTAAATGATATTCTATGGATGATCCCTTTACAATTTGTACGAATAATGTAGGGTAAGAAAAGAAATACTCTTCTATACTAAAATAAACTAAAAGAAAGGAGGAAGTTCAAATGAATATAATTAAATCGTTTAACAGTACGATTGATTATCTTGAAACAGTTCTTGATGATAAGATTGATGAAAAGAAAGTAACTCAGCTTTCTGGATATTCTTATTCTATGTTCAGTCGTTTGTTTTCTATTTTGACTGAAATGACGCTTTCAGAATATTTGAGAAGCAGAAGATTGACAGAAGCTGCTGTAATATTAAGAAATACAAATGAAAAAATTATTGATATTGCATTCAGATTTGGATATGAATCATCGGATTCATTTGGGACAGCTTTTAAGAATTATCATGGATTTACTCCTTCTGAAGTAAGAAACGGAAAACCGTTTAAATTAGTTTCACGAGTGCAATTAGCACTAAGTGTAAGAGGAGGAAGAAGCATGAACATTACAATTCAAAAGAAAAAAGCATTTACAGTTGCAGGGTTAAATGAACAAAGCATCAATTCATCATTATGTCCAAGTGTTTGGGATAAGCTATATGAAAAATATAGCTACGATGAACTTGCAAGCTTAGGAAGTGGTGAAATCGTAGGTGTTTGTCACGATGTCGAAAGTCCAAATACAATAAACTATATGGCAGCTTACATCGTTAATGATGTAAACAAAGCTAGAAGTATGGGCTTAGAGGTTTTGGAAGTTGAAGAAACAGAGTATGCTGTTGTAGAGTTAATAGGCACTGTTCCGGAGTGCATTCATAACGGATGGAAATATGCGATGGAAGTTTTCTTTCCTGAGCATGGTTATGTTCATTCAGGAAAACCTGACTTTGAATATTATTATGAAGGTGATATGAACAGTAAAGACTACAAAATGGAACTTTGGATTCCGATATGTAAATCATAATGAAAGGTGCCTAAGCACCTTTTTCTAATACAAGACATTCATAAAAAGATGATTTATTGAGTTTTTAGGATGTTTTATTTATAATTACTGAGTAAATGAGGTAAGAACTATGCCAAAGATGAAATATGAAAATATATATAAAGATCTAAAGGAGAAGATTGAAACAGGTGTTTATCCTGGTCAGACTTTTATTCCTTCAGAGAATCAGTTGGTGAATGTCTACGGATGTTCAAGAAACACAGTAAGAAGAGCTATTAGAGAATTGAGTGCAGAAGGTTATCTGCAATCACAGAAGGGACGCGGGGTCTTTGTGATCTATCAGCCAATCAGTAGAGCGAATTATCTGATCGGTGGTATTGAGACGTTTAAGGATTCAGCTAAACGAAATCATCTTGAAGCTAAGACGAAGGTGATTGTATTTGAGGAAATCAAGGCGGATGAAAATATATCAAGACAAAGTGGTTTTCCTGTAGGAAGTGATCTTTATCTTATTACGAAGATCAGATATCTTGATGGCAAGCCATTGATTCTAGATATCAATATGTTCTTAAAGGATGTTGTTAAGGGACTGACAAAAGAGATTGTGGAAGATTCTACTTATAGCTATCTTGAAGAACAATTGGGTGTTTCAATTATGACAAGTAAGCGTACGATGAGCGTGGAAAGAAGAACGGAAGTTGATGAGCGCTATCTTGAACTTAATGACTATAATTGTATGGCAGTCATTACAGGACAGGTTTATACAAAGGATGGTACTCTTTTTGAATTTACTCAATCACGACATCGTCCTGATTATTTTTGTTTTGAAGATATTGCGACAAGAAAATAAAAAAAGCCCCTCCATATGGAGGGGTTTTAGTTATACAGCAGTACGTGCATCAAATGCAGTCTGGAAGTGAATAGCTATATATGATAATTCGTAGCTGTTGAACGATTTATTAAAATGTCTTTTTACAATATCATTCATGATATGCGCACATTCATAAGATTTCTTATATTTCTGTACGGTCTGCATCAATGGGTTATCAGTAATCTGACGGTCTTCTTCAAGTCTATCAATAGCAGGATAGAAGTGAAGACTCATGCCTCTTACGAACTTTTCGTTTTCACGTAGATTATATCCTAACTTAATACGAATAGTATCCAATGTTTCATCCATGATATTTTCAATTTCCTGATCGACGATATCAAATTCGGCATCGAATCCAAGATCAAGGATTGTCATATCAGCAAGATACATTGCGGTATTGTAAAGATCTGATTCAGATAATTCAATTTCATAGTGTTTGCATAAATCATTGATGATTTCTTTAGCAATAGGATATGTATAGAGATCTTTACATTGTTCAAGCTGAGAATGGCTTGTATGAATATAGTTATCTGAAAGAGCTCTTGTAATTGATAGTGAAAGATGCACGGATAGATTATTGATGATTTCTTCTGAAACTGTTAAATGATTTTTGTTTGCATAATCATTAACAACTTTTGTAACGTGAGTTTTAATATGTTCAAGCTTTTTTTCTAAAGTATTGGCCATTAATAAAATACCTCTTTTCGTGTGTTATTTCACGTGCATATCTTATATGTTTTGATATCATTTGTCTAGTAGAAAATCAATTTTTTGTATGCGTTTTCACCAATATAATGTATAATCCATGTATTTTGAAAGTAAATTTATTTAAAAAAGAGGGTGTATTTGCATCATTCTAGTTTATAGGTTGTAATTTAAAATTAAGTATGATAATATTGTAACAAATAGAGGTGCAAGGACTATGAGTTCAATATTATATGGATGCAACCAGATATTGAAGGAGGAGGATTGCCGAAGAGATGAGAATTTGCATGTTCTGATTATCTGGTAAAATAGAGAATATCTATTTTATTGTCACAAGGCTATATGCTTGTGGAGGGCTATTGGTGAACTTATATAGGATAAGTACAGGCAATAGCATACGCTATTGCTTTTTTAGTAGAGAGGAGGATCACCATGAAGAAAGGTGTACTAACAAGAATTGAAGCAGATGAAAAGGTCATTCAGGTAAGAATGGATAATGTAGAAAAGAATTCATTATTTGTGGCAGATATCTTTAAGACTTTTTCAAAACACGGGGTTAATATCGATATGATTTCTTCAGTCAACTTTGTAGAAGAATTGCGTATTGATTTTACTTGTGAAGAGGATAGCCAGAAACAGTTGAATGAAGCTATTCAGGAAGTGAATGACAATCACCCAAGAATTTCTATCCATACCTATAAGAATGTAGGTAAGCTAGTCGTTGAAGGAGAAGCTATGAGAGATGAACCAGGTGTCGCTGCAGAAATCTTTGACATCTTTGGACAAAATCAGATCCCATTCTCTCAGGTGACTACAAGTGAAATTTCTATTTCGTTTGTATTACACTCAAAATATATCGCCAAGGCGTTAGAGAAAATTAAGGAGGCTATTGAATAATGGCAATATTTGAAGGTAGTGCTGTCGCTATGATCTTACCAATGCATGAAGATGGCAGCATTGATTATGAAGGATTTAAAAAGCATGTACAAAGAATGATTGATGCTGGAGTACAGGCTGTACTTGTAAATGGTACAACCGGTGAACCGGCAACTATTCTTTGGGAAGATGAAATGGAATTAACTAAGATTGCAGTTGAAATGTGTAAAGGCACAAAGACAAAAGTTATTGCTGGAGGAGGTTCTAACAATACTGAAGTCGCTATCCAGAAAGCAAAGTTTAATGCGGAAGTAGGAGCAGATGCAAACTTAGTTGTTACTCCTTACTATAATAAGACAAGTCAGAGAGGGCTTATTGAACATTATAAGTTAATTAGTGAAGCAGCTCCTGAATTGCCAATGATTCTTTATAATGTACCAGGAAGAACTGGTATGAAGATCACAGTTGATACAGTTGTAGAACTTGCAAAAGTTCCTAACATTGTCGCAATGAAAGATGCAACTGATGATATCAACTATGCAATGGAAGTATTGACAAGAACAAGAGATATGGACTTTGATCTATATTCTGGATGTGATGATAATATTCTTCCATTTATCGCAGCTGGTGGTAAAGGTGTTATTTCAGTATTATCTAATGTTTATCCAAGAGAAACTGAAATGTTTGCACAGCTTTGCTTAAAAGGAGATTTAGAAAAAGCTAGAGAAATGGCTTTAGATTTCAATGATGTATCAAAGTACTTATTCATTGATACAAATCCAATTATGCCTAAGGCAGCATTAAAACATAAGGGACTTATTGATTCAGAAATGTTAAGAAGACCACTTATTCCAACTACTGATGAAAATAAGAAACTATTATTTGATGCAATGGAAGCGTTTGAAAGAAAGGGGTACTAGGATGAAGACAGTTGTATATGGCTATGGTGTCATGGGGAAAAAGGTTGTTAATGCAGTAAATGAAGATAATAATCTTGAACTTGTTGGAGTTGTTTCCCCAGTATTTGATCAAGATCCAGGAGTAGCTAGCTATAAGAGTTTAAAAGAAGTGAAAGGGGATGTTGAAGCTATTATCGACTTTTCACATCCTGCTAATCTAGATGATATTCTTTCATTTGCATTAGAACATAAGGTTCCAGTTGTTCTTGCAACTACTGGATTTAAAGATGAAGATATGAAAAAAATTGAAGATGCATCAAAAGTAATTCCAATCTTCCAGTCTTATAACACAAGCTATGGGGTGGCTATGTTAAATAAGATGGTAAGAGAATTTACTAAGGAATTCTTTGCACATAACTATGATGTAGAAATCTTGGAAGCACATCATCATAGAAAAATTGATGCACCATCAGGTACAGCTAAGATGCTTTATGATTCTGCTGCTATGTCAATTGAAGGAGCACATGCAGTATATGATCGTGAATCAAGACATCAGGCTAGAGAAAGAAATGAAATCGGTATGCAGTCAATTCGTGCTGGGACAATTTACGGAGAACATACTGTCCTATACGGAGGAGATGACGAATTGATTGAAATTAAGCATACTGCTTTATCAAGAGATATTTTTGCGAAAGGCGCTGTTTCAGCGATGAATGCTTTATTAAAGAAAGAAGCAGGCCTTTATGATTTAAGTACACTATACGAATAAGGAGAACAAGAGATGGTTTTACAAACAAGTTTTGCAGAGATTAGAGGTAATGATTTATATATTGATAATGTAAAGGCGAGTGATCTTGCAAAGAAATATGGGACGCCTTTATATGTTATGAGTGAAGGGCATATTCGTCATCAGATGAATGAGCTCAAAGAAAAATTTATGGATAAATATGATAAGGCGTTACCTTTATTTGCGTCAAAATCTTTTAGTTGTTTAGCCATCTATAAACTTGCACAGGAATATGGCATCGGTATTGATTGCGTGTCTGCAGGAGAAATCAGTATTGCCTTAAAAGCAGGATTTGATCCTAAGAAGATCTACTTCCATGGCAATAATAAATTGCCATCAGAAATTGAATATGCGATTAGTCATGGCATTAATCATTTTGTAATTGATAACTTCAATGAAATTGATCTTGTAGAAAAGATTGCGGGAGAATTAAATGAGAAGGTCTATGCAACACTACGTGTTGTACCTGGTATCAAGGCTGGCGGACATAACTTTATTCAGACTGGTCATAAGGATACAAAGTTTGGTTTCTCTTCTCATTTTGGAATCTACTTGAAAGCTATTGAACAGATTGTAAACAGTGAAAATATTGTATTTGAAGGTTTACATGCACACATTGGATCTCAGGTATTTGATCTTTACGCTTACATTAGCGCAATGCAGAAATTCATGGGCTTCGTTGATGAAATCTATGATAAATTTGGAATTGTTGTGTCAAAAGTAAACGCTGGTGGTGGTTATGGTATCGCCTATAACAAGAAAGATGAACCATTGGACTTTGAGACAATCACTTCTGAGATCATGAAGGTCATCAATGGACATTATGATGAAAGAGGCTGGGATAGACCTGCCGTATTGATTGAACCTGGTCGTTATGTAGTTGGAAATGCTGGAATTACTTTATATACTGTAGGTACAATTAAAGAAATTCCTGACGTTAGAACATATGTTTCTATTGATGGTGGTATGTCCGATAATATCCGTACTGCATTATATGATGCTGAATACGATGGAATCGTTGCCAACAAGGCAGGAGAAACGAAGACTAAGACAGTCACAATTGCCGGTAAATGCTGTGAATCAGGTGATATTATTGCGAAAGATCTACCTGTAACTGCTAATATTGAAGCAGGAGATATTTTTGCAGTATTCTCCACTGGTGCTTATAATTATACAATGTCATCAAATTACAATCAGCTTCCTAAGCCTGCTGTTGTATTTACTTATGAAGGTAAATCAAAGACAGTAGTAAGAAGACAGACTTTTGAAGACTTGATTGCTTATGATGTAGAAGAAAACTATTAGGACATGATTAATCATGTCCTTCTTTTCTAGGAGGAAAATTTATGTACAAAATCATTTCAGATAGTTCATGCGATTTAACAATTGAGGCTGCTAAAGCATACGATGTAGAAGTTGTTCCCTTCTATATTCGTATTGGAGAAAAAGAATACAAAGAGAATGTGAATCTTAGTGTTAAAGAGTTCTATCAGTTTATGGTTGACCATAAAGATGAATTTCCTAAGACATCTACACCTTCTATTGAAGATTACACAACTGTCTTTAAGAAATATCTTGATCAGGAAATAGATATCATCTGTATCTGTATTACAAGTAAATTCTCAGGATCATATAATAGTGCGAGATTAGCTAAGGAATCATTAGAAGATGATTATCCTGATCGTAAGATTACCGTTATTGACTGCACATTCAATACAGTCCTTCAAGGAACATATGTTAGAGAAGCTGCTAAGCTTTCTAAAGAAGTAGATTATGATGAATGTGTTGAACGTATTATGAAAGTAAGGGATACAGGAAGAATATTCTTTACTGTAGGAAGCTTTGATTATCTTATTCATGGAGGAAGAATCGGAAAGGTTGCAGGTGTTGCAGCTAAAACATTGGGGATTAAACCATTGATTGTTCTTAAAGAAGGAGAAATCTTTGCGGATGGTGTTGCAAGAGGAAGAAAAAGAAGTATCAAGAAAGTTATTGAAAATGCAATTAAGCATATGGAAAACAATCAGATTGATCCTTCTGATTATGTCTTTAGCGTAGGCTACGGCTACGATGAAGAAGAAGGAAAACAAGTCTTAAATCTTGTAAAAGAGACACTTTCATCTCACTATCCACAATCTTCCATTGATATTTCATTATTGCCAATTGGTGCTACAATTGGTGTCCATACTGGACCATATCCTATTGGAATGACACTTATCAAGAAACCATAAAGATGCTGACTCAGTAAGGAATATTTAAAAGTTGGCTATAAAGCACACTATCGTATTAGAGTCGATAATTTGAATAACTATAAGCAAAATCAATGTATGACATTTAAGAATAAAGTGAACGAGAATAATTCATATGGAACAATGGCACAAGTTATATTAAGCCCTGCAACGGGCGCATCCATTGGCGTACTTGCTGCAGCAGTAAGTGTTGGATTAGCTCCCGCAGTTATAATGGGAATGGCTGTTTTAGAAGCAAAAGCTGGGTATAAATTAGTTAGTGCATTACAGAAGTGTGTTAAATTTGCAAAAGAAGCTGTCAATTACTATGATAAAATCAAATTATATGGGGTTAAATTATGAATCAAATGATAAAAGAAAAATCAAATCAAAAAGATAATGAGAAAAAACGTTTAAAAGTTCTTTATGTTTTACTAGCTGTTTATTTCATTTATGATGCATTTCTTATCATAAATGATCAATTTTTACTTGTCCCAGGTGCTGTACCTATGTTCATTTTAGGTTTACTTACTATTGTGCTTGTGATCTATGCAATTGGTGTGGTCGCTATCCCATATGTTGTCGATAGAGTTAAAAAAAGGAATGATTAATTTTAATC
Source organism: Kandleria vitulina DSM 20405 (assembly GCF_000702065.1). Lineage (GTDB taxonomy): Bacteria > Bacillota_I > Bacilli_A > Erysipelotrichales > Coprobacillaceae > Kandleria > Kandleria vitulina. The sequence continues at coordinate 1,277 of NZ_JNKN01000038.1, read as the reverse complement.
ATTCCCTTTTTTTATGAGATATAACGTTTTAAGAAATTCTTTACAGTCATTTCATAGAGCTGAGGATTTGTCTGATAGCTTTGAGCGTGTCCTGCTCCTTCTACAATCAAGAGATCCTTCTCACTTGCACAGGCATTATAAAGTTCATAAGCCATATAAGGTTTTACGTATTTATCTTGATCACCGTGGATAAATAAAGTTGGAATCTTTGTTTTCTTGACCTGCTTTAAGGCACTTGCCTCTTCAATATCAAAACCGATTGCTTTCTTGCTTACACGTTTGGCATTAGGTATAAGCAGGAATGGGGGAATATCTTTTTCGTGAAGAACATCCTTGAACTCATCGAGAGCGCTAGTGTAGGCACAATCGGAGATGATGCATTTGACATCCTGACTGAGTGTTTCCCCACCCGTCATAAGTACAGTGGCCCCACCCATGGAAATGCCATGGAGGACGATCTGGAGTGGCTGGAAGTTAAAGTGCTGCTGGATTTCATGGATCCATTCCATGATATCTAGACGATCTAGCCAGCCAAAGCCGACGTATTCTCCTTCGCTATCGCCGTGGGCGCGATTGTTTGGCATAAGAATGTGGTAGTTGAGGTTGTGATAGAATTTGAGGAAGTGCGCGAATTCTCTGAAGTTGGTTGAATGGTATCCGTGTACGAGGATGACCACTTTATTGCTTGGGGTGTTGGCAGGAAGGAATTTTCCTTTTAGGGTCAGGTCATCGAAGGTTGTGATGGATAGGTCTTCAAATTCTACCTGTCTTAAAAAATCAAGATCGCCTTTTCGTATGCTTCTATGATTAATGATTTCTTTTTTTGTAGCTGCATTTTTTAAGGCGTGATAGCCTGCATAATAATAGGTTGCTAATCCTCCAAGAAGAAGAGCACCAATACAGATTTTTGTATCGTTTTTCATGATAGGTTCCTCCTAATAATATGATTATATCAAGTGAACTACCACCCACCTAAAGGTAGGTGGCTTCTAAGAACCTGACGGTTCTATTTAAGAAGTTTGATATTTAAGTTTCCACCCGACAAGTCAGGCAATCCTTATTCTTACAGGCGTGTCCACTTCGCCTCTACCGTATAGGATGTTAACATCCACAACGCTACTTTTACGCATGATGTTCAATGCGCCATTAACATCCGCATTGATTATTTTCCCGCTTGCGGTTTTATATTGCCCTCTGTGTATTCTTTTGCCGCTAAACTGATATTCTCTTGGATTATCAGCATTGTAAACAGGAATGTCATCTCTATCCCAGAATGA
>NZ_JNKN01000037.1 GCF_000702065.1 Kandleria vitulina DSM 20405 | reverse complement strand
TTTCTTAGAGAAGGCTTTCCGTGCTGCATGTAGGCAAAAAGAATGGCCTTAAGCATCCTGAAGTTATCATGTCCTTTACGTCCTCTGGTCTCGTTCTTTTTCATGTACCTTGAAAAATCAATTCCTCCTATCGCTTTCAGGAACGAGAACAGTTCATCATCTTCATCAAGAACATATTCAAGATTAAGTGGCAAACACATCTGATATAGGTTATAATGATTATTGTAATTAGGTTCTTTTATATTCTTGTAACTCATAACCTAATTATACCAAAAAAGTGGCTGCACTCACTAAATAGTGAGTACGCCACTTTTTTTACTGTATTTTATTTCGTTACAGCTTCTTCTTTTAATTTCTTAAAAGCATACGATCGTTCATTTCACTGGACTGTGTAAAGACACGAATAAGATCTTCTACACTCATGTTTTTCTTTTCTTCTTCTTTAATATCAGAAATAATTTTTCCATCTTTCATAATAAGAATACGATTGCCATAACGAAGTGCATCTTCCATGTTATGAGTAATCATCATTGTAGTAATATGATTCTCTTTTGCAATCTTTTCTGATAAAGCCAAGACTTTCTTTGAAGTTCCTGGGTCTAAGGCTGCAGTATGTTCATCTAATAAGAGCAGCTGTGGTGTGACAAGTGTTGCCATCAGCAATGTCAATGCTTGTCTTTGTCCACCTGACAATGTTCCTACTTTTGTATCAAGTCTATTTTCAAGACCTATATCTAATTCTTTTAATGCATCAATAAAGTACTTTCTATATTTATGAGTAACTGGTCTTAAAGAGAAATGCTTTCCTCTTGAAAAAGATAAAGCTAAATTCTCTTCAATAGTCATAGATGGTGCAGTACCTTTTAGTGGATCTTGGAATAGACGTCCAATATGACGTGAACGAATGTATTCTTTTGTATCGGTAATGTCGTGATCATTCAAGATAACTGATCCACCTGTAATATCTACAGCACCTGAGATACTTTGAAATAATGTAGATTTACCTGCACCATTTGATCCAATGATGGTGATAAAATCACCTTCGTTGACTGTTAAATCAATATGATCCAAGGCTTTTTTCTCATTGATTGTTCCTTCATTGAAGATCACTGTAAGGTCCTTAATTTTTAGCATGTTTCTTTTTTCTCCTCTTCAATGATGTTGATGATATAGCCACAATGACAATGGCAGCAGACAAGATCTTTAGATCTCCTGTTGTAATGTTAAACTGTAAGGCAATTGTTAAGATGGCACGGTATAGAATAGATCCAATGACGGTAGCAATAAGCATCATAGATACACGATCACTTCTGATAAGTGTTGTACCAATGATAATGCTTGCTAAACCAATAACCATCATCCCAATACCAGCAGACATATCCGCATAGGCCTGCTGCTGTGTGTAGATAGCACCAGATAAGCCAACGAGACCATTGGCTAATCCTAAGCCGATGACTTTCATCTTATCAGTATCAATGGAGCTAGCACGTACCATATCTTCATTATCCCCACAGGCCCTTAAAGCAAGTCCCATCTGTGTCTTGAGGAAATAATTTAATAATAATACCAGTAAGATCACAATGATAAATATGATGATAATCTTATCATAGGGATCAAACTTGGCAAATGATGTAAAGATTGTCTTATTGTCAAGCAAAGCAATATTTGAAGACTGATTCATAATTCGCAGATTGACTGAATACAGCCCCGTCTGAGTCAATATCCCACTAAGAATAGGATTGATTTTTAACTTGGTAATAAACAATCCTGTCACAATTCCGGCTAGACATCCTATCACAAAAGCTAAGGCTAATCCTAGTACCGGTGAACCTAAAAGGGTAATGACTGCGCTTGTTGCGCAGCCAGTTGTAAATGATCCATCCACAGTTAAATCTGGAATGTTCAATATTTTAAAGCTGATAAACAATCCTAGCGAGAGCACAGCGAAGATTCCGCCAAGCTCTAGTACGCCAAGGATCATTTTAATGATTTGATCATTCATATAAAAACTCCTTAAATCTCGATATACTTCTTATCATTCTTGATGCTGTCAGGTAATGTCACCTTAAGAGTAGATAATGCTTTCTTGTTGACATAGATATTTAAGTTTGTCTTGAAGACTTTTACAGGCAATGATGAAACACTCTTACCTTTAAGAACCTGATCTGTCATACGCGCAGTTTCTCTACCTAGTTCTTCATAATCAATACCAACTGTCATGAAGCCACCATCTTTTACCATTGAATCTGCACCTACATAATAAGGAATACCAGCCTTCATAGCTCTTTGACCAGCAATGCTCATTGCACTTGCGACTGTATTATCATTTGGAGAGAAGATAGCATCGCATTTAGAAGCTAATGTATCAACTGCAGACTGTACTTCATTGACACCTACAACAGTTGCTTCTTCTACCTGAATATTCTTTGAAGCTAAGTATTTCTTGATGTTTGCGATATTTGTGACTGAATTGGCTTCACCTTTATTATAAAGAAGACCAATCTTTTTCATGTTAGGCTGAACCTGTAAAGCTTTTTCCATGATCTGATCAACCTGTACTTCATCGCTTGTACCAGTAATATTTTTATTTGGCTTAGTTAATGAAGCAGTTAATTTTGCACCCACTGGATCACTTACTGCTGAAAAAATAACTGGTGTTTTATTAGCGAGACGAGCAGCTGCCTGAGCTGCAGGTGTTGCGATCGCAACAACGACGTCGAAGTCTTTCCCCTGAAAATCATTTGCGATACTTGCAAGTGTATTGTTGTCACCTTGACCGTTCTTGAATGTATATTCTACATTCTTATCTGTATAGCCGAGTTTATTCATTTCATCATCAAATGCACTTTTGATTGTATTAAGTGATGTATGATCCATCATTTGGATAATACCAACCTTCTTTTTAGATGAAGATGAAGAACATCCTGATAACAATGAAGCTGCCATAGCTCCTACTAATAAAGTTTTAAATAATTTTTTCATAATAATATCCCCTTTTCTTGTGACATTTATTATTGTGAAACAAAAAACGCCCATCCACAAAGGACAGACGTTGATCTGCTATACCACCTTAGTTTAAAATGCCATCACATTTTTGCTTTATAACATAAGCAACACGTTCCGTGATACTCAATTTCCCACGGACCCTCATAGACCCACTTATTAAGCTGCCATTATCAGGATCACACCATCCCTGACTCTCTATGAACACATTTCTTAATAATTCTTTCTACTCTTAAGTTTAAGTAAACTCTATCATACCAGAAGTATGAAGTCAAATAATCTCAGGATAATTTTTATTTTGCCCAATATTCATTAAAATTATTTATGTTCTTTACAAATTACTGCTTACAAATCTGTTCTGCACATAAAATACCGTCCACTGCTGAAGACATAATGCCACCGGCATAGCCTGCTCCTTCACCAATTGGATAGATCCATTCAACATTGGAATGCATCTGTTTATCACGAGTGATACGTACTGGTGCACTTGAACGTGATTCAACGGCAGTGATAACTGTATCTTCATCAATAAAGCCTGGCATTCTTTTATTCATTAATGTAAATCCTTCTTTTAAGTTTTCATTGATAAATGATGGGAATACTTCATTGATATTAGCTAATGTATAACCTGGCTTATAAGATGGAATAATGTTTCCTAATTCCACACTAGCAACATTGTTCATATAGTCTTCCACTTTCTGAACTGGTGCTTTTAATTGACCACCGCCCAATGCATAGGCTTTTTTCTCTAATTCTTTCTGGAATCTTACTCCGTCCAATACATCATGTCCAAAATCATCAGGTGTAACATTGACAAGCACTGCACTATTAGCATTTTCTTTATCTCGTGCATAATAGCTCATACCATTAACACAAAGTAATCCTTCTTCTTCACTTGAAGGAACGACAACTCCACCTGGACACATACAGAATGTATAGACTCCTCTTTTCTTGCTTGTCTGCACAGCTAACTTATAAGGTGCCGCTTTTAAGGCAGGATGATGAGCGGCTGACTTGTACTGTATTTCATTGATTTTTTCTTGTTTCTGTTCAATACGTACACCTACCGCAAAGGCTTTAGGAATCATGATAAGCTTTTTGCTTAACATTTCGTAAGTATCTCTTGCACTATGACCAATTGCCAAGACAAGATCATCTGTTTCTAGTACTTCCTTCTTGCCCTTTGATTCTACTTCTACATAGTGCTTTCCATCTTCTTCATAATAATTAGTAAACTTTGTTTCAAAAGAAATCTTTCCACCTTTTTCTAGAATGTCTTTTCTCATAGAAATAAGCACTTCTCTTAAACGATCAGTTCCAATATGAGGAAGTGATTCATATAAGATTTCTTCTGGAGCACCATGCTTTACAAATGTTTCTAGAATATAACGAATTCTTTTATTCTTTGTGCCTGTTGTTAACTTACCATCGGAGAATGTTCCTGCTCCCCCTTCTCCATAGGAGATGTTGCTTTCAGGATTGATTGTTCCATCTTTAAAGAGTGCGTCTACATCTTTCACACGTTCTTCTACTTTCTTGCCACGTTCTATAAGATGCACATCTTCTCCTATCTGTGATAACACATAGGCACAAAATAGACCTGCTGGACCTGAACCTACAATGGTTACTTTCTTATTATTCTTTACTGGATAATCATAATGATATGGTTCATAGAGACTTAAGATCTTCTTATGACGATTTAGTAGTCTTTCTTCTTGATCGACTTCAAAAATAAATGAACAGTTAAAATGAACATTTGATCTTCTTGCGTCAATTGATCTTTTTAACAGTTTTACATTCTTGATCATACGCTTAGGGACATTCAATTGTGTTGAAATGACCTTAGCGTAATCTGTCTCAGAAAGTGATACTTTTATATTATTTATTCTTAACATGTTATTACTCCTTTAAATCTCTTGCTATTCTTTTAGCACATGCCAATGCAAAATGTAAATTATATCCGCCACAGTCTCCTGTTACATTTAATAATTCTCCCATCGCATACAGATGAGGATACTTCTTGCTTTCTAATGAAGAATTGACATTCTCAAGCAGAATGCCACCACTCATAACTTGTGCATACTGCGCTTCTCTTAATTCCTTGACTTCAAGAGTCAGATCTTTTAAGAAAGGCAATGGCTTTGTTTTTTCAAGTAGAGCACTGATCTGATAAGGTACAAGTCCATCATATGGATGCTCTAATTCTTGAAGAGAATCTATTATATCTTTTAGTTCTTCTTTTGTATACTCCTTCATCATATCAATATGAAGACGGCATCCTTCTTCATAGCATCTAGATAATTGCATAACTGCAATACCACTTACGCCATATTGTGTAAAAAGCAATTCTCCATCTTCTTCTCTTAAGATGCGACCATCTTTTTCTAATGTGAAATGTCCTTTTACACGTACACCTTTTAATTGTTTATAGACAGGATGTGTAATCATCTGTGTTAATGATGGTGTCATCTTCTTCATTGATAGATCAAGATGTCTTAAAATCTTTTGTCGATCATCCATTGTAGATAGTTTTCCCGCAGGAGTTCCCATCGCAAGAACAACACCATCACTATGATAGTGGGATGTTTCTGTTTTTATATGATATGTACCATCATAATAAATATCTTCTACTTTTTGTTCATAAAGGAATACGACTCCAAGATTTTCTGCATGTGACATCAGAATGTTTTTAACACTCTTGGCCTGCTCACTTCTTGGATAAAGCAAATTTCCCATATATTTTGTATAAAGTCCTAATGATTTCATGGCTTCTTCCATATTGAAATCTTCGACAATATCTTTAACTAAATCTAGCTGATCACCTTCATAATGAGAGATATTCATCTCTTTATTGGAAAGATTGCATCTGCCATTTCCAGTTGCTAAAAGCTTCTTTAATGGTGTCTTATTTGCTTCTAAAACAATAACATCAAGAGAAGGATGAGACTGTTTTAAAAGTATTGATAAATAGACGCCAGAAGCCCCTGCACCGACTATAATTATTTTCCTCATTTCTATCACCGAAACCATATTACCATAAATTTTTTAAATTTATTGAAAATAACAATAAAAATGTTTATAATTGACTAGTAATTTTACTAAGGAGGCAATTTTATTATGGGTAGAGCTCATGAAGTACGTAAGGCATCAATGGCCGCTACTGCTGCAAAGAAAACAAAAATCTATTCTTATTATGGAAAAGAAATTTATCAAGCTGCAAAGTCTGGTGGTCCAGATCCTGATGCAAACCTTTCTTTAAGAGCTATTATTAATAAAGCAAAGAAGGATCAGGTACCATCTCACGTTATCAATAACGCTCTAGATCGTGTTAAGAGTGGTGCAACTGACAACTATGACTCACTTCAGTTTGAAGGTTTTGGTCCTAATGGTTCTACATTAATCGTTAAATGTTTAACTGATAATGTAAATAGAACAATCTCACAGGTACGTCCTGCATTCACTAAAGCACATTCTAAATTAGGTGCTGAAGGTTCAGTTTCTTACTTATATAATGTTGAAGCAGTTGTTCAGTTCAAAGGTTTATCTGAAGAAGATGCTTTAGACGCTTTAATTGAAGGTGAAGTAGACGCAAAAGATATCGCAACATTAGATGATGGTTCAATTAAGATTACTGGTGAACCTACAGACTATAACAATATCAAGGTTGCCATTCAGGCTAAACTTCCTAAGGTTGAATTTGATATCGATGAAATCCAGACTATCCCTACTGAAACAGTTGAACTTGAAGGTGAAGACATGGATTTATTTGAACGTTTAATGAACTTATTAAATGACTGCGAAGACGTTGACCAGGTTTATCATAACGTTTCAAACTACAATGATGGAGAAGAAGAATAACATTTGTTATTCTTTTTTTATTTTAAAAGTCCTTATCATTCATGATAAGGACTTTTTCTTTACTTTTCTGCTTCAATTGCCACAGCTTTTGCGACAACTTTGGATACACGTGGATCGAATACACGTGGAATAATATAGTCTTTAGATAATTCTTCGTCTTTGATAAGAGACGCAATTCCTTTTGCGGCTGCTACTTTCATGGATTCAGTAATCTGTGGTGCACGTGCATCTAGTGCCCCTCTGAATAATCCTGGGAAGGCTAACACGTTATTGATCTGGTTAGGATAATCTGATCGACCAGTTCCAACGACTGCAGCCCCTGCTTCAATCGCATCTGCGTAAGTGATTTCTGGTTCTGGGTTGGCCATTGGAAAAACAATTGGATTTTCTTTCATGCTGGCAACCATTTCTTTTGTAACAAGTCCTGGAGCGGATACACCAATAAAGACATCAGCTTCTTTCATTGCCTCTGCCATAGTCATGCGTTTACCTTCGCTATTGGTAATCTCAGAGATTTCTTTTGTCAGGAAATCATATTGATCATAATCTTCTTTTGTGACAATACCGTTGATATTGAATCCATAGATTTCTTTTACACCAAGATCATGAATCATATGAATGATAGAGCTGCCTGCAGCGCCAGTTCCTGATACGACAACTGTGATATCATTGATATCTTTTTTTACAACTTTTAGGGCATTGATCAATGCAGCACTCAAGACAATTGCTGTTCCATGCTGATCATCATGGAATACTGGGATATTGCATTCTTTCTTTAGTGTTCTTTCTATTTCTACACAACGTGGTGCACTGATATCTTCAAGATTGATACCACCAAATGTTGGAGCTAGCTTTTTTACAATATCAATGATTTCCTTAGGGTCCTTTGTATCAAGACAGATTGGCACGGCATCAATGTCCGCAAATTCTTTAAAGAGAATAGCTTTTCCTTCCATAACTGGAAGTGCTGCTTCTGGACCGATATCTCCTAATCCTAATACTGCTGTTCCATCTGTTACAACGGCAACGCTATTGGATTTCCATGTGTACTTATAGACGTTTTCTCTATCTTTTACAATTTCTCTACATGGCTGAGCAACCCCTGGAGTATAGGCTAAAGATAAGTCTTCAGCATTCTGGACATTGACTTTTGGTGAGACTGCCACTTTCCCCTTATATTTTTCATGCATACGCAAGGCTTCTTCATAAACTGATTCCATTTCGTATCCTCCTATAATGTTGTAACCATCACTTTCATGCGTCCATCATAGATGATTGTTTCTACATCACTACAGATAATAAAGTGATCTCCTGCTTTGACTTCTTCATCATTAAGTGTTCCTACACCTTCAATAATGCTGACAAGCTGGAATGGTTCTTTATTTATTATTTCATTTTTATCTGTAATTGTATAGCCATAAACGGATAAGAATGGACATTTCAGATAATTAGTTTTTGTCCCTGTTTCTAGTTTTTCATTTTCAAAGAACATTTCTTTATCATTAGAGGCAGGTACAGTCGTAACATCAATAGACTGTTGTACATGTAGTTCACGTTCGTTTCCTTGATCGTCCTTACGATGATAATCATAAACACGATATGTAATATCTGAAGACTGCTGTGCTTCATAGATCAATGATCCTTTACAGATCGCATGTAATGTTCCAGCAGGAATATAATAGAAGTCTCCTTTATTTATAGTGAACCGATTTAACAAATGATCATAATCATCTCTTTCAATATAATCAATCAATTCCTCTTTTGTTTTTGCATGATGTCCCATAACCATCTGTGTTCCTTCATCACAGTCCAATACAAACCATGATTCAGTTTTCCCTAAACTGTTTTCATGTTCATTGGCATATTGATCATCAGGATGAACCTGTACAGAAAGGTCTTCTTTTGCATCAATGATCTTTACTAACAATGGAAACTGATCACCTTCAATATTGCCAAATAGTTCACGATGATTTTCGAATAACCAGGAAACAGTCTTTCCTTCATATTCTGTATTGGCGATTGTACAATCTCCATTCTTATGTCCTGAAATAACCCATGCTTCTCCTGTATGATCACTTGGAATATCATATCCATAATAATCTTTTAGTTTATGTCCTCCCCAGATTTTTTCATGCAATACTGGATTCATCTTTAATATATGTCCCATCTTATTTTTCTCCTTTTCTCTTTAATAAATATTCTTCTGCCGTATAGACATGTATATCATGTTTACGCAATAATCTTACAAAAATGCCATCACCTTTGATTTTTGTATGTGAATAGGTTCCATCATAGATAGTCCCTGCCCCACAGCTTGGACTATTGCTTTTAACAATGACTGTGTCTACATTGTTTTCTAATAAATGATCAACAGCTTTACGTGCACCTTCCACATATTCTTTTGTGACATCTTTTCCATTGACAGTCATGACCTTTAGTGGTGATTCACTTACTATTTCTGCTGGATCACGAGGAATAGGAAGTCCTCCGAGAACTTCAGGACATACAAGTATGGCCCCTTCTTTTTTTAGTTCTTCTAATTCTTCTACTAAATTTGAGTCTCCTCTGTAAGTACAGTTATCGCCTACTAAACAGCGACTTATTCCGATCATTGATTTCACCCTCTTTATTTATATTGGTCATTATAACACATTAATTGTTATGAGTATTAGATTAACAAAATGAGAAAGCTTGCTTGATGAAACAAGAATACATGTTATAATTGCCTAAAGAGGTGGAAAAAATGGATTCTCAAAACAATCATAAATATATGAATATGTTTACCATGATTGGCTATTTTCTTGCGATCATATTAATTATTGCATTAATTTTTACAAGAAAAATAGAATTATTACTGCCAATTGCTATAGTGATTATCGCATGTCGATTAATTGGCTATAGTATTGATCATTTTATTGAATACAAGAACAGCGAGAATTAATTTATATTCTCGCTGTTTGTTTTTTACACTTTTTCATTTATTATGTTTGGATATTCATAAAAAATATGTTATATTACTTCCTATATATAAAGGGGGATATAATTTTGAATATCGTTAAGAAATATAATGAGACAAGTCTCATTATACGAATTGCCTGTGGTCTTGCCATCGGTGTTATTCTTGGATTGTTCTTTCCTCATCTTGTAGGATTAAGAACACTTGGGGAGCTTTTTGTAGGTGCTCTCAAATCCATTGCACCTATACTCGTATTTTTTCTAGTATGTAGTGCTTTATTGAATGGTAATGGAAAGCTTGATAAGAAATTTGGAACCGTCGTGTTCTTTTATCTTACAAGTACCTTCTTAGCCGCATGTGTTGCTGTAGGAGCATCCATGTTATTTCCACAAAAGATTGTGCTAATGAAAAGTGCAGAAAAATTGCCTTCTGCCCCATCAGGAATTGCAGATGTTATTAATCAGTTATTTCTTAATATGATTGATAATCCTGTCAATGCATTAGCTACTGCCAATTATATTGGTATCTTATTCTGGGCTATTGTGTTTGCTTTTGCCTTAAAGCGTCTTGCAAATGATGCAACTAAGGAATTATTTAATGATCTAGCTGAAGGATTAACCCAGATTATCAAATGGATCATCAATTGTGCACCATTTGGTATTTTAGGTCTATCTTATGCTACTATTTCACAAAATGGTATCTCTGTATTTGCAAAATACAGTTCATTGTTATTGGTACTTTGTGGTTCCATGTTCTTTGTGGCATTAATTATTGATCCACTTATTGCAGGTATTGCACTGCGTACCAATCCTTATCCGCTTGTCTTTAGATGTCTTAAGGAATCTGGTATTACAGCCTTCTTTACTAGAAGTTCTGCAGCCAATATTCCTGTCAATCTTGCTTTATGTGAACGTCTTGGATTAGACAAGGATATGTACTCTATCTCTATTCCATTGGGTGCAACTATCAACATGGATGGTGCTGCTATTACTATTACTGTTATGACATTGGCAACTGCCAATCTTCTTGGTATCCATTATGACATATTGACTGCGCTTGTATTAAGTGTTCTTTCTACTTTAGCCGCATGCGGAAGTTCCGGTGTTACTGGTGGATCATTATTGCTGATTCCTCTTGCCTGCTCACTATTTGGTATTTCCAATGATATTGCTATGCAGGTCGTTGGTGTCGGCATGATTCTTGGTGTCATTCAGGATTCAGTTGAAACAGCACTTAACTCTTCTGGAGATGTTCTCTTTGCTGCTACAGCCGAATATCGTTCTTGGCTAAAAGAAGGACGTCGTTTACCTGATTTCATGTATCCACGTAAGAAGAGAAAGAAACATTAATCTATTTTACAAAGACAATGTCATCAATCATGATTTTGCTTTGATTCATGATCAATAGACGATTGATGTCATCATATGTCTTAATAACATCACTTATTACAAAGAGGGATCCTCCCTCTTTTTTTTGATCTTTAACAAAATAGGTAACTTCTATTTCTTCATGATCAAAGTAAGCCTGTCGTAATCTATAATCAATCATTTCTTTTTGATCTTCACTTAACTCAGGTTTACTCATTGTCATTCTCTGTGTCTCATTAATAGAATCTTCATAACCAGTCAACGCTGAAAATGGCGCAAACTGTGCTGCTCTTTTATAGGTAGACATATGTTTTCTTCTTGATACATGACGTGGAAGATTGATGATATCCCCGTATTTCTCATAAGCTTCTCTTGCACGATCTTCTAGTTCTTCTATATCAACACCATACACGTTATGCCATTGATTGTTCCTTTTCCTCATGCCTTATGTCCTCCAATTTGCTTATTGCGTTCTCTCGCTGTTGCACCTTCTTCAAAGTTCATTCCTTTTAATGCTGCATTCTTGCCAAATTTTTCTTGAATGTCAATCATTGTTTTCTGGAGTACTTTTTCTTCTTCCAATCTCTTGCTTTCCTGTTTTCTCAACTGATCTTCTTTATTGTAATCAACAAACAGACTCATCTGTTCATAGGAAGGCCCCTGATTGATCGTTTCATTTTTTATATTTAATGCCGTAATATTTAAACGTCTCACCATCAGTTCCTTATTGACGATCCGATCAAAAAGCACACTGATTGATTCACGCATTATTTTTGATGAAGATGTTGCTATCCTAAACTTCACTGTCCCATGTGCATGGCGTGGCATCTTTCTGCCATAGAAGTCGACACTCATTTCTCCTTTATAGTGATTATTAGAGATATCATAGCCAACATGTAAGACCAGTCCACTTGCGACAAAGTGCTTGGATACAAGATCAAGGGAAAGACGCTCCGCCATTTCCTTAGCGACTAGCCTCGCTTTCTTAAAATCATAGGCACACTGCAAGACCTGGCCAGAACCCATACTATTGTTTTGAGGTCTATAATTCTTAATATCCTTCATTTCTGCACTCTCATAGCCAAATGCATGATCTATCAGCAGTTCCGCATTTACGCCAAAAAGCTTATAGAGGAGATCTTCATTATTATAAGCACAACGGGCAATGTCCCCCATCGTATACATATGATAAGCCTCCAGTTTTCTAGCATAACCCATTCCCACACGCCAGAAATCAGTCAATGGACGATGTGTCCATAGATATTTGCGATAACGCATTTCATCAAGAAATGCCATGCGCACACCATTCTCATCTGGCTTCATATGTTTAGCCACAATATCCATTGCGACTTTTGCAAGATACATATTAGGACCAATACCAGCAGTTGCTGTTATACCAGTTTGATTATAGACATCTTTGATCATCTTCATAGCCAATGTTTTAGCGTCATTATTGTAAGCATGAAGATAACTTGTAAGATCGATAAAGACTTCATCAATGGAATAGACATGTATATCCTCTTTTGCAATATACTTAAGATAGATTCCATAGATTTTACTGCTGACTTCAATATAGCGTGCCATACGTGGTGTTGCCACATAGTAATCAATCGCAAGATTTTTATTTTTTTCTAGTTCTTTATAATCATACGATGAGCCTTGAAGTTTATAGTAATGATTATCTTTTAAACGTTCTTTATTGATGCTCTTTACTTTTTGAATCACTTCAAATAATCTAGGACGACCAGATATTCCCAAGGACTTCAGCGATGGAGAAACCGCAAGACAGATTGTCTTCTCAGTTCGAGATTTATCTGCAACAACCAAGTTTGTCATAAGTGGATCGAAACCACGATCCACACATTCTACTGATGCATAGAATGACTTAAGATCAATACATAAATACGTTTTCATTTCTCCACCTCCTTATAGCGTTATTATACTACATCAAATAGCCGAAAAATTCACGCTTATTATATTTTAAAACCAAATTTCTGGCATTAAAAAAGGAATCCTTACACGAAGATTCCATTAATATACAAGTCTCCTAAAATGATAATAAAAAGAATAAGCATTATAAACAACATAAAAACAACAGTTACAATAAAAGCAGTCAACCCTCTTAAATGAAGACTCCTGATTACAAGTGAATATGTAAAAATGATAATCCCTGTAATCAACGCTACTACAAGCTCATTAAACATGCTATTATCCTCTCCCTATTGATACCCTTAATAATATTGATGATCTTCCAAACTGCGGGAAATCATCTTTCTGTTACTTTCAGCGGGTTTCTGGAAATCTTTTCCAGTACCCGCTCTTTTTTGATCTGCGGGAAAGGCATGGGGTACAATAGTATCATACAAATCCTTCAGAAAGAAAAAGTGTGATGAATCTCCCTGACCAAAGTTTGATTCATCACCCATCATACGACAATATGATAATACGACAATATTCAAAAAAAATCAATACATGCGACAAATTCAGATTTATTGAGGATTTCAGAAAAGAATACAGACCCGCTGAAATCATTGAGCATCTCCGCAGGAAGATGAGCGGTTTCAGATGGCATATCCAT
>NZ_JNKN01000036.1 GCF_000702065.1 Kandleria vitulina DSM 20405 | reverse complement strand
CAGCTTTCTCCTTTCTAAAGACTCGGAAATAGGATTTCCTGTATGTATATTATACCATATATTTTAACCGCCATTCATCCCACGGCCTAAAGGCACGTGGGTTTTCTGTCGGGAACTTTATAAACACATCATTAAAAAAAGAAAACCAGTGAAATTCACTGGTTTTTAGTCTACATAATGAATTGTAATGAAACGATTTCTTCCTTCGCCCTGAGACTCCGTACTTAAATGTTCCATTTCTGCAATAGCCTGATGCATGATTTTTCTTTCATCAGCTGGAAGAGGATCAAGTGCAACATCGATATGTGTTCTTTGTACCTGCTTACCAAATCTCTTGGCCATAGCTAATACTTTCTTATAACGGTTTTCTTTATAGCCGTTGATATCAAGACTCACTTCAATTCTTTCTTTAAATGTAGTTGCAACTGCGTTTTTAGTAATAAAGTTTAATGTTCTTAAAATCACACCTGCTTTACCGATTAAGATTGAGTTATTGTCGGTATCAATATTGCAGTAGATGCGATCATCTTGTTTAAATGTCACGATTTCTACTTCAAATCCCATATCATTCAAGATTGTAGTGACATAGTCTTTGATATAATCTTCTACCATCTTTTCACAATAACATTCAATGACAACTTTCTTAGAGAATAAACCTCTTTTTTCATCGATGATGTTATATTTTAATTCTTCAGATGTTATCCCTAATTCTTCACATGCAACACGTTTTGCATCTTCTAATGTTTTTGCTTCAAATGTTTTCATGTTAATCACCTATCTGATGACATTAGCGTCTTTTTTTTCTTTTTCTTCTTTAGCATTCTCAATGAACTTAATCTGAATAAAGATTGTTCTAATAACTGTAATCACGTTTGTAGTGATCCAATAGAATGACATAGCTGTTGGCATAACCAAACCGAAATAAACGATCATGATAACCATCATGTAGTTCATCATCTTCATAGAACCCTGCTGAGAGCTTTCTTTGTAGTTTGGATTACGTTTAAGCATGAAATTGTTAATTTCAATAGCCGCAAACTGTGTTAAGGCCATGATCGCAATAATAACTGCGTATCCCCATAAACCTTTAGTGATCTGAGACATAGGTGTTACACCTAGGCTCAATCCAAATGCTTTTGCTGAATATAAGATCTTAACTCTCTGTACTGACTGCCACATTGCAATCATGATTGGCAATGATAAGAATGTAGCGAAACCACCAAACATTGAGACATTGTTCTTTTTGTATAGTGCCTGAATTTCAGCAGACATTCTCATCTGTGACTGCTGATCGTTCTTACCTTTATAACGATCCTGAATCTTCTGCATTTCTGGCTGAATAAGCTGCATCTTCTGCATTGAGACAGTTGATTTGATCATAATCGGTAAGATAATCAAGTTAATTAATACAGTCATACCAACAACGCCCCAAAGGACATTACCAGTAAGATTGTTTAATAAGATGATTCCCTTTGCGATAGGAATAACAAGAATAAAGTCAAATAATCCTGCACTTGGAGACCACTTTGTTGCTTCAGTGATAGCACGTGCTGGTAATAAGTGTCCTTTCGCATCAAGGTTATTTGCACATCCTGTTAAAACCAATACAAAAGCAAATAAGGCAAAAATCTTTAAATACTTCTTAGTGCGTACGTCTAATACCATTTACTTTTCCATCCTTTTTAATGTTTTTTTATATAAGGATATAAGAAGTTTCTTATTGTCTTCATAAGAACCATCAAGATACTTATTCCTTACTATAATAATATAGTCACAATTCTGATCAAAATCAAAGCCATCATGTACCATCATTCTGACCTGTCTCTTGATTTTATTTCTGACATGAGCTTTTCCTAATTTCTTAGACACAGAAATACCAACTCTTAGCGGAGAAGAAGATGGATCATAATAAAGAACAAATGCCTTATTAGCGACACTTTTTCTTTTTTTTATGATCTTTTCAAAATCCTGACTTTTCTTGACTCTTCTTGATTTTTCCATATTTTTTTAGAAAAAAAAGCCACAAAGTGGTGACTTTTTAAGCAGATAAAACTTTTCTTCCTTTTTTTCTACGTCTAGCAATTACTTTTCTTCCGCCAACTGTAGCCATTCTTGCTCTAAATCCATGAGTCTTTGCTCTTTTTCTTTTATTTGGCTGATATGTTCTTTTCATATTCACTTACCTCCGATTTTTTTAAATTACTTTATACTAAGCTAACATATGCTACCACATTATATTTGAAATCACTTTTCAAGTCAACAAAAATCCTAAAAAGATTCGGTAAGTAGGGCTTTTTTGGTCATAAATCACCACTTGTGCACAAGTTATTCATATATGAATTTGAATTGTTCACAGATGTGAATAAAGTTATTTTTTGCTTTTTTCTTGGGAATAATTATATGTGCATAACCTGTGAATAAGTATGTGCGCTAAAAAGTTACTCACAGTTATTCACAAATTTGTGGGTGTGCATATCTTAGTTATCCACAATTCACATTACAACACAAATATGTGCGTAACTTTCTTTATTCACATAAGAATACGCCAAAAATGGTGAATAAGTGTGTGAATATATTGTGGATAACTTTTTTTCATCTTCATTTTATTCACAAAATACATTATAATGTTGACGGAAAGAAGGTGAATTAATGAATCTTCAGGAAAATTGGTCACAATGCCTACCTAAGATTAAACCTCAGATTGACGATTCTGTCGTATTTGATTCTTTTATTCATGATCTCCAGGCTCGCACATATGAAGGAAATTCCATCATACTGACAACTCCTTTTGAATTTAATGTTGGTATCGTCGAAGAATACCTTCCTTTAATGGCTGAGATCTATAATAGCGAACACAATACACACTATGAGCTTAAGCTCCTTTCTGATTCGCAATTTGAAAAAGAATATAATAAAAAAGAACTTCAGGAAGAAGAAGAAATCCCTGAGTTCTCTGATAATCTCAATCCTGATTTTACCTTTGATAATTTCGTCGTCGGCAATTCCAACAGAATCGCCCAGAATGCATCATTAGCTGTTGCCATGAAACCAGGTACAGCTTACAGTCCTCTTTTTATTTATAGTAATTCTGGTCTAGGAAAAACCCATCTTCTTAATGCGATTGGTAACTATATTAAAAAGAAAGATCCTAAAAAAATGGTTTTATATGCTTCAAGTGAGCAATTTGTTAATGATTATATTTCATCATTAGGAAATGGTACCATCAAGGAATTTAATTTACGTTATCGTAATATTGATACCTTATTAATTGATGATATCCAGTTTATCGCATCAAAAGAATCTTCTAGTGAGATGTTCTTTAACATCTTCAATAGTCTACAAAATGACAATAAACAGATTGTCATTACCAGCGATAAGCCACCTAAAGATCTAAAAGGGATGGAAAATAGACTTGTTTCTCGTTTTACAAACGGATTAACAGTCTCAATTGATACTCCTGAATTTGAAACTTCTAAAGCAATCCTTCAAAAGAAGCTAGAGATCGAAAAGGTGGATTATCCTATTAGTGAAGAAGTACTCGACTTTATTTCATCTCATTTTAATAGGGATGTAAGGGAACTAGAGGGATCTTTAAAAAGACTGCTTTTCTATAAGCTTGTATTTGGTCAATCTAAAGAATCCATTGATCTTGAATTTGCATTAGAAGCTTTCGCTGATAGCTATAAGACTGAAGAAACGAAAACTGTACAAAATGATCTGACAGTCGATGAAATTAAAAAATGTGTAGCGACATATTATAATTTAAGTGTTTCTCAGATTAATTCTAAATCACGTACATCCAATATTATTGTGGCAAGACATATTGCCATGTATCTTGTTAGAAACTTAATTTCAGATATGTCATTTATTCAGATTGGTAAAGAATTTGGTGGAAGAGATCATTCTACTGTCATGAAGGCATGTGATAAGGTAGAAAAGAATATGAAGAAGGATGCCATGTATAAAAAGGCTGTCCAGGAGATTAAAAAGAAATTAAGTTAGTCACAATTGTGCACAACTCATTCACAATTGAAATCCACTTTTTATTGTGAATAATTCGATAGATTTTAAGTTATGCACATTTGTGCACAATATTATTATAATTAATATAATAATATATATAAAATAAAGGAGAAAAAAATGAAATTTGTAATTAAAAGAACTGTCTTGTTAAATGCATTATCTAAAGTATCACGAGCTGTATCTTTAAAAAGTCCACTTCCTGTATTGACAGGTATTAAATTTGAATTATTAGATGATGGATTAATTCTTACAGGTAGTGATAGTGATATTACTATTCAAACTAAAATTACTGATGATATTGAAATCATTGAAACAGGTGGCGTTGTTCTTTCTTCTAAATATATTTTAGAGATTATTAAGAAAATTGATTCTGATGATGTTCATATTTCAATCCTTGATGGAACATTAACAAGAATTGAAGGTTCTTCTTCTAAGTTTGATTTAAATGGAACACCAATCAATGATTATCCTCGTGTTAATATGAATACAGAAGGGATTCCTCTTCAGTTACGTGCTTTCTTATTAAAAACTGTTATTGAAAAAACTTCATTTGCGACTAGTGAAAAAGAAACTAGACCAGTACTTACTGGTGTTAATTTCCATGCTAAAGATGGAAAGATGGTTGCTATTGCGACTGATAGCTACCGTTTAGCTCAGAATGTCATTAATTTAGAAGATGAACAGTCATTTAATATTATTGTTCCTAAGAAATCATTAACTGAGATTTCTCGTATTATTGAAAAAGATGAAGAAATCAACATCTTTGTAAGTGATCGTAAGATTCTCTTTGTTATTGATGATTTCTACATTCTATCTCGTTTAATTGATGGTACTTATCCTGATACATCACGTCTTATTTCTGATGCTTATGATTATTCTTTATCAGTAAATAGTTCTGTCTTATTAAGTGCCATTGATCGTGCTTCATTATTCTCAGTTGATTCTACTAATATTGTTACATTGAATATGAGTCCTAATCATGTTGTTCTTTCTTCATATTCTCAGGAAATTGGTTCTGTTGAAGAAGATCTTTCTGCTTCTTTCTATAAGGGAGAAGAATTAGAGATTTCATTTAGTGCAAGATATTTATCTGATGCGATTAAGTCAGTTGGTAGTGAAACTGTTAAAATCTTGTTTACTGGAACTATGAGACCTTTCATCATCAAAGATGTTGAAAGAGATGATAATATCCAAGTCGTTCTTCCAGTACGTTCTTATTAATAATTGAGGAGACAAATAAGGAGGTTATCTTCTTATTTGTCTCTATTTTTTGATTTAAGAGTTTTTTTGGATTTTCTATAGTAAAAATCCTATAGCCGTTTTCACTCTTATTTTCTTCATTTTTTACTGTTTTTATGATATAATATGAAAGATTAAGGTAAAAGGAGTGAAACTATGAAAGAGTTAGTTATTCATACAGAATATATCACTTTAGGGCAGGCATTAAAGCTTGCTGGTGCGACTTCGTCAGGTTTTGAATCGAAAGTAGTCATCACTGAGGGAGAAGTAAGTGTCAATGGTGAAGTGGAAACACGTCGTGGTAAGAAGCTTCGTGATGGTGATGTATTTACATACAATGGTGAATCCTATAAGGTGTCATGCTAATCAAGACGCTTCAATTGACTTCTTTTCGTAATTATAAAAAAGAGTCATTTCTGTTTGACCCTTTTATCAATATATTAATAGGGGATAATGCGCAAGGTAAAACGAATGTCCTGGAAGCTATTTATCTTCTTTCTTCAGGAAGAAGCTTTAAAGGTCCTTCTGAGAATATGATTTACTTTGATGATGAGTTCTCTATTGTAGAAGGGGAAGCTGTTTCTAATGCGATGCCTCTTCATCTTAAGATTGTACTTTCTTCCCAAGGGAAAAAGGCGATATTGAACAATAAGGATATTAAACGTTTAAGTGAGTATATCGGCTATTTGAATGTTATTCTTTTTCAGCCTGAAGACTTGCTTTTGATAAAGGGGAACCCAAGCAAAAGAAGAAAGCTTATAGATCGTGAGCTATCAAAGATATCTCCGATCTATATGTATAACATCACGAAATACAATAAGCTGCTTAAGGAACGTAATGTCTACTTGAAGACATTGAAGTCTAAACATAAGAAAGCAGATCTTTATTTGGAAGTATTGAGTGAACAGATGGCTGAATTACAGGTAGATCTGATTCAAAGAAGAATTGCTTTCGTAGAGCTTCTTCATTCTTTTAGTTCTACTTTATATCAATATATTGCCAATGATGAATTGTTGATGATTGGATATGAAACGCAATATAAAAAGATTGATAAGGATACAATTTTAGCACGATATAAGGATCATTATGATCGAGATATTCGCTATGGAAAGACACAGGATGGTCTGCAAAGAGATGATCTGAAGATTACTCTTAATAAGAAAGATGCAACACAGTTTGCATCTCAAGGTCAGCAGCGTGCGATTGTGCTTTCTATCAAGATGGCCTTATTGGAAATTGTAAAGAAACAAGTAGGAGAATATCCAATTCTCCTGCTTGATGATGTTTTAAGTGAGCTTGACGATACGAGAAAGACGAAGCTTCTTAATTTAATTGATGGTAAAGTACAGACTTTTGTAACAACTACATCAATTGAAGGACTTCATCATTCTCTTATTGAGAAAGCTAAGAAAATAGAGATTGTAAATGGATCTATAAAGGAGGAGTCTTAATGGAAGACAATAAAGTCCAGCATAGTTATGGCGATTCTGATATTCAGGTCTTAGAGGGACTTGAAGCTGTCAGAAAAAGACCAGGTATGTATATTGGGACAACATCAGCGAGGGGTCTACATCATCTTGTATGGGAAATTGTAGATAACTCTATTGATGAAGCATTAGCCGGATACTGTACAAAGATTCGTGTCATTATGATGCCTGATGGTGTCATCAAGGTTGTCGATAATGGTCGAGGTATGCCTACCGGACATAATGCAAAAACAGGATTAAGTACAATTGAGACAATCTTCACTGTTCTCCATGCCGGAGGTAAATTTGGTGAAGGTGGATATAAAGTATCAGGTGGTCTTCACGGTGTAGGGGCTTCCGTTGTTAATGCCCTAAGTGAATGGCTGGAAGTTTATGTTCATCGTGATGGTCATATTTACTATCAGCGTTTTGAAAACGGTGGAGCTCCAGTAGATGAGTTAAGTATCGTTGGAGATTGTGATGATACTGGTACAACTGTTATGTTTAAAGCAGATGCTCAGATTTTCACTGAAACAACGACTTATGATTTTGAAACATTAAATCAGCGTATTAGAGAACTTGCATTCTTGAACAAAGGTTTAAGAATTGTTCTTGAAGATGAACGTGGAGAAGGGGAACCTGTTATTAAGGAATACCACTATGAAGGTGGATTAAGAGAATATGTTGCTTTCCTTAATGCATCTAAGACACCTCTTCATGATGAAATTATTGATTGTGAAGGTTCTGGTAAGTTTATTGAAGATGATGATGTTCAAGTAGAAATCGCTATTCAATACAATGATGGATATCAGCCTAATATTTATTCTTTCTGTAATAATATCAATACGCATGAAGGTGGTACTCATGAAGAAGGATTTAGAACTGCCTTAACAAGAGTTATCAATAGTTTTGCAAGAAAGACAGGATTCTTGAAAGATAAAGATGATAATCTTTCTGGTGAAGACTGTCGTGAAGGATTAACTGCTATTATTTCAGTTAAGCATCCTGATCCTCAGTATGAAGGTCAGACAAAGACTAAATTAGGAAATGCGGAAGTACGTAGAATTACCAATAATGTATTCTCTAAAGCATTAGAAAAGTTCTTATTGGAAAACCCTGATGTCGCAAAAGTTATTCTTGATAAATGTTCATTAGCTTCTAGAGCGAGAATGGCTGCTAAGCGTGCAAGAGAAATGACAAGAAGAAAGACTGCTCTTGATATTTCTAACTTGCCAGGTAAGCTTGCGGATTGTTCTTCTAAGGATCCTAGTGAATGTGAAATCTTCATTGTCGAAGGGGACTCTGCCGGAGGAAGTGCCAAAACCGGTAGAGACAGAAGAACACAGGCTATCTTGCCTTTAAGAGGTAAGATCTTGAATGTGGAAAAGGCAAGACTAGAAAGAATTCTAGGCAATGCGGAAATCAGATCGATGATTACTGCATTTGGTACAGGAATTGGTGATGAATTTGATCTTGATAAATTAAGATATCACAAGATCGTTATCATGACCGATGCCGATGTCGATGGTGGTCATATCAGAATATTGATGTTGACATTCTTATATCGTTTCTTAAGACCACTTATTGAAGAAGGTTATGTCTATGCAGCACAGCCACCACTTTATTTATTAAGACACGGCAAGGAAGATCATTATTTATATAGTGATTATGAACTAGATAAACTTAGAGAAGAATTAGGACCTACTGCTAAATATTCTATTCAGCGTTACAAAGGTCTTGGTGAAATGAATGCTGAACAGTTATGGGATACAACAATGAATCCAGATAACCGTGTATTGCTTCAGATTAATCTTGATGATGCTATGCAGGCAGATCTTCTCTTTGATAAATTAATGGGTGAAAATGTAGAACCAAGAAGAGAGTTCATTAAAGAAAATGCAAAATATGTAGAAAATCTTGATATTTAAGAAAGGAATACTTTATGGAAGATCGTGGAATAAAGAATATAAATCTAACTAGTGAAATGAAAAAATCCTTTCTTGAATATGCAATGTCCGTTATCGTATCACGTGCATTGCCAGATGCAAGAGATGGATTAAAGCCAGTTCAAAGACGTATCATCCATGGGATGAACGAATTAGGCTGTTATAGTGATAAGCCATATAAGAAGTCTGCCAGAATTGTTGGGGACGTCATGGGGAAATATCACCCACATGGTGACTCTTCAATCTATGAAGCATTAGTAAGAATGGCACAGGACTTCTCTTATCGTTATATGCTCGTAGATGGACATGGTAACTTTGGTTCAATCGATGGCGATGGCGCAGCCGCTATGCGTTATACTGAATCAAGAATGTCTAAAATTTGTATGGAAATGGTTAGAGATATTAACAAGGAAACTGTAGATTTTGTCCCTAACTATGATGGAGAAGAAAAAGAACCTTCTGTTCTTCCTTCTCGTATACCAAACTTACTTGTAAATGGTACAACTGGTATCGCCGTTGGTATGGCTACCAATATTCCTCCTCATAACTTAGGAGAAGTTATTGATGCGATTCTAGCGATATCAAAAAATCCAGATATCACAATTACTGAAATCATGGATAATTATCTTCCAGGACCTGACTTCCCAACTGGAGCCTATATTCTTGGAAGAAGTGCTATCAAGAAAGCCTATGAGACTGGTAATGGATTAATTACCATGCGTGCTAAATCTGATATTGAAGATATCGGAAATGGCAAGAAGGCGATTATTGTCACTGAGATTCCTTACATGGTCAATAAGGCAAGATTAATTGAAAAGATTGCAGAACATGTAAAGAATAAGAATATTGAAGGTATTACTGAATTAAGAGATGAAAGTGATAGAGAAGGTATTCGTGTTGTCATCGAATTAAGAAGAGATGTACAGCCTGAAGTCATCTTAAATCAGTTATATAAGTTAACTTCTTTACAGACTACTTTTGGTGTTAACACAATTGCACTTATCAATAATGAGCCTAAGACTTTAACATTAAAAGATTTAATTATGACATATCTTGAACATCAGGAAGATGTCATTAGAAGAAGAACACAGTTTGAATTAAAGAAAGCAGAAGATCGTGCTCATATCCTCGATGGATTAAATAGAGCTATCGATCAGATTGATGCGATTATTGAATTAATTCGTTCTTCTCGTACAACTGAAATCATTCAGCAGAGATTAATGAACGAATTTGATATGTCTGAAAGACAGGCTAAAGCTATTCGAGAAATGCAGCTACAGAGATTGGCTGGTTTGGAAAGAGAAAAGATTCAGAATGAATTGAATAGCTTACTTGAAACAATTGCGGACTTAAAGGATATTCTTGCCAACAAGGAAAGAATTATTGAAATTATCGATAATGAACTTCTTGAAATCAAGGCAAAATATGCGGATGAAAGACGTACTGAAATCATTCAGGGTACGTTTGATATTGAAGATGAAGATTTAATCCCAGTTGATGATATCATCATCTCACTTACTACAAACGGTTATGTTAAACGTATGCCAGTAGATACATACAAGGCGCAAAATAGAGGTGGAAAAGGTATCAAGGGTATGGCTACAAACAATGATGATGTTGTTGATAGCTTACTTAATATGTCCACTCATGACCACTTGTTGTTCTTTACAAACGCTGGTAAGGTTTATCGTCTAAAAGGATATAATATTCCTGAGTTTGGTAGAACAGCTAAAGGATTGCCTATTATCAATCTTTTAAATATGGATAAGGGTGAATCTATCAAGTCTATGATTTCAATCAAGAGCGATGAAGTCTCTGATAAAAACTTCTTATTCTTTGTAACTAAGAAGGGTATTGTCAAGAGAACACCACTTGCGGAATTTGAAAGAATTAGACAGACTGGTAAGATTGCGATTAGCTTAAAAGATGATGATGAATTAGTTGATGTTAAATTAACAGATGGTCATTCAGAAATTCTATTGGCAGCTGCCAATGGTAAAGCTATCCGTTTTGATGAACAGGATGTAAGAGCAATGGGAAGAAGTGCTTCCGGGGTTCGTGGTATGAATGTTGATGGCAGCAGTGTTATTGGCATGACTACTAATTCGGAAGGTGAAAAGATCATGATTGTTACTGCTAACGGTTATGGTAAGATGTCTTCTCTTGATGAATATCGTCTTGCTAAACGTGGTGGTAAAGGGGTTAAGACTGTTAATATTACCAACAAGAATGGACAGCTTGTCGCTTTAAGAGCGGTCAATGGTGATGAAGATCTTATGATCATGACAAGTGAAGGTATTATTATCAGATTGCCAATGGAACAGGTTAAATTTGCTGGTCGTGCAACACAGGGGGTAAGACTTATTCGTGTTGATGACGGTGCTACTGTTTCATCTATCTCAGTTGTAGAAAAGAATGAAGAGGAAGAAGAAAGTGCTGAATAGCACTTTCTTTTTTGATATTACATTACTCTATACCCAACTATAGAAAAATGGTAATGTACATTTAGGATATTCTTCTTTATAGTGAATGTATTATGTAAAGGAGAAATTTTATGGGTGCATTTTTAACAAGTATTGCAGATTTCATGTGGGGGACATGGATGACTGTTCTTCTTCTTGGAATGGGAATATATCTTTCTATCAGATTTAAGTTTATGTACAACTTCAGACGTATTGGTTTTCATTTCAAGAACACTTATGGAAAAATGTTGAAGAAGGGAGAAGGAACAGGAAGTGTTTCAGGGTTTGCGGCTGCCTGTACAGCGATGGCCAACACCATCGGTGTCGGGAATATTGGTGGCGTAGCCACAGCCATCGTATCAGGCGGACCGGGAGCTATTTTTTGGATGTGGGTGTCTGGCCTTTTCGGGATGTCTACGAAGGCATGTGAGATTATTTTAGGTCAGCGCTATCGTGTGAAGTATAATGAGTCGATGGATGAATATATGTGCGATCGCTCTTTTGTAATGAAGAATGCGCTAGGATGGAAGACAGGTGCTTTATTATTGGGGGTTGCCTGTTTTGTACTTGGTCCTTGGACTTGTTCAGTTCAAAGTGAAGCGGTAACGAGTTCTTTATTTGAAGCTTTTCATATTGATACACGTTTG
The DNA here is from genome assembly GCF_000702065.1 of Kandleria vitulina DSM 20405. GTDB lineage: Bacteria > Bacillota_I > Bacilli_A > Erysipelotrichales > Coprobacillaceae > Kandleria > Kandleria vitulina. The sequence goes on along the minus strand of NZ_JNKN01000036.1, from coordinate 3,088 downwards.
ACTATTATTGTATTAGGAGTTAGCTGTTTTATTACGATATTTGGGGGATTAAAGCGTATTTCAGCGATCATGGAACGTGTTGTTCCATTTATGGCAATGCTTTATATTCTCGGCGGAATTGGTATTCTTGTTACACATTATGATGCTATTATTCCAGCATTGACATTAATTGTAAAAAGTGCCTTTACACCAATGGCTGGTATCGGTGGATTTGCTGGGGCGAGTGTTAAAGAAGCTGTTCGTTTTGGGATCGCAAGAGGGCTTTATTCTAATGATGCTGGTACAGGATATGGGATTATTGCTCATGCGAGTGCTAAGACTGATCATCCAGTAAGACAGTCCTCATGGGGATGGGGAGAAGTCTTTCTTGATACTATTGTTGTCTGTTCAGTGACAGCTTTATCTATCATCGTCACAAACGTCTATATTGACTATCCTAAGACGACTTCTGCTCAGTTGACTACAGTTGCCTTCAAAACGACATTTGGACGCTATGGCGGCTATTTCATGGCTATTGCGATTGCGGTATTTGCATGGACAACTATCATTGGAATGTATTATAGCTGCGAGAAATCTGTCAATTATGTATTTGGAGATACGTTTGCCAACAAGGTGGCAACACGTATTTATATGATCTACTATCTTATCCCATGTGTGCTTTTCTATAATGTAGAAGCAACATCACTTTGGGCTATGACAGATATTTTGTCCGCTGTATATGTTATTATGACAATGATCTTTATTGTTATGAAACATAATGAAATTCTGCGATTATTTAATGATTTCTGGTATCGTTATCTTCCAGGAAAATAAGGAGAAAAAACTATGCGTACATCATTAAAAGAAACATTAGAAAAAACAAATATATTAGTTATTGATGGCTCTATGTCTACCGCTTTGGAAGCTCTAGGAATGGATCTTTCTAATAAATTATGGAGTGCAACTGCACTTATTGAACATCCTGAAAAAATCAAGGAAGTCCATAAATACTATTTTAGAGCTGGCGCTCAGTGCGGTATTACATGTAGTTATCAGGCTTCTATTCCAGGTTTAATGGAAGCAGGATATACAGAAAAAGAAGCTGAAGATTATATCACATTATCAGTTGAACTGTTTAAACAGGCACGTCAAGAATGGTGGGATGAAGAAGCATCAGAAGATGATATCTGGCCACTTTGTTTAGGGGCTGTTGGTCCATATGGCGCCTATTTAGCTGATGGCAGTGAATATAAAGGACAGTATAAAATCTCTGATGAAGAACTACGTCATTTCCATAAACGACGCATTGAACTATTATGGGATGCAGGTGCTGATCTGATTCTCTTTGAAACTGATCCATCTTTAAGAGAAGCATTAATTGAAGCTGATTTAGCAGAAGAATTAGGTGTTGATTACTGGATCAGCTTCTCATGTCGTGATGATATTCATACCTACGAAGGACAAGAAATCAAGGAATGTGCTATTGCCTTAAAAGATCATCCTCATCTACAGATGATTGGTGTCAATTGTACATATCCAACACATATTGAGAATCTTATTTTAACTTTAACAAAATATGCGGATGTACCAGTTGCGGTTTATCCAAATAGTGGTGATATCTATGATCCAAAAACAAAGACATGGTCTCCTAATAAAGATCATGTATCATTTAAGGATTATGCATTACTATGGATGAAAGCTGGCGCTAAAGGGGTAGGTGGATGCTGTACGACAAAAGCAGAACACGTATCTGATATTAAAAAAGCAAAAGAGATTTATCTTAGTGATCAAGTAAAAAAGATTAAGATATAAAAATCCTAAATTATTGAAAGAAAAGTCCTTTGAATGGGACTTTTCTTTTAAATTTATATGTTGTATAATTTGCAGTGAAAACTACATAAAGGAGTATTATCATGATTGATATTGCAAAGTTAAGAGAAAATCCAGAAGCGGTTAAAGAAAATATCAAGAAGAAGTTCCAGGATCATAAACTTCCTCTTGTAGATGAAGCTGTAGAATATGATAAAAAATTAAGAGAAGCAATCACTAAAGGTAGTGAACTTCGTGCTGAAAAGAATAAGATCTCAAAGAGCATCGGTGCGCTTATGAGAGAAGGCAAGAGAGAAGAAGCTGAAGAAGCTAAGGCTAAAGTTAAATCCATCAATGAACAGCTTCCTAAGCTTGAAGAAGAAGAAAAAGAATATAATGAAAAATTAACTGAAGTTATGTATCAGATTCCTAACTTCATTGATCCATCAGTTCCAGTAGGAAAAGATGATTCAGAAAACGTTGAAGTACAGAGATTTGGTGAAGCTAAGGTTCCTGATTTCGAAATTCCTCATCATGCGGATATTATCGCAAGAGTTAACGGAATGGATAAAGAATCTGCTGGTAGAACTTCAGGTGAAGGTTTTTATTACTTATTAGGAGATGTCGCTCGTTTACACGAAGCAATGTTAGCGTATGCGAGAGATTATATGATCGATAGAGGATTCACTTATGCTATTCCTCCATTTATGATCAGATCATCAGTTGTTAATGGTGTTATGTCATTTGAAGAAATGGATGCCATGATGTATAAGATTGAAAATGAAGACTTATTCTTAATTGGTACATCTGAACATTCAATGATCGGACGTTTCCAGGGTCAGATTGTTAAATCAGAAGATCTTCCAATTAGAATGACATCTTATTCTCCATGTTTCCGTAAAGAAGGCGGAGCTCATGGTATTGAAGAAAGAGGATTATACCGAGTTCATCAGTTCGAAAAAGAAGAAATGATCGTTTTATGTGAACCAGAAAAATCAATGGAAGAATATGAAAAGATGTGGAAATACACAGTTGAAGTATTCACTAACATGAATGTCCCAGTAAGACAGTTAGAATGCTGCTCTGGCGATTTAGCTGATCTTAAAGTTAAATCATGTGATGTTGAAGCATGGTCTCCAAGACAGCAGAAATTCTTTGAAGTTGGTTCATGTTCTACATTAGGTGATGCTCAGGCAAGAAGACTTGGTATCAGAGCTAAGAACGATAAGGGTACTTACTATCTTCATACATTAAACAATACAGTAGTCGCTACTCCAAGAGGATTAATTGCGGTTATTGA
>NZ_JNKN01000035.1 GCF_000702065.1 Kandleria vitulina DSM 20405 | reverse complement strand
GAGTTTAACGCTTTGTAGTTAGGGCTGTTCTTTAAAAGAGTGTAATTCTTTTCGTATTTTAAAAACTCGCCCTCAGAAAAGTAATACTGTCTTACATTGTAAATGGCTTCATTGGCAAGATTCTTTGCTATATGGCACAGTTCTCTTATGGTTCTGTAATCTTCCTTTGAAAGACGCTTTACTTGTTGTTTTACGGTAAGATGCATACAGCTTTCTCCTTTCTAAAGACTCGGAAATAGGATTTCCTGTATGTATATTATATCATATATTTTACTGATATTTATCCCACGGTCTAAAGGCACGTGGGTTTTCTGTCGGGAACTTTATAAAACCAAGATAGCCTGAACAAAATGAAATCCCTGATACTTTATGACTATATCCTTATTCATTAATGAGATAAGAACACATATTCCATTAAGCACAATACCAATAAATAGTCCCATAAGCAGATTCTTTGCAGTATTGCCTTTTACATACGTTCCAATACTCTTAAATAAGGGTCTATTGTTTTTACGCATAAACCATAATAACCCCATGACCCATAGACCAATACTTGATAAATAGCTAGCACCCGTTTCAATCCATGCGGGCAATAATGATAAAACGACATCCACATTACTATAATCTGTTATTTTTAAGCCAAAGGCCACGTAACTTACTACAATCAAACTCACTATAATGACACCAATAATGCTTCCACAAATAATCTGAAATATTGTTCCTATGGTATATCCCATAAAACTATCTGTTACTTTCTTAAATAAAGTATTCATATTCCCCTTTTTCATCAATAATAAACGAGATGTGTGTTCAATAAAAATATATTACAATCTATGTCTTACTTAATACATAATTATATTCTATCAATGTTAATGTTTTCATTCAATTTTTTAATTTGTATTAAAAAAACTAAGGGTTTCCCCTTAGTTTTACTGTCTTAATTTTGCATGGAATGCTTTTTCTACTGCAGAAAGAACTTTATCCATTGCTTCATTGATTGCCTTTTCATCCAATGTACGTTCTTCATCCTGGAACATCATAGAAATAGCAACTGACTTCTTGCCTTCTTCTACATGTTCACCTTCATAGACATCAAAGATTGTTGTGGATTTAAGAATCTTAGATGCTCTAAAGATTGTTCTTTCAATTTCAGATGCTGGTACATCTTTATCTACCACTAAAGCAATATCACGATCAACTGATGGATACTGTGGCAATGATGTAAACTTGATCTTGCTTGAACGCATTGATAATATTGCAGTTAAGTTAAGTGTAACAACATAAGTATCATTGACTTCATACTTCTTCGCTTTAGCAGGATGAATCTGTCCTACTAAACCAACAATTGTTTTACCAACTTTAATGTAGGCACTTCTACCTGGATGATAATCTTTATTGTCAGCTTCTACTTTTTCTAAAGTATAACGACTTGGTTCAATGTTTAATGCCTTAAATAGTGTTTCAAGAATTCCTTTGACAACATAGAAATCAACAGGTGTCTTTTCACCTAACCAAGGTACATCTACATAATTACCGCTCATCGCAATAGCTAATTCAGAAATTTCTTTTTCCTGTGCTGAGTAAGTGTTGGCAATTTCGAAGATGTGTACATCTTTAATAGCATGATCATTATTATATTTGATAACTTCTAGAAGATGAGGAATAAGTGATTTTCTTGTGACACTTCTTTCTTCACCTAATGGCCACATTAATTTAACTTGATCATCAGCATTATGGAAAAGATTGAAATCATTTTCTTTAGATGGTGATGTCAATGTGTAAGTTAATATTTCATGTAAACCTAAATGAGCAAGCATATGTCTCATTAATTTTTCTTTAGACTGCTTATCTGTCAATAAGCCCTGTGTCATTGACATTTCTGGCAATGTAGAAGGAAGGTTATCATAACCATATAATCTTGCAACTTCTTCAATCAAGTCAGCATCCATTGTAATATCATTACGATATGATGGTACGACTACATCAAAGTTACCTTCATTTAATGTATAAGTGAAACATAGACGATCAAAGACGTTCTTGATTTCTTCTTCTGTAAATGAAGTACCCAATAATCCATTGACTCTTTCTACGCTTACTTCTACATGTTTTTCTTCTTCATTGTACTGTGTAGCAACAGTTTCATAGATGTCTTCTGCTTCAGCATACTGTTTTAATAAATCAGCACAGCGATCTAATACATGTAATGAATTCTTTGTATTGATAGCACCTTTAATGAAATGCTGAGAAGCATCTGTCAACAAGTTAAGACGTCTTGCGCTCTGACGAAGCTGTGGACCATCAAATGTTGCTGCTTCAATAACGATATTCTTTGTATTTTCATCAATCTTAGTTGAGTCAGAACCCATGATACCAGCGATGCATCCTACACCACCATCAGTTGATACGATAACATCTTCTGCTAATAATTCGTAGTCTTCTCCATCTAGCATCTTGTATTTACCAGTAAATCCAGTCTTTACAACAAATCCCTTGTTAGTTAATTTGTCATAATCATACATATGAATAGGCTGACCTGTTTCTACCATGACAAAGTTAGAGATATCAACAATGTTGTTGATTGGCTTAATACCACTTGATAATAAAGCATTCTTTAACCATGCTGGAGATTCTTTTGTAACAACACCTTTAACAAGCTTTGCCCCAAAGAATGTACATAGATCTGTTTCTACATCAACAGTGATATCGCTCTTCTTTTCTTCATATTTAGTAACTTCAGGTAAAGTAACTTTACGATCTAATACAGCCGCTACTTCATAGGCTAATGAAGTCATAGCCATACAGTCACTTCTATTTGGAGTTAAACCAATTTCTAAAATGAAATCATCTAATCCTAAATAAGATAATGCTTCTTCTCCAACTGGAGCATCTTCATCTAAGACATGAATTCCTGCTTTATCTTCATCACTTAATAATCGCTGATCCGCAATCAATTCTGCGATTGAACAGATCATTCCGTTTGATTCTTCTCCTCTGATCTTACCAGCAGAAATCTTTCCACCGTTAAGCTGACATCCTGGTAATGCCACAATGACCTTCTGTCCTGCCTTGACATTAGGTGCACCGCAGACAATCTGTGTAACTTCTCCAGGTGCAATTTCAACCTGGCAGATATGAAGATGATCACTATTTGGATGATCAATACATTCTTGTACATAACCAACAACAAGCTTTGTACCTACTGCTAGTTCATGATGTCCTTCTACTTCATGACCAATTCTCGTAATCTTTTCTGCTAATTCTAGAGGATTCTGGTCGTCAACTTTTACATAATTATTTAATACTTTTAAGCTTGCTTCCATTTTACTACCCCTTTCTTGCAAACTGATTCAAGAATCTTAAATCATCATTATAGAAATCTCTAATATTATCAATGCCATACTTTAACATGGCTACACGTTCAAGTCCGATCCCGAATGCAAATCCCTGATATTCTTTTGGATCAAATCCACACATTTCCAATACATGTGGGTTAACCATACCAGCACCAAGAATTTCAATCCATCCAGTACCTTTACACATAGCGCAACCTTTTCCACCACAGTTACCACATGAGATATCTACTTCTACACTTGGTTCAGTGAATGGGAAATAAGATGGTCTTAATCTAATTTCACGTTTTTCACCGAATGTTCTTTTCGCAAAGAATTCAAGTGTTCCTTTTAAATCTCCCATTGTGACATTCTTGTCAACAACAAGACCTTCACACTGAGCAAACTGATGTGAATGAGTAGCATCATCATCATCTCTACGATAAGTCTTACCAGGACAAATAATCTTGATTGGACCTTTTCCTTTAGCCTCTAATAAGACATGTGCCTGAACTGGTGAAGTATGTGTTCTCATTAATGTGTTTTCATCAATGTAGAATGTATCCTGCATATCTCTTGCAGGGTGTCCTTTAGGCAAGTTCATCAATTCGAAGTTATAATGATCAGTTTCAACTTCAGGACCTTCAGCGACTGTATAACCCATACCTAAGAATAATTCTTCGATATCTTCCTTTACCATAGTAATAGGATGAAGTGATCCTGTTGGAAGTTTTCTAGCAGGCAATGTTACATCGATATCTTCTCTTTTGATACGTGCATTCATTTCTGCTTCTTCAAGATTTTCTTTCATTGTTTCAATAGCTTTCGCAATTTCCTGCTTAGCTTTGTTTGAAACCTGTCCAAAAGACTTTCTTTCTTCAGGTGCCATATCCTTCATGGCTTTCATTGCTTTCTGAAGTGGACCTTTCTTTCCTAAGAATGCCACTCTTAATGCATTAAGTTCTTTAAGATCAGCAGCCTCATTGATTTTCTCAAGAGCTTCTTCTCTGATTTTTCTTAAATCATCCATTCAAGTTCCTCCTATAAAATAAAAAACTCATTCCTAATAGGAACGAGTTGCTCGCGGTACCATCCTAATTCATAGAATATTTCTATGCACTTAATTTCACTGTAACGTAGCGCATACGGCGGGGATTGGCCGCACTCTGAGGTGAATGCAATAGCTTCTGGCAAGAAGATTTCCAGCTTAACTCTTCCTCTCTGTTGCTTTTCACTATCTATGTTCCTCTTCATAGTGTTGTGAATATTATACCTAAAATGTTTTTTAGATACAAGTCATAATCATTAAAAAAAAGCAAGACCAGCTTGCTTTTCTTAAAGTATATAAGGTACAAAAATCATAAGACCAATGATTGCTGCAGCGATTGCGATAATCAGTACTGCTCCCGCAGCCGCATCCTTCGCAACCTTTGCGAGAGGATGAAATTCCGGTGAGACTAAATCCACAATAGCCTCAATGGCTGTATTGATAATTTCTAGTGATAGGACACCTGCAAAAAGCAGAATGCAGATAAGCCACTCGGTCTTGGTAATATGAAAGATGAATCCGCATATGATCACAAGGATCATAATAAGAATATGAATTTTCATATTGCGTTCACTTTTGAAGGTATTGTAAATACCTTCAAAGGCGTGAAAAAAGCTTTTCATTATCGACTGTTTCATTAATAGAATCTCACTTTAAATGATTTTTCATATTTTGATACGGGAATATCTTTTTCTTCAATGTTTTCAATGGAGATAAATGGTTCTTTTGAAAGACGTAATACAAACTGATTAACATCCATTGCCTCTCCTTGCACTTCTGCTTCAACACGACCATCAAACAAATTCTTACACCAGCCAGTCAATCCTAATGAAGCTGCGATTGTCTGACAGCGAAATCTAAAACCAACACCTTGTACGGTTCCACTAAAATAGTAATGTCTTCTAATCATTTTATTCACCTCTGAATTGGTACATGATGACTCCTGCCGCTACACCGACATTGAGTGATTCCATAGTATGAATTGGAATAAAAAGTCTTTCATCACAAAGATCCAGCATTTCCTGTTTCATGCCCTGTCCTTCATTGCCCATAATAAAGGCCATCTTTTCTCTTGATGATATTTCATTCATATCACGTGCATCTCTTAGACTGCTGCCGACCACAAAGATGCCTTTCTTTTTTAATTCAGGAATAATCACTGAAAGATCAGCTCTGATGATATCCATCATGAAGACAGCACCCTGAGTTGAACGTAGGGTTTTATCATTATAAAGATCACAGCTATCTTTTGACAAGATAACCTGATCAAATGAAAAAGCAAGCGCTGTTCTTATCATTGTGCCTACATTTCCTGGATCTTGTACTCCATCAAGAATAAGGAATCTTTTTCCTTCTTCATTTAAAATATTCTTTTTCTTGCGACACACTGCCATAAATGGCTGTGGTGTTTTTGTGAAAGAAAGTTTTTCCATGACATTCTCGCTCACATATTCTACTAATACATCACTCTTGTAGTTTGTATCAGTAGTAATGATAGTCTCTACGACACCAGCCTTTAAGGCTTCCTGGGTCATATGGCGACCATCCACAAGAAATAATCCCTGTGCGTCACGTTCTTTCTTTGTCTTTAGTTTCATCCAGTTCTTAACTGTCTTATTGGTAAGAGATGTAATCATACATGCGTCTCCTTTAATGCATTTTGTCTTATAAGATAATCTGGCATACGCATTGCTAATTCATGATAGAACCTTTTTGAATGATTGGCTTCTATAAAATGAGTAAGTTCATGCATTATGACATAATCTATAAGTTCTTTCTTAAGATGAATAAGCGATAAATTAAATGATACTTTATTCACCTTATAAAAACAGCTACCCCATCTTCCCTTATACTTCTTGATTTCTATTTTTACATGATTCTTTGAAAATAATGGTAAAGAGGCTTCTATCTTCTTACTAAGATATTGATAAAGCAGTTCTTTTGCAAATTGTTCAAATGCTCCCTCTACATTTCTAGAATAGACATAAAGCTTATCATCATGGATACGACATATCTTTTTACCTAGATCTCTAATGACAAGTTCATACTTTTTACCAAAAACATAGACATAGTGATCTTCTACTGAAAGATATGGTTTATAGCTCTCCATTGATTTTATCAGCTTTTCTTTATTCTTTTGAATCAATGAGTCTATTGTCTCTATAGCTGTATAATATGGAGCAGACACAATCAGTTGACCTGCTCTAACTTTTACAATAATAGAACGCATCTTTTTAAATGTAACTGTATAAGGATATTCTTTATTATTTAAGATAATACTCTGCTTCATATCTCTCATTATATAGAAAATACAAAAAAAAGAAAGCCACTAAGGCTTTCGATTTAATAAATTAGGGAAGGCTTCAAGCAGACGCTTATAAGTATGCCCATCAATTGTAGGCAAGCCTTCTTTTTTCTTTTCCATAAGTTCAAATAGCTTTTCTCTAGTAAAGCCACGTTCTTCTAGTTCTACTTGAAGCTTTTCTGCTTCAATACGTAATCTCTCTGTAACTTCTTCTATATGATCTCGAAGTTTTAACATTTCAATGCTTGTCATAGTGAAGTCTAGTATAAAGATTGTCACGAATACCGTAGAAAGAACAATCAGTGGAATCAGCTCAATGTTTGTTAATTCATCATAGATAAAACCATTACTGAACTTTACTGAAACAACTGAGAATAATCCAAATAGAAGGAAACCCGCAAGACAAATTCGACCATTAAGGTTAAATTTCATTCTAGAGTAGTCCCACCATCTACGGTGAAAAATCTTTTCCATAGCCCATGATGTAATATATTCAAGTAAGCATGCTACAACTGCTCCTTCAATAAAAATAGAATACCATTTTTCTGATGAAGAAAACAGCAAGAAAACAGTGATGGCACCTACTCCATAAATAGGCACATAAGGGCCCCTTAAGAATCCTGAATTATGAATTCTTTTTCCTGACAGTAATGGTAGAATCAATGATTCCCAAAGCCATCCACAAAAACTATATAAAATAAAAGCTATAATTAAAAAACAATTATCGCGATACATATCTTCTCTCCTTTGTTTATATAATATAGCTTTATTTTATTAATTCAAGAAAAAAGAATGCTTTCGCATTCTTTTATGACTCAATGGTATATTCTACATTGATATAATGTTCAGGATTACGTTTAGTAACAACTTTCACTTTTCTTGGTGTATGGTCACCGACGATCTTAGACAATTTACGATCCACCAATTCACAAACTTCTTCTGGCATCACGGCTTTACCATCAATAGTTTCTCTAATCCAATTATTTAAGAGTTCATAACTAAAGACGTGTCCAGTATTATAAAGTTTTACATAAATGTCCATTGCATATTTCTTTGATGTGTCATAACAATAGACAGAAGTTGAAAGTGTTAATTCGTTTTTCATAAAAAAGCCTCCTTCTATACTTTTATTATAAATCACAAGAATATAGATGAGGATGAAATTATCAGATTATGAAAAAGAAATTATATCATAATGAATCTCTTCATTATCATCGTTAACATTGTCCAAATAAAACGATGAAAAAGCAAGAAACTCATCAGCCTGAAATAATCTTACTTCCCCTTCTCCTTCAAAGAAGCGATATTGAACATGAAAACAGTTATCCATTTTCTCATAGTAGACCATCACTGCTCTCTTATCACATTCATGCAACAGCTTCTCAAAATATTGCATTAAGAATAAATAATCCATTTTTTCCTCCAAAGCAAAAGAAGTCCCGAAGGACTTCTTTTATTTATTTTGGTGCGTATGCAAAGTATACGATGAATAAGATTGAAAGTAACCAAACAATCCAAGAAACATCTTTTGCTTTTCCGCTTGCAATCATACCAGCAGCATAAACAATGAACCCAGCTGCGATACCGTTAGAAATTGAGTATCCTAAGATCATAATGATTACAGTTACAAATGTACTTGCAGCAATAACCATATCATCCCATTCAACACCTTTAAGCTGCTGAGCCATCATGATACCAACTACAACTAATGCTGGAGTAGTAACTGAAGAAGTGATGAATGATAATACTGGTGAGAAGAATGATGCTAATAAGAATAATACACCAGTAGTAACTGCAGTTAAACCTGTACGTCCACCAACACCTACACCTGAAGCTGATTCAACGAATGAAGTGATTGTAGAAGTACCCATAACTGAACCGAAAACTGTACCAATTGAGTCAGCTAATAATGCTTTTTCAACGTTTTCTAATTCACCATTTTCTTTCATAAGATTTGTTTTACCAGCAACCGCAACTAATGTACCAGCTGTATCAAAGAAATCCACGAATAATAATGAGAAGATAGCTGCCCAGCACTGTGGATGAGAGAATAACTCTTTCATACCATCAAAGCAAGCACCTACTAAACTAAAATCAAAGTTGATTGACATAACACCAGTGTAATGTGGCATTTCTTTAATACCTGCAAATCCCATAACTGTACCAATGACAGCAGTGATTACTAGACCAACAAAGACTGCAGCAGGAACTCTAAGAATAACTAAAACTAAAGTAATGATGATACCTAATAGTGCAAGAAGAACTTTAGGATCAGAGAATGTACCTAAACCTACAACTGTCGCAGGTGAAGCTACGATAATGCCAGCGTTTCTTAAACCAACAAAGGCAACGAAGAAACCAATACCAGCACCGATTGCTAATTTAAGCTGTACTGGAATAGCATTAATGATCATTTCACGAACTTTAGTCACAGTAATTAAAATGAAAATTAAACCAGAAACAAATACGCATGCAAGAGCACCTTTCCATGATAAGTGCATCTGTGCAACAATTGTGTAAGCGAACAATGCGTTTACACCCATACCTGCAGACAAAGCGACTGGATAATTTGCTAATAACCCCATGATAATACATGCAACACCTGATGCAATTGTAGTTGCTAAGAATACCCCATTCTTAGGCATGCCTGCATCACCAAGAATCTGTGGATTTAGACCTAAGATATAAGCCATTGCTAAGAATGTTGTTAAACCAGCAATAAGCTCAGTTCTTACAGTCGTTCCGTTTTCTTTTAACTTAAAGAACTTTTCCATATTTTTGTTTTCCTCCCCTAATCTTAATGAAAACACCATGATTATACATAATAGTTTTAACAATTTCAATCTTTTAAGAAAGAATAAAAAAAGTAACAGGTTACATTCCTGTTACTTTTTCATTGAATCAATTACTGTTGACTCTAACAATGCAATTGGTACATTCCCATTAGCCACCAATGCCTTATTGAAAGCCTTGTTGGTATACTTGTCACCCAATTTTGATTTCATGTTTTTCTGAATATCCTTAATATACATATAACCTAAATAATAAGGACACATCATAAATGGAGAATCAAGCATCTGATTATAAAGGGATGAAACTTCTGTAAATGAGAGGTTCATCTGGTAATCGCTCCATAATCTTTTGACATCAGTCTTGCTGTAGGAATCATTGTGAATACCAATCATGCTTAAGATAACCAATGCATATTGAAGATGCTGTTCTGCAAGAAGAATATCTTTTACATCACTATCAATATGAGGTGCATACTTATAGGCATAATCCTGAACGTATGTCGCATAGCCTTCAGCGTAGCCAAGATAGCTTACTGTATAAAGAATTTCTGGTCTCTTTAACATTCGAGCATAATTGAACTGATACATATGACCTGGGATACTTTCATGGGCAAGTGTAGAATAGGCATCCAATGAATCTTTGGATTGTGTACTGTTTTCATTTACACGAATAATATTTGTTTCCTTGCCATCCAATGTTGGATTGACATAATAAGCCAATGTCGAAGATGAAGCATTGGATTGATCCATCGCAGAGATTTCATAGTTGATATGATCAAGTTTTTCAAAGTCTTCCTGATAACGCTGCACTAGATCCTGAATAACACTTCTATATGTTCTTAATCCTGTAGAGTTAGAAGCAGTAATCTTATAATATAGTTCAGCATTTAAATGACTTTGAATATAATCGCTTGACTGTTTAGCTAATGCAATTGCTTTTTCTTTCATTTTAGATAGACTATCATCTACGCCAAGAATACTTTGAACACGTGCTTCAAAGTAGGATTTGCCATTCTTTAATTCTGATAATCCACTCGCATTTTTAGAAGTGTTCTTATACTTAAGCACCGCTTCTTTTACAAGCTTAAAGCCTGGATACAATGATTTCTCGTAAGCCTTCTTAACATCTTCACCATATTTTTCTTTCTTTTCATCTGATAATGAGAAAGAGAATGTTCTTTTATTAAAAGAAGAGACAAGCCAAGAAGAAGTCATAAGCTTATTTAATGATTGAAGATATTCAGAAGAAACGCGTGAACTCATAAAATAGCCTTCTTCACTTTGTTTCTTTAAATAAGCAACTGCCTGTTTACAATAATCAATCCCTGACTCAATAAGTTTTATATAATTCTTAATATCATTCTCATTATCAAAACGGAATTCAAGTAGTGAAGTGGCCATATTTTCAGTGAATGAATTATTTGGATCACAGATATTATCCATATATTCATATTCGTCCATCTTTACTTGATCTTCATATGTTCGATGAAGAATCTTGTAGTAAGTTTTATCTGAACCACTTAATGAATCTTTGTAGCTTTCTAATGTCTTTAATCTTTTTTTATAGTCAATGTTTTTATCATCAATATTACCAAAGCTGATTTTCTTCACTTTAATATCATATTTCTCTGGATGTATGAGACTGCTGTGCATTGTTAAATAATCATTTTCCATATCTTCTATAAAAATCTGACGAAGATATTGATGAAATGATACTTTCTTATTTTCTTGTGGCTGACTTGAACATCCTACAATAAGAAATACTGATATTAGTAGTAATAGAATCTTTTTCATAATATTCTCCTTTTTATGAAGAAAGCTATGGGATACCCATAGCTTAATTCTTTGTTAAATAATCCCACTGTTCAACTTCTTCTGTTTTTGCGACAACTAGGAAATGGTCACTTGGCTTAACAATATAGTCAGCGGTAAAGTCCATGTTCATTTTTTCATCTGCATCACAGCGTACACCGACGATGTTCATGCCATATTCCTGTCTTACATTTAAAGTCTTTAGATCCTTGCCAATCCAGCTGTTTGGTGTGTGGATTTCAACAATGGAATATTCTTCATCTAATTCTACAATATCTACAATACTTCTTCTTAGTAATGTCTTAGCGACTTTGTTTGCCATATCTTTTTCTACGTTGACAACAACATCAGCACCAACTTTTTCAAGAATGACTTTTTTACGTTTTGTTCTTGCTTTAACGATAATATTAGGAACGCCAAATTCCTTTAGAATCATTGTTGCTAAAACTGATTCTTCAAAATGCTTAGAAATAGATACGACTACAGTATCAAATTCATTGACACCTAATTCTAGCATCTGATCTTTATCTGTTACATCGGCAATAGCAGCTCTTGTAACATTATCTTTAATGCGATCTACACATTGTTCATTGTTATCAATTGCTAACACTTCTACTCCATAGTCTGATAATGTTTCAGCAAGAGTGGAACCAAAGACTCCCAATCCTAAAATCGCAACTTGTTTCTGTTTAGCCATAATTTCCTCCTTAGCCAACAATGACATCCTCATCAGGATATCTGATTTCCTTACTTACGTGTCCCTGTGATTTTCTAGCAAAGAGAATCATCAAGGAAATAGGTCCAATACGACCCATGTACATAAGTACAATAATAACCATCTTACCCACAACAGTTAATGTTGGAGTAACTGATGCACTTAAGCCTACTGTACCAAAGGCAGAGAACACTTCCATAAGAATATCTGCCAGTGCCTTATTGCCTTCTGAAATAGAAAGGATCATTGTTGCTACGATACATGCAGTAAGACCCAAAGCAAAGATTGAAAAGGCACGCAATACAATTCTTTTCTTTACACGACGATTGAAGACGATAACTTCTTCTTGTCCTTTATAGACAGTAATAAGCATCATAACAACAAGGGCAAACGTAACTGTTTTGATCCCCCCAGCAGTTGATGCTGGTGAACCACCAACAAACATCAGCATACACATAAGAATCTTTGTGACTGATCTAAGATGCAGCATGCTGACGGTCGCAAACCCTGCTGTACGTGTTGTCGTTGACTGGAAGAATGATGTACCGATCTTCCATGGCCAAGACATATTCCCAATGGTCTGCGGATTATTATATTCTAACAATAAAAACAGTATTGTTCCACCTGCTAGAAGCGTAAATGTCATTATAAAGACAATCTTTGTATGAAGAGTAAGTGAGTGAATATATCTTTTTAAAGAGAAAGTTGTCTTTTTATTCTTCTCTTTTTTAAAGCTATCAATAAGATCTCTCACTACAAGGAAACCAATACCACCCAGAATGATTTCTGCACATATAATAAAGTTCACTAGTGCGTTATTTTGATAACGAATCAATGAATCGCTGCCCAGAAGATCAAACCCGGCATTACAGAATCCACTTACCGCATGCCATATACCATAATAGATACCTTTTACAATACCAAATTCTGGCACAAAGACAATTGACAGCAATATGGCGGCAATGCCTTCTACAATGAATGTATAAGCAAAAATTGTTTTTAAGATAATAGGTAGCTTTCTAAAGCTTTCCTGATTCAATGCTTCAGTAAAGACCATCTTTGATTTTAGTGAGATCTGTCTTCTTGAAACATGAAGCACCAAATATAAAAAGGTAATAAATCCCAATCCACCAATCTGAATAAGGAACATAATGACAATCTGACCGAACAGATTATACGTATCAATAAGTGTAATAGGTGCTAAGCCAGTAACACACACCGCCGATACCGCAATAAAGAGGTTATCGATAATCGGGGCTACCGCACCCTTGTTTGCTATAGGAGAAGAAAGCAGAATAGCTCCAATAATGATGACAGCCAAGAAGCTAAGAGCAATCTTTTTTGTTGGTGTCATCGGCGTCTTTTTTCTTTCTCTATGCGCTAATGGATGTATAGTCATAATTATTACTCCTTCTTTTGTGAATTATACACTCTTGTAAGTAAAATTACTACCCTATCAATTTTCTTTTGTCAATAACAATATATTGATATAATGAATTCCGGGGGTGATTGATGTGAAAAAAAATGATCTTATCGCAATGGGAATTGACTATGATGATGCTATGAATAGGTTTATGAACAACGAAGAAATGTACATGACATTTCTTAATCGTTTTAAAGATGATCATTCTTACAAATTGATGAGAGAAGCCCTTGATCAAAATGATATCAGTGCTGCCTATGATGCAGCACATGATTTAAAAAGTATCACTGGCAATCTATCGATGAAGAAGCTATATTATCACGTATGCCTTCTCGTAGATGATTTAAAGAAAGATGACACCAGTCATATTAAGGAGCTTTTGCCTCCAATCATTGATGAATATACAACTGTAATTAACATGTTAAAGTGACTTTCTTGTGAAGGTCCTTTTCATTTTCTACTTTTTTTCAATTTGAGATAGACAATATCCTTTCATTGTTTTAAAATGACCACGTAGAAAGGGGAAACACAATATGAATATGTTTGTATTATTCGCTTTAGCATTACTTCCAATCATTTGGTTGATCATTGCAATGAGCGTATTAAAAATGCCTGGGTACAGAGCTTGTCTAATCGCATTAGTCGTTACAATTGCTCTTGCTATGGGTGTATGGCATATGAGTGCAATCAATGCAGCAACTGCTGCTTTAGAAGGTATCTGTAATGCACTTTGGCCCATTATCATTGTCATTCTTGCTGCTTTGTTTACTTACAACTTAACACTAGAAACTAAGGCAATGGATTCTATTAAAGCTATGTTAGCGAGCGTCTCTACAGATAAGAGAATTTTAATGTTATTGATCGCATTTGGATTCGGTAACTTCATGGAAGGTATGGCTGGTTTCGGTACAGCAGTTGCTATTCCTGCCGGTATCCTTGTAGGTTTAGGATTTGATCCTTTATTATCAGTTGTTACTTGCTTAATTATCAACTCTACTCCTACTGCTTTTGGTTCAGTTGGGGTTCCAACTAACACAATGGCAAACATCACTGGTTTACATGTTGTTGGTATTTCAGCAAAGGTTGCCTTAATTCAGGCAGTTGTTCAGTTCATCATTCCATTTATCGCTGTTATTGTTATCGGTAAAGGAACAAAAGCACTTAAGGGATTAATTCCTTGTATCTTAGTAGCTGATCTTTCATACATTATTCCACAGTATGCAGTTGCTCAGTTCATCGGTCCTGATTTAGCAAACATCATCGGTGCTATCGTATCGATGGTTGCTATTATCGTATTTGCAATGAAAGTTAAGACACCTGCAATTGAAGAATTCCAGGTTGAAACTTCTGGTGATGGTTTAAAAGGTTTAACTCTTGGTTCTGCTTTTAAAGCTTGGTCACCATTTATCTTTATTTTCTTGTTCTTATTATTCACATCTACATTGGTTCCTGCTATTCATGATCCACTAGCATCAATCAATAGTCCAATTCAGTTCTATACTGGTAAAAATCCAGCTACATTAACATTCTACTGGATCAACACTCCAGGTGTATTGATCTTACTTGCTGGTTTCATCGGTGGAGCTATTCAGGGTGCAAGCTTCGCTACAATGCTTAATGTATTAGGTAGAACAGTAAAATCAAATATCAAGACAATCTTGACTATTTGCTCAGTATTAGCTGTTGCTAAAATCATGGGTTATAGTGGTATGACTTCTTCTATCTCTGCTGCATTAGTTGCTATGACTGGTTCTATGTTCCCAATTATTTCACCATTAATTGGTACAATTGGTGGATTTGTTACTGGTTCTGGTACTTCTACTACTGCATTATTCGGTGCTGTACAGGTAGAAACTGCTAAACATATCGGTGCTAATCAATACTGGCTTGCTGCTGGTAACTTAATGGGTGCAGGTCTTGGTAAGATGATCTGTCCTCAGTCAATCGCTATCGGTACTGCTGCTGTAGGATTAAGCGGTGCTGAAAGCAAGATTATGTCTAAGGTTGTTATCTGGACAGTTGCATTTGCAGTAATCGGTGGAATCATCTGTATTGTATTCCCAATGATCGGTTTAGTTTAATATTTTAAAGAGAGGTTCGCCTCTCTTTTTTTATATCTTTATAAAAAAATGATGATTATCTTTATAAAAAAATGATGATCTTCCAAACTGTGGAAAATCATCATTTTATTGCTTTCAGTGAATTTCTAGTGCCTGCTCTTTTTTGATTTGTGAAAAAGCCGTAGGGATACAACAATATCTTCAGAAAAAAAGAGTGATGAATCTCCCTGACCAAAGTTTGATTCATCACCCATCATACGACAATATGATAATACGACAATATTCAAAAAAATCAATACATGCGATAAATTTAGAAAAGAATATCCTCATGTAGAAATCATTGAGCAGCTCCGCAAGAAGACAAATAGATTCTAGTATCATCGAAAACAGGAAAAAGCGTATAAAAAGGACTACTATCGATCCTTACCAATTTTTCTTATCACGCATTTCCCTTAATTAGTGATCACCTGCTACTTGAAATAGAGCAATAAATATCCTCCGGCATAGCCGGAGGTTTTTCAGTTTCGGGCATAGCCCTGCTCCTACTAGCACGGTACGTAAACCGTACTATTACTTCGTACGGCTCCGCCAACTGCCCGAGCATTTATCTTTTCGTTCTTTTATTTACTCTTTTCTTCTCTATTGTGTAGTCCTTGAACGGATCTTCAAAATCCATTGACAGCTGATCATATTCTCTATCTTCCTTCAATTGATTTTGAATATATTCAGCTATTTTCTTTGTATTCTTTCCAACGGTATCAACATAATATCCTCTCGCCCAAAAACTCCTGTTTCTATATTTGAATCTCGCATTTGCCCATCTTTCAAAAATAATTT
>NZ_JNKN01000034.1 GCF_000702065.1 Kandleria vitulina DSM 20405 | reverse complement strand
GGATGCATCTAAGGAGCTTCATTGCATCATGCCCGTGCAATCTGCGACTGCTGAGATCAACATACTTTCCAATGTTCATCCTCTCTGTAATCTCAATGACAGTACGTGCAATATCGTCACTAGGCACATCATTCTCAAAATTAATGTTAAAATCCAGTAGCGCATAAGTCTGAAATGCGCTATAATTTTTGTGGTTTAATGTTGTAGTTTTCATAATTACATTATACCAAAAAATGCGTCGGATTTATCCGGCGCATTTTATTTTTGAAAACTAATCCAGATTATCTATCCGGGTCAGCCCCTGTGAAAAAAGTGAAATGATTGAATAAAATAATAGAATCAAAAAGAAAAGTATTATGATACCAATTGAAATTATTGTATGCTTAAATGGATACCAAAATATTGGAGCACCTGTAGCATAACGCGAAGTTGTAAAATAGTTCCAATAATAAATATAGAATCCGTAATAAGCAAGGATATTTCCTATTAATGGTGAAAGCATAAAAGGAATGGATACATGCTTTCTTTTAGAAAATCTTCTAATGAAATAAATGAATACAACAATTGACAATACAGTTAGAAATAGTTGAGTAACAATAGTTATTGTTTCTATCATCATTTTATTCCTTTCTATTGTTAATATTAGTCTCTGATGAAATGTTGATCTGTGGCAGGCACGTCGTCTGTTTCTGTGAATCGTTCAACTTTCATATGTAGATTATATTTTTCTCTTAATTGAGCGATGGTATTCATCATTGGTGAAGCATGGTTTTATCGATTGCTTCCTGATTAATCCATCTATCAATTGAAGTACAGTGTTTTGGATCTTTGTCAGAGAGGTAGTATTCGTATTTTTCATTACCTTTTTCTTGACGTATTTTAGCGACTGTAACGCTTTTTTTCATTTCTTCTAAAGGCCTGTGCTTGTCCTTTCTCGCCTGTATAGTAGATAGTTACGACGATACGCATATGTTTCTCCTTAATCAGTAATTAAATATGATATTAATCAATCTGTAAAATTGAAGAAAGTATTTCGTCCATGTTTATGGACATGAGTTCTGCTTTTCCCTTGTCTATATATTGAGTATTTTTGGAATCAAGAGGAAGAGAGAGGTGGTGTTCAATGTGATATTGTTTACAGATTTCTTCTAGATGAGATTGACCAAAAATATAATGTTTCTTATGACAATCAGGACAGATGAAATAGCTCATATTCTCAACGATGCCAAGAATTGGAATATCCATGTTTTCAGCCATCTTCACTGCCTTCTCTACAATCATAGTTACTAGATCCTGCGGTGAAGTCACCACGACGATTCCATCGACGGGCAGTGACTGAAAGATTGTAAGAGGGACATCGCCGGTGCCGGGAGGCATGTCGATAAACATATAGTCGACGTCTTCCCAGTAGACGTCAGTCCAGAATTGTGTCACCATATCCGCAATGAGTGAACCACGCCATAGGACGGGGTCACTTGGGTTTTCTACTAGTAGATTAAGTGACATTACCTGGATACCAGTTTTTGTACGAGTTGGGTGTATTCCTTTATCTGTCTTATAAGTCTGATTGTTAAGTCCAAAAGATGCGGGAATTGATGGTCCGGTAATATCTGCGTCGAGGATCGCGCAGCGATAGCCTGCTCTTTGCATGGCTACTGCAAGTGAAGTCGTGACAAAGGATTTGCCCACGCCTCCTTTTCCACTCATAACCGCAATGACTTTTTTGACTTTAGAATGTGGATTTAATTCTTTGATAAACTGTTTTCTAAACGCATCCATGAATAACCATCCTAAATGACATAGAACCAAGTGTCTTCATTATCATCAAAGCTTGTTTTCTCAATCTTATCTTCACCAGGCATTTTCTGAAGTTTCTGGTTCTGTACTGAAATACGTGAACCTGGGGCAACTGATGAAGTAATAAAGGCGTTAGAACCAATAACAGAACCTTCACCAATAACAGTTTCTCCACCAAGAACTGAAGCACCTGCATAGATTGTTACATTATCTTCAATAGTAGGATGTCTCTTTACTCCATGAAGAAGCTGACCTTTTCTAGTAGATAACGCTCCTAATGTAACCCCCTGATAGACTTTAACATGATCACCAATAATTGTTGTTGAACCAACAACAATACCAGTAGCATGATCAATAAAGAAATACTTGCCGATAGTAGCTCCAGGATGAAGATCCACACCAGTCATAGAATGAGCATATTCAGTCATCATACGAGGAATAAGAGGTACATCCAATAAGAATAGCTCATGAGCAATTCTATTGATTGTAGTAGCTAATAACCCCGGATAACATAATACGATTTCATCAATACTGTTCGCTGCTGGATCACCTTCAAAAGCAGCCTCTAAATCACTATTAAGATACTCTCTGATCTTAGGAATCTTAGTAAAGAACTTCTTAGTAATAAGATAAGCTTCCTTGTCAGTTGTTTCTTCTCTTGTACAATCACGATATTCATCTCTATTATGTAAAGTGATAGAAATCTGTTTCTGTAAGTTATACATAATATCTTCAATAAGAACAGAAAGATTATTTCTAACATTGTAGAACTTATAAACTTTATCTCTATGATAACCAGGATAAAATACTCTAAGTAGCTTATTGATTATATCCTTGATTGCCTGCTGATCAGGCTGGTGGAAGACACACATGGAATCAATGGGTCTTTCTTTGTTGTAATCATCAATGATTGGATCAATGATGGAATCAATTTCATGCTGTTCAAAATTTTCCATAGACTAACCTTCTTTTCATAATATATTTGTAAATATTATATCATATCAACCTTTAAAATAAGAGAAATATGATATAGAAGATAAGTCACTTGTGATAGAGTATAAAAAACATTTCATTTGAAAGAGAAATGTTGTGATAATCAATAACGTATGATACGATTTCAAAGAAAGAGGGATTAACATGAATGAAAGACAGAATAAGATACTAGAACTACTTCTCAAAGAAGGTAAAGTAGAAGTCGTACAGCTTTCTCATATGCTAGGAGTATCACAGGTAACAATAAGAAAAGATCTAAATAATCTAGAAGAAAAAGGAATCATCAAAAGAGAACATGGTTATGCCATAATCAAAAACGACGATAACATGAATATGAGATTAGCCTACCATTATGAACGAAAAAGAAAAATAGCCTTAAAGGCTATTGAAGATGTAAAAGATGGAGAAACAGTCATGGTAGAATCAGGATCATGCTGTGCATTGGTGGTAGAAGCTTTATCTCAGTATAGAAAAGATATTACAGTAATTACTAATTCATCTTTTATTTGTGATTATGTTCAAGGAGATATAACCTTCATACTCCTTGGAGGACTCTATCAGAAAGAATCACAGGTTAATGTAGGACCATTAACAATAGAAAATGCGAAAACATTCTTTGTAGACCACTACTTCATTGGAACCGATGGTTTTACAAAAGAAGCAGGCTTTACAGGAAAGAACTATATGCGCTGTGAGAGTGTAAAGGCAATAAGTGATCAGGCTAAGAAAGTCATCATTGTTACTGAATCAGAGAAGTTCTCTAGACAGGAAGCTATTTCACTTATTCCTTTATCAAAGGTATACGCAGTAGTAACAGATCAGAATATTCCTGAAGAAGATGAAACGTATCTACTAGAACATAATATAAAAGTAAACAAGTCATGACTCGCGTCATGACTTGTTGTTATTCTTTAATGATAAGACCAAATAATCTTCTTACAATTGGACCAGCAAAGCATAGCTGTAAAAAGAAGGCCATTGGGAAGTTTAATACTGTAGTCTGCATCCATACAGGAATGATTTCACTACCAGCATTCTTAAATAATAATGTAGCTACAAAGCTCATCATTGGACACATGAATAAAATAGAAATACAAGAAATACCAAGAACAATGAAGAATGGGTTATCTCTTTCAGGGTTAATGATAGAGAATGTTTTCTTCTTGGCAATCTTACCTACAATAAAGAAATCCAAGATAAAAGCAACAGGACCCATAATAGCTAATTCTTTAAGTGATGCTAAGAATGTCCAGTTATGAGCTCCTCCTGTTTCTAATGAGATGTTATAAAAGATCATGAAATAAACCATCACTAATACCATCATGATAGTAAAGATGATTTCTTCTTTTAAATTTTTTGGCATACATTTTCTCCTTTAATAATGTCATTTGTGTTGTTCTGATCAAAGATCTTGTTTCCAATGTTTACCAAAATGCTTTTCTTTTATAACATAAAAATTGAATTCATGTAAGTAAAAACTAGAAAAAACAGTGAATATCTTGAGAAATAAAGATATTCTGATAATCTGTTAGCTCTTCTTTATGTAATGGTGGAATATTTTTATATGCATAATGTCTTTTTAAAAGAGAATACTTCTTTTCTCCCATCTGATGAAATGGTAATAGCTGAACTTCTTTAATATCTAGTTCATTAAAGAGATGAGAGAAGCCATAGGCATCATCTAATGTATCATTAAAAAAAGGAATCACAGGAATTCTAACAAGTAGAGGAATTCCTTTTTCTTTAGCCCATTTGAGATTACGAATAATAACACTGTTGCCTACACCAGTTCCTTCTTTATGTTTATTAGAATCATAGTGTTTTACGTCAAATAGAAGAAGATCAAATAGGGGAGCTAGCTCATGAAAGACTATATCATTAATAAAACCAGTGGTCTCTATAGCAACATGAAGATGATGTTTATGTAATTCATTGACAAGATGTTTTACAAATGAAGACTGGAATAATCCCTCCCCACCCGATATGGTTACCCCACCGTTGCTTTCTAGGTAGAAGTCTTTATCTTGAAGACAAAGAGAAACAATCTCATCAATAGATTTCTTTTCACCAGTACTTGTTAAGGCTTTATTGGGACAGACTTCTACACAATGTAGACAGGAAGTACATTTTGATTCATCAATATGTAACCCTTCATCAATAGCATGATGAGGACATTCATGTACACATTGAAGACAATGTGTACATCTTTCTTCATTATGAAGAATCTGAATAGATAAAGATTGAGATTCAGGATTAGCACACCATTTACATCTTAAAGGACAGCCTTTAAAAAAGACGGTAGTACGAATACCTGGACCATCATGAATACTGAATTTCTGTATATTGAATATTGTTCCATTCATAAGTATTCTCCTTTCTATTTCACTATAACATACTTTCAAATGAAATAAAATATAGAATAATAATTGACTTAAAAGTGAATTATGTTATATTTTAATTAAAGATATGTTTCATTTGAAAGGAGAATATCATGAAAGCACATTTTGGTACACTAAGTGATAGAATGCAGCATTTCAGAAATGAAGTGCTAAATGAATTGCCTTATATTGATAGTCAACGTGCAATGCTCGTTACTGAAGTCTATAAAAACAATAGGCATCAGCCACCAGTGATGAAGAGAGCATTAATGCTTAAACATATTCTAGAAAATATGGATATCTACATTGAAGATGATACCCTCATTGTCGGTAATCAAGCTACAAAGAACTGTAATGCACCTATTTTTCCAGAATATACAATGGGATTTGTGATTGATGAATTAGATCTCTTTGAAAAAAGAGATGGTGATGTCTTCTATATTACAGAAGATACTAAGAAGGATCTTCTTTCTATTAAAGATTTCTGGGATCATAACAACTTACGTGCAAGAGGGGAAGCTTTACTACCTGAAGAAGTAAGTGTATTTATGGAAACAGGATTCTTTGGCATGGAAGGAAAGCTCAATGCGGGTGATGCGCATTTAGCTGTCAATTATAAGAGAGTACTTAGTGAAGGATTGATTGGCTATGAGAATAGAGTGAGATCTTTAAATAATGCATTAGATCTTACTGATCCAGATAGTATTGATAAACGTGTTTTCTACAATGCGGTATTGATTGTCATTGAAGCAGTAAAAACATTTGCTAATCGTTATAGTGTTCTTGCAAGAACACTAGCTGAAAGTGCTAATGAGAAGAGAAAGAAGGAACTATTAGAGATTTCTAGAATATGTGAGAAGGTTCCTTATCATAAGGCTGAATCTTTTAAGGAGGCTATTCAGTCTGTCTGGTTTATTCAGCTTATTCTTCAGATTGAATCTAATGGGCATTCTTTATCTTATGGTCGTTTTGATCAGTATATGTATTCTTACTTTATTAATGATAATATAAGTAAAGAAGAAGTTCTTGAGTATCTTAATAATCTATGGATTAAGACATTAACAATAAACAAAGTCAGAAGTCAGTCTCATACTTATTCAAGTGCAGGATCACCAATGTATCAGAATGTAACGATTGGTGGTCAGACGCCTGAAGGTCAGGACGCAGTCAATGAACTATCATTCATTGTACTGCAGTCTGTCGCACAGACTCGTCTGACCCAGCCTAATCTTACAGTTAGGTATCACAAGAATATCAATCCTGACTTTTTCGATGAATGTATTGAAGTAATGAAGCTTGGCTTTGGTATGCCAGCATTGAATAATGATGAAATCATTATTCCTTCCTTTATTGAGAAGGGTGTCAAGAAAGATGATGCCTATGATTATAGTGCTATTGGCTGTGTGGAGACAGCGGTTCCAGGTAAGTGGGGTTACCGCTGTACAGGTATGAGTTATATGAATTTTCCACGTATTCTTTTGTGTGCTATGAATAACGGAGTTGATTTAACGACAGGAAAGAGATTTACAAAGGGATATGGCTACTTTAAGGATATGACATCCTATGAAGAATTAATGAAAGCTTGGGATGGTTGTGTAAGAGAGTTAACTAGATATAGTGTAATCGTAGAAAATGCGATTGACAAAGCCTCTGAGAGAGATGTACCTGATATCCTCTGTTCTGCTTTGACTGAGGATTGTATAGGTAGAGGAAAGACAATCAAAGAAGGCGGAGCCATCTATGATTTCATTTCTGGCTTGCAGGTTGGTATTGCCAACATGGCCAATAGTCTTGCGGCGATCAAGACTTTGGTGTTCGATGAAAAACGTATAACACCAACACAGTTATGGGATGCATTATTGGATGATTTCTCTTCTGAAGAGAATAAGAAGATACAGGATATGTTAATTAATGAAGCACCAAAATATGGCAATGATAATGATGAAGTAGATATGCTTGTCGTAGAAGCTTATGATTCATATTTAGATGAAATGAAGAAATATCCTAGTACAAGATATAATCGAGGTCCAATAGGTGGAATAAGATACGGTGGAACATCCAGCATATCTGCTAATGTAGGACAAGGAATGGGGACTATGGCTACACCTGATGGAAGACATGCACATGATCCATTAGCTGAAGGATGCTCTCCTGCACATAACACAGATAAACAAGGACCAACTGCAGTCTTTAAGTCGGTATCTAAGTTGAAGACTAACGAAATCACCGGCGGTGTCCTTCTGAACCAGAAGATGACACCGACCATGTTAAGTACAGAAGAGAATAAGAAAAAACTAGAACTGTTAATAAGAACATACTTCAATCGTCTACATGGGTATCATGTGCAGTATAATATAGTCTCGAAAGAGACGCTTATAGATGCCCAAAGACATCCAGAAAAGCACAAGGACCTTATTGTAAGAGTAGCTGGATACAGCGCCTTCTTTAATGTTTTATCAAAAGCTACTCAAGATGATATCATTAATAGAACAGAACAAAGTCTATAGGAGAATAAACATGGAATTTTTATTAGATACAGTTAATTTAGAAGAAATAAAAAAAGGAATAGAGTATATGCCAATAGTTGGCATTACCTCTAATCCTTCTATCGTAAAAAAATCAGCACCAGAAGATTTCTTTGATCATATGAGAAAAGTAAGACATATCATTGGAAAAGAAAGAACACTTCATGTACAAGTAACAGCTACTAAAGCAGAAGATATGATCAAAGAAGCAGAAAGAATCTGTAAAGAAATAGACGAAGACGTCTATATCAAAGTCCCTACAAGTCTAGAAGGTATCAAGGCAATGAAAATACTTAAACAAAAAGGATTCCATATCACTGCCACTGCCATCTATACAACAATGCAGGCCTATATGGCATTAGAAGCAGGAGCAGAGTATCTTGCACCTTACTGCAATCGTATTGCGAACTTAGGTGGAGACTACAGAGAATTAATAGAAAACGTAGCATTCAAGATCAACACTGAAGGATATCAGTGCAAGATACTTGCAGCTTCGTTCCATGCATTATCTCAAGTAGAAGATGCACTCAATGCTGGTACACAGAGTGTTACAGTGCCTTATAGTATCTTAGAGACTATCTTTAAGAATCCTAATATCAATAAAGCTGTTACTGATTTTAACAATGATTGGTTTAGTGTTTATGACGAAGATATTCTCAATCTAAAATAGTATGATATTTCCTGGGAAATTTAATGCCGTGAATTTACATTCACGGCATTTTAAGTACTTATACTAATTCATTTCCTTACGAATCTTATCGATTAAGGTAATATCTGCAGGTAACCAATTAACAGAATCAAGTTCTTCTTTTGTTAACCACTTTGCAGCTTCTGCTTCAAGAAGTTTTAATTTACCTGATTTAACCTCACACCAGAAGCAATCCATTGATAAATGAAAGTTTGGATAGTCATATTCTATTGTATCAATTAATTCACCAACACTAATTGTTGCATCTAGTTCTTCCTTAATTTCTCTTACTATAGCTTCCTGAGGAGTTTCTCCTTTTTCAATTTTTCCACCAGGAAATTCCCATCCACCTTTTAATTCACCATAGCCTCTAGCTGTAGAAAAAATCTTTGTTTTCTTTTCTATCGAATCGCAAATAACTGCTGCTACTACTCTTATTGTTTTCAATTTTTAAGCCTCACTAATTAATAATATATTCATAAATATCTTCTCGAACAGGTACATCTAACTTATAGTTGATTTCAAAAGCTTCCTTTCCTGTTTTTTCCATTACAGTTGGTATAGGTTCACCTTGTGCGTAGATTTCACCTAAGAAATAGAATTCCTTAGCTTCTTTATCATCCTTGTTCTTTCTTACAAATAGTAAAATTCTGTTATCTTTATCTTCTTCAGTTTTCTTGAAGAAGTGGTCAGCATCACTAGAATTTACTTTTCTTGGTTGTTTAGACAAGGCAATTAGATTTTCAGAAGTGATGAATCTATCTTCATATGCGATTGCATCATCTGCTTTATCATAATTAATAAACACAGGTAAACTCTTTGTTTTTGCATCGTAGAAATATCCACCGATATTTTGTGCATTCATATTCTTTTGCCAATTTAGTAATCTACAAACATCCTCGTAGGTATACTTTTGATACAATGTAAAGTTTGTATCTTTATAGTTGTCTGAATACAATTCTTCACACAATGTAATACCATATTCGATTACATCACAGACCATATCATAAAAATCTTTATTGTCCATTAAAAGTGATCTGAATTGAGAGTTAAGTTGATATCCACCGTTTATTTTTTCAATCAATACACAGTTTTTATATTTCTTCTGTTCTTGATCTTTTGCAAATTGATTTGTAAGACTGCGATATACAGATTCTTCAACTTTTGCATCATTATTTAAATGATCATGCATACGCATTATGTTATGGAAATAAACAGTGAATCTATTATTCTGTTTTATGAGATGTTTCAATAATAGAAGCTCGTGTATACGTTTCATTCTTGTTACTTTCTTAGATAAGAATTCTATTATTTCTTCTTCAACACTATTTAATCGAATAGTGTATTCATCGCCATAATACTTTACTAAGAATGAATAGTATGAACCGTATTTATCAAAGAATTTCGTTACATCAATAGAGCCATATTCTTTAAAATCTAAGACTGATGGTATATGTCCTAAACGATATTTTAATTGTTCAAATGCTTGCTTTAATAATTTCACATCTGAAGTACGAGCTGAATCAATTGATTTAAAAATTCTTTGTTTAGATATTTCATCAAAATGAATAGTAGAAGCACCAGGGATTATTCTATTACCTTCTTGAACATATCGACGCATTGAATCTTTGTTATAACTTCGATCTCCAGAAAGAGCAATTGGGATCATATAGTTGTTAGTATAATTTCCAATGAAGTCAATGATAACAACATATTCTTTGTTTTCTGATTTTCTTAGACCACGACCTAATTGTTGAACAAAGACAATTGGTGATTGTGTCTCACGTAACATAAGAACTTGGTTAATTTCAGGTACATCGACACCTTCATTAAAGATATCTACCGTAAAGATATAATCTAAGAATGGCATATCTTCTCTGTTAGCTGAATTTCCAGATATAATATTGTATCTATGTTCAGTTAATAGATTTTCATCAACATCTTTTGCTAATAAGTTTATACATTCTTCTCTGACACTTTCATTATCGTCACTTACTAATGCTCGTGCATAGTAACCTTTTTGTGCAAACTTATTTGCTAGTTCTCTTGCTTCATCTTTATTACTACAGAATACTAGACCTTTAACACGATCACCGCTGTATCCATAGTAGCTAGCTTGTTTTAATATATATTTTACTCGCTCGTCTGAAGTTAAGTATTTGAAGTATCTTGTTTTATCGTCATCGAGATTAACATCAGAATCAAAATCTATATCGGTTATACCAAAGTAGTGGAAAGGACATAACAAATCATCTCTTAATGCATGTTGCAATCTGATTTCATAAGCAATGTTATGATCAAATAGTTCAAAAATATCAAAGCTATCTGTTCTCTCTGGACTTGCTGTCATACCTAGCCAAAAGTCAGGCTTAAAATGATTCATGATTCTTTGATAACTATTAGATCCTGCTCGATGTACTTCATCAATACAGATCCAATCATAATGAATATGATGCTTTTCTAAATAATCAAACGTTTCAGGTTTAGCCATCATGTTCATTGTTGCAAATAATATATCAGCGTCATATTCTTTTGAGTTACCTGATAGTAATGCCATCTTTTTATCTTTACCAAAAACTTTTCGATAGCTTTTCATTGCTTGCTTTGCAATTAATTCACGGTGAACAATAAATAATGCTTTCTTAGGATTTTCGTTTTTCATCGCAAAAGCTGAAGCATATGTTTTACCAGTTCCTGTCGCACTAATTAGAAGAGCTCTCTTCGCACCGTTTTCGCGCATTTCATGTATGTTTCCAATGAATGCTTCTTGCATTTTATTTGGTTTTAGATCATATGTTTCAAAATCAACTTCGTTTTCTTCTAATGCGATTTTATGTTGATCATTGATTAACTTATTAATCTGTTTCTTATGTTCATACTGCTTACGATAGAAATCACTAATTTCTGCATAGTCTTTTGCAGCAACATCATTCCATAATGATTCAAATTCAGTCATAACTGATTGAGCCATTTGACCTTGTTCAGTACTAACTAATGCAGTATTCCATTCCATGTTAGTTGTTAATGCTGTTTGTGTCATATTGGAACTACCTATGATAATTCGATATGTTCCTTCTTCTTTAAACAAGTAACCTTTTGTATGGAAACCTACACCAGAGTCTTTTACATGATATAACTTTAATTCAATATTATTGAGTTCTGCTAATCTATCTAGTGCAAAAGGATCACTAAATGTTAAATAATCTGTTGTAAGGATTCTTCCTTTTATGCCTCTTTTTTCTAACTCTTTTAATGTTTGAGAAAGAGCCACGAAACCACTTCTACTAATAAATGCAACACTAATACAGAACTCATCGCAATGCATAAGTTCATCTACAATGTATGTTAATACTTTTGTTCCGTTTTGATAGTTGTTTGTTAAAAATTGAGGACTGTATGCTTGATTTGAATTAATAGAACTATCAATAAAAGCATTCAGAAGTCCATCACTAATATTCTTATCCATCAATAAATACCATGTTTCTACTTTCTTTTAATTTTGTACGAAATAATAATCTTTTAAGAAACTTCTTTCTTATTAAAGAACCATATTTTAAGTATATTCTTTAAAAGGATTTGTTGCAATTTCTATTGTTACTATTTTGTTTTCAGTGAATATGAATAGTTTTCAATTTATTGTGATGTAAATTATAGGGCTTATGTTGGTTATGAAGATTAAACTTCACTTAGCTTTAACATTGCTCTTCGGAATAATTAATTTATGATCTATGTTTTGATTTGAATTTGTCTGATTTATAAATAATGTAATTTATTTGTTATGAAAATTGATTATTTGACAGTGTAATAAAAAATGGTATAGATGTTTTTTTGTTTGTTTCAGAAATGTTGATATTAAAATAATTGTTCTTTATTTTAAAGATAGTAGAGGAGGCTATGTATGAATATAGAACAAGTATATAGGATTGTGAGGAGAAGTATTAAAGAATACGGTGTTGTAGTTGTTCCGCTTTTTTCAGTATTAATCTATTTTTGGGGCTATATTTTTAGGTATGGTTTCTTTGATTATTACAATATTAGTGCTGAATATATTGATGTGAATTTGAACGAATTTATTTTAAATTGCTGTTATGTGTTTGGTTTAATAATAATGATAAGGTTAATTATATATGTTAGTAATTATAATTTTTTATATATTATTCTCTTAAAAATTTTTAATAAAAGAAAAGATAAAGGATCTATTTTGAGAAATAGAACAGTAATAGATAATATCAAGGAAGTATGTCGTGTCTTATCTACGTTCATTATAATAAGCGTGATAATTACAGTTGTTGTGTTTGTATTTATTAGTGTAAATAATGGATTAATATTTCAAGAATCTTATAGAAAAATACTACAATTTTTGAAGTTTATCTTTATTAATTCTTTACCTATTAATGTTTTTCTTACTTTTACAGCAGAAATAGTACATATTTTCTCATATTTTAGTAAAGAAATTGAAGAAAAAGTAATAAAAAAAGAAGGGGGTATATCAAAATTAATTAATAAAGTTATTAAAAAATTAGAACAACACAAAGATGCATCAATATTAGTAATGATCATTGTTTTAGTGTTATTCTTTACGGTAATTGTATATTTTTGTGGATTGATTTTTGTAGAAGCAAATCAACCAAATAGATATATTGCATTTGATATTCACGACAATAATGTTCCAAATATTGCTAAGAAAGAAGAAAATATATTTTATGTAAAGAATGGAAAAAATAAAAATAAAATGTATTACTTATATTATGTTATATCTGAGAATAAAGATTATTTAGTTTTGAAACAAATATACCATAATAAGGAATCAGTAATTAATTTTCAGAGTAAGGACTGGATAAATTCTCCAACATATATTATTAATAAATCTGATCATAGAATAATTTATATGTTAAAAAGTAGTTTAAATGTAAAAGATTCTTTAGATAAAAATGGATTAATAATAAAAAGGGCAGATTGATAATGTTCAATTTGCCTTTTTTATTATTAGTTACAAAATACATAAGGATAGTCGTTTTAAATGTCATATTTGATTGATATTTAATAATGATAAAGAAAATAAAACTACTATAGTAAAAAATCTAAAAACAACCACAACTTATGTTGTTAATAAATCAAAAGTAGACGTAGTATACACATTCAGTAATCCTAAAGAAGTGACAGAATCATTAAAGAATGATGGCTTCACTATACCAAATTAATAATTTCAAATAGATATTATTTAAAACTTCCTGTTGAAGAGTATAATAAAAACAGGGAGGGTTATTATGAAAAAATTAATAAAACTATTATTCGTATTCACATTAATCAGTACAATGATGATAGCTCTACAAACTAAAGTAGAAGCAAAAGCAAAGTATTATGTTTATGAAGGAGCATTAGCACCCTATAAATATAAGACACCTCATACTGTAAGAGCTGTTCTTAAGAAGAATAAGATGACATTAAAAGGAAGCTATGTAAAATATCGTTGTAAGATAGGAAACAAGAAAAAACTATTTACAGAAGGAAAGAAAGTAAAGAGTTATTCTAAGAAGTTTGTTAAAACTTTTAAGTTATCTAAGAAAGTAAAATATTATGGTATAGGTGGAGATGGACCACTTCGTGATCCATATACTAAGAAAGAATTTAATAATGTATTAAAACATCCTAATGGATTAGGATTATATATAATTGTAAAAAATAATGTAGTTGTTGAAGCGTATTTATGCTCATAAGAAAAAGATCCAATTAACTTGGATCTTTTTCTCTACTTATAGTATATCCTTTACCTAATACAGAATGAACATCTTCTATTACTACAAAAGCAAAAGGATCAATGTTATAGACTGCTTTTTTAATTTGAGTAATCTTATCATAAGAAGTAATGGTTACAATAATATTCATATCTTCTTCATAGTAACCTGATTCACCTTTTAATAAAGTTAAACCAGCATCATATTCAGTAAGTAACATCTTCTTTATTTTATCTGATTGATGAGAAAAGATCATAATCTTAGAATGAGCTTTACCAAAAGATAGAACTTTATTAATGATGTAAGAACATAAGAATATTACTATTAAACCATAAAGTAGATGCATTATATCATTACCTTGAAGAAGTATTACAGTAGAATCAAGTATATACATTGGTAAAGAAACTGGTGTGTGGAAGTATTTATGTAAGATGACACCAATGACATCAAATCCACCTGAACTTCCGTTCCCTCTTAGTACTAGACCTGATCCACATCCTAAAAGTAATCCTGCTAAGATGGCACTTAGGAGTGGGTCTTTTTGTAGTTCTTGTAGATAATTAAAGTGAGAAAAGAAATCTAGTATAAATGGGAATAGGAATGATGACATGAGTGTCTTAAAA
Source organism: Kandleria vitulina DSM 20405 (assembly GCF_000702065.1). Classification (GTDB taxonomy): domain Bacteria; phylum Bacillota_I; class Bacilli_A; order Erysipelotrichales; family Coprobacillaceae; genus Kandleria; species Kandleria vitulina. The sequence continues at coordinate 2,225 of NZ_JNKN01000034.1, read as the reverse complement.
ATAAATTCTTTTCCTACAAATATCCATCCTAGTATAAAGATGATGATGTTAAAGAATAATAATATTAAAGATAGAGAAAGAGGAACAATACGATGAACAAGAATACTAAGTCCAGTTACACCTCCTGCAGAAAAAGATTGTGGGACAATAATAAAACCAAAAGCTGCTGCAGTAAGTACAAGTCCCGATATTATTTCTAGATAGGATAATGTTTTTTTCATAATGGACCTCCTTGTTTAATGAATACTATTTTATAAATTATGATAAAATAAACTGTAGTCTAGACTACAGTTTGGAGGTTATTATGATACGTATTCCAGATCAATATTTCAAGGATTTTATGTCAATTGGAAGTCAAAGAGTTTATAAATCTAATGAAACTATCTTTCATCAAGCTGATGAAGCTGATGGTGTATATCTTATTTTATCAGGTAGAGTACGTGTCTTTTTTGTATCTACTGATGGTAAGGAGTTAACTTTTGAAGTGTTAAAGAAAGGTAGAATATTTGGAGATCATTCTTTCATAGATCATGCGATTAGAAATGTAACTATACAAGCTATTACTGATGTGACTTTAGTAGAATGTTCTATTTCTAAGCTTACACCATTACTTCATGAATCTGAGGAGTTAATGACTTTGATGTTTCAACATTTAAGTGAAACTTCTGAGCATCTTATGCATCAAATTAATAGATTGGTGTATTATAATAGTTATCAAAAAGTAGCTGATCTTATCTTAATGAGTTCAAGATATAATACTCTTTCTTATTCACAACAAGATATCGCCGATTGTCTTGGCATGAATCGAGTCACGGTAGCTAGAGTTATTCAGCTTCTTAAAAAGAAGCAGCTCATTGAAACAGGATACGGCTTTATTCGTATACTAGACAGAAAGAAATTAAAACAGTTTAGAGAAGAAGCCAAAACAATCAAGAAGGGAGACATGAAGAATTGATACAGGATATAGCACCTCATAGATTAATCAATCACTACAATCCAGAAATTGACATTAACATGGAAAGTATCGTCTTTTCTTTTCACAAGAACGAAGTTCTTGTAAGAAAAGAGGGAGATCACTATTTGTTTCCGACTTACCAGGAGATAAGAGAACAATTTGATTATCGTTATTTATTTAGCTTAGATGATACGACTTGTTTTTTGGCAAAGGATACGGTTGAAATGGATGGTTTTAGTTATGTGAATATACAGGAACTGAGAACTGATGAGAAGGAAACTAAGCCTTATTTTTATGCTATGATTACGGCTTATCAGTTAAACAACTGGTATCGCAACAATCGTTATTGTGGACGCTGTGGACATGAGATGATTCATGATCAAGAAGAAAGAGCTGTAGTTTGTCCACATTGTCACCATATTGTTTATCCAAAGATAGTTCCAGCTGTTATTGTAGGAGTCATCAATGGAGAAGAAATACTTCTAACACGTTATGCTAAAGGTTTTGCACATAATGCCTTAATTGCAGGTTTCACTGAAATAGGTGAAACATTAGAAGAATGTGTACAAAGAGAAGTTTATGAAGAAGTAGGACTAAAAGTAAAAAACATCCGCTATTATAAATCTCAACCATGGGGATTTGTGGATGATCTTCTTGTTGGATTCTATTGTGAAGTAGATGGTGATCCAACCATTGATCTAGATACATCAGAATTAAAATCAGGAATCTGGACAAAAAGAGAAGACATCGTCCTTCAGCCAGATGAATTAAGTCTTACTAATGAAATGATGAAAATGTTTAAAGAAAGTAAAATCTAAAAAACTGTAACGAGAAATATCTCGCTACAGTTTTTGTAAAACAATAAAACCCACAGCTATGCTGTGAGGTTGTTTTAAGACTTCAGTGAAGTGGTAAAGGTATTGTAAATGATAAAATCCCCTCTGTATAATGATGGTAGTGTCAAAAATCTATACCACATAGCACTAATACACTACCCTCAATTTTATCTATATAAACAGTAAAATGATTACTGAGTATATCTTAGTAATCATCTTTTTTCGTATTTAACTAAAAAAGATGAAACAACCTGTGTTATACTTTTAGCGCCAACCAAAATATCACGAAAGGATGTTTCATCATGGAAAGTATAACACATTTAATTAATTCTATTGAATCTTTTTCTAAACAAAATTTTAAGTTCTCTCAGTATTTTCAGGCTTTGAATCTCCTTGGCAAGATTCCTGACACTGTTTCCCATCGTCTGAACAAC
>NZ_JNKN01000033.1 GCF_000702065.1 Kandleria vitulina DSM 20405 | reverse complement strand
CGGCGAATCCGAGCAGGATGCATCTAAGGAGCTTCATTGCATCATGCCCGTGCAATCTGCGACTGCTGAGATCAACATACTTTCCAATGTTCATCCTCTCTGTAATCTCAATGACAGTACGTGCAATATCGTCACTAGGCACATCATTCTCAAAATTAATGTTAAAATCCAGTAGCGCATAAGTCTGAAATGCGCTATAATTTTTGTGGTTTAATGTTGTAGTTTTCATAATTACATTATACCAAAAAATGCGTCGGATTTATCCGGCGCATTTTATTTTTGAAAACTAATCCAGATTATCTATCCGGGTCAGCCCCTTTTTATCTTCTCTGTGATTTTTGACATTGAAGCATATAGATAACTGGTCCAATGACACTCATTGCAAGAGCAAGGATTCCTAAGAAGAATCCAAAGTCATAGTTGATAAATATGCTTGAAACTGCTGAATGTCCTCTTAATGCTGGAATCATGAATAAGATCACATTGACACCACATACAATAAGAAGATCTAGATATGGTCTTTTAGTAGCAGTGAAGTAACATAATAGAGGCAATGTTACTAAAAAGATGTAGCTAGTAGCTGAAAATGAGAAAATATTGAAGTCATATGAACGATACATGCTTATTCCACTGTATGAGATGCTCTTAAATGGCAAGAATAAGCTAATAAACAATAAGAAACATCCAATATATGTTAATGCCTGCCATGGGTCAACTTGAGCTCGTGGGGCAACACGATTGCTTCTATAGGCATTCTGATATTCACCTTCCTGAGTGCTTCTCGTTGACTGGGTATACGTATTTGTATAAGCCCCAGTATTGTTTTGTGCACCATTATAGGTATTGAATGTCTGATTCATATTAGGATCCTGTGGTTCATTGTAAGTGTAATGAGACTCATTCACATTAGAGTCCTGAGGTTCATTGTAAGTGTAATGAGATTCATTCACATTAGAGTCCTGAGGTTCATTGTAAGTGTAATGAGATTCATTCACATTAGAATCCTGTGGTTCATTGTAATTGTTATATGACACATTTACGTTAGGTTCTTGTGGCTGAATGTTTTCTCTTGTTACCTTTTGACCACAAAAAGGGCAAAAGACAGCATCGTCTTCAATCTGTCGTCCACAATTTGTACAATACATATTGTTTTCCTCCTTGATAGATATTGTTAACAGTGTATCATTTTTTTACATTTTTTTAAATGATATATTTAATGTAAAAAAGGTCAAATGAGATTTGACCCTTTTTTTACTTCATTAATGATTGATAGATGTTATCTAGATCCACATCTTTGCTGTGATCTACAAAAGAGATTTTTAACCCATCATTTTCATCATATCTTGGAATTACATGAACATGGAAATGATGAACAGTCTGACCAGCTGCTTCACCAGCATTTGTTAATACATTACATCCGCTTGCGTTAAATCTTTCTTTGATGCGATTAGCTAATACCTGAGCAACCTTGAAAACATGTGCTATAATTTCAGGATCAGCTGTCAGCATTGAATCATAATGCTTTTTTGGAATAACAAGTGTATGTCCAACTGTTGCCTGAGATAAATCTAAAAATGCGATGCATAGATCATCTTCATGAATAATTTTTCCAGGAATCTCTTTATCTGCAATCTTACAGAAAATACAATCTGCCATAATCATATCCCTCCTTATCCCTTATTTTACTACGAATATGAAGAATATAAAAGAAAGGAATCTCATTTGAGATTCCTAATCATTAATATATTTCTTATTGATAGCCTTGATTTCTTTTTTAAGTTTCTTGTCATAGACAGTAAACTTATATTTCTTCAAGTAGAAGATTTCAGCATTACTATCAATATCAGATACACTACCAAGATCATTGATATAAGTATCTTTGTTCTTGTTCTTATCAGTATTGTAGACATACACTACAACATACTTTTTAGTAGACTGCTTAATGACAGTAGGGTAGACACCATCATTCTTCATTGAAGAGAACTTAGAAAGATTATTCTTGATTCTCTTGTTTAATGTTGTTGTATCAGTCTTAGAAGTAACAAGCTTATAATCATTAGCATTGCTTGAATAAGCGGAATCTTTCATGAGCTTATCGAAAGCTTCCTGGCTTGTAGCTTGTTTAATAAGCTTTAAGGCAATAGATTCTTTTTCAACAGTGATAGTCTTGATATAAGCTGGAGTATAATTCTTTAAGATAGTATTATACTGTTCTTTTAGATACTTGTTCTTTAGTACTGTCTTTTTGGCAGTAGGAGTAACAAATTCTTCTCTGAATGTTTTAACATCCTTATATCCAAGACTAGTAGCATAGGATTCAACTGATCCCATGTATGATTTATAGCTGTCTTCAAGTTTCTTGACTTCTTCATCAATCTGAGACTGATATGTCTTTGAAGGCAATTCTTTATTTGTAATTGCGTTGTAGGCATTATCTACAGTCTTTTGTGCTCCGGATTGATCAAGCAGGTATTCAAAATAGCCTTGCTTAGAAACAGTGACATCACCGGTAATGACATCCTTGTTTCCTGATACCTTAGTAGCATAGCCATCGCTGTTTTTAGTGATGATATAACCTGTTAAACATCCTGCAATAATAAGGACGATGACAACGATCATAGCGATACTTTTCTTAGAAAGCGTAAATCTTTTTTTCTTAACTTCTACTTTATGTATTCTTCTGAACTGAGTTGTATCAACTGATTCTTTCTTTTCTGCCATTAGGAATCTTTCCTTTCATCTGATCTTTTCTTCAGCTGTTCTTTGATGAATGACTGAAGTGTGTTCTTGATAGTCTTATCATTATAATTGATCTTGTAGCTATTAAATACAATGTAGACAAGATAATTATCATAAGTGATAAGAGGAGAGTTGATATCTACACTCTTAAGTTCCTTCTTGATTGTTTCTTTATCTGTAGTATCACAGTGAAGAATATAGAAGGCACTTGAACCCGTGATAACATCAGAAGTTTCACCAGATTTAAGTTCAGTAGCTTTCGATTGAACATCTGTTCCATAAGTGTCACTTAATGAAGATGTACTATCGACAATTCCAAGTGATCCTTTCGCATCCTTTGTATTGGTATCAGTAGAATACTTTTTAGCAACTGTACCGAAGTCCTGTCCTTCTTTTAGAAGATCCTGTACTTCCTTTAGATTAGCCTTTTCATCAGCAGTTGGATTTGTTGGATCAGCTGCAGAGACGGCGATGATAGAAACCTTACGTGGATTGGCAATCTTGTAGTAGTCATCAAAGACAGTATTGAAATGCTTTTTGATATATGATTTCATCATTTCTGCATACTGCATTGAGTAGACAAGACGTTTCTTATAATCATCGATGCTCTTATAGCTTCCTGATGATTTTAAAGCAGTCTCTAACTGTTTTTTAGCGGTATCTTCATCACCATACTGCTGCGTATAGGAATTAAGTACCTGATTATAAGTATCTTCCGCATTCTTTTTCATGTCATCAGTAGCAGGGAACTTCTGATCGATAAGCTGATCTAAGACGTAAGAGAATAATGCATTCTTTCCGCTTGTTCCTTTACTTAACTGATCATAAAGCGTATCGGCACTGATATTTGAAATGGATGTGCTAGCAGCGATGCTTTTTCCATCGACAGTCTTGCCGCCACACCCTGACAATAACAACATCGAAGAGAGTGCGAGCGCTGTTATTTTCTTGGTTTTCATAAAAAACCTCCTTTGTATAGTTCGCAAGATATACTATCATAAAAGGTCATTTTTTTCAATAAAGCACATCAAAATCCCATCATTGACCATAATTTCACTAAATGACATCTTAAATAAATTTATCAAATGATTTGAGATATACATTCCTTTATATTAAAATAACCAACGAGGTGAATTATTATGTCAGTACTAAAAATTAAAGATCTTCATGTATCAGTGGGAGACAAGGAGATCTTAAAAGGTGTAAACTTAACAATAAATACGGGTGAAGTACATGCTTTGCTTGGTCCAAATGGTAATGGGAAATCGACATTGTTGTCAGCTATCATGGGGCATCCTGCCTATAGCGTAACGAAAGGGTCTATCACATTAGATGATGAAGACGTTTTAGCAATGAGCGTCGATGAACGTAGCAGAAAAGGTCTATTTCTAGGAATGCAGTATCCTCAGTCTATTCCGGGAGTGACAAACTCAGATTTTTTAAAGGCTGCAATCAATGCCAGAAGAGAAGAACCAATAAGATTGTTCCAGTTTATCAAAAAGCTAGATAAGGCAATTGATGAACTAGAAATGAATGAAGATCTTGCACATAGATATTTAAATGAAGGATTCTCTGGAGGAGAAAAGAAACGTAACGAAATTCTTCAGATGAAACTTCTAGAACCAAAGTTCGCATTATTGGATGAAATTGACTCAGGTCTTGATGTTGATGCATTAAGAATAGTTAGTGAATCTATTAATAATATGAGAAATGACGATCTTGGCATGGTCATTGTTTCTCACTATGATCGTCTATATGAAAACATTCGTCCAACTCATGTTCATATTTTAGTAGATGGACAGATTGTTGTTGATGGCGGTTATGAATTAATTAAAAAAGTTAATGAAGAAGGCTTTGAATGGGTTAAAGAATTAGGTGTAACATTTAAGGAAGAAGAAAAGAAAATTGCGCCAATGTCACTTGGGTCATGTGGTGCTAAGGTAACACGAGATGAGTAACGTTGAATTAAGCTATGATCACTACATTGTCATTAAAGACAATGAAGTGACAGGCTCATCGCTTCCTTCAAATGTCTCATTTAATGAGAATACTTTAACCTTTGAAATAGGCGCACCTATTTCTTTACATGTCATCTTGATCTATGAAAACACTAAAATACATTATGATTTCAAAGATCATGTTCATGCAGAAATCATTGAATCACGTGCCTGTCATGCAGGCGGACGTCTTGAAAGAGAAATTTCTTTAGGAAAAGATGCACACGTCAACATGTTCAATGAAATTGTTTCAGATGAAAACAATGAACTACAATTTATCGATGAAGGCTCACTTGATGAGAATGCCCTATTGCAGATCGGGTACAATGAACTATCAGATAATATCATCGATGGTCAATATCATTTTAAGTTAACTGGTGAAGGCGCACAGGCCAAAGTGCGTATGGCCATGCTTTCTCGTAAAGATGAAAAGAAACATTACTGTGTTCATATTGAACATCTTGCTCGTCATACAACAGGTATCATGGATAATTATGGTGTTGTCAAGGATGAAGCAAGATTAACAGTAGATGGTATTGGAACAATCAATAAGGGCTACAATGGCTCTGCTGCACATCAGACAAACAAGATTATTGTGTTTGATGAAAAATGTCAGGCAAGCGCTAATCCATATCTTTATATTGATGAATATGATGTCACAGCATCACATGCTGCTGCAGTAGGAAAGATGGATGAAGATCATCTTTATTATTTACAAACCAGAGGTTTAACAAAACGTCAGGCTATGCAGCTTATTACTTATGGTTATCTTGAACCAGTTATTCATGTTGTTGATAATGAAATGCTTCAAGAAAGATTCCAGGAAGCACTTGCAAAGGTAGGTGCGTAAGAATGGATATTGAAAAAATAAGAAATGATTTCCCGATGCTTAAAACAAAGATGCAGGGACATGATTTAATATATTTAGACAACGGGGCTACAACACTTAAGCCTAAGGCTGTCGCTGATGCAATTTATGAATACTTAACTTGCTATTCAGGGAATGCACATCGTGGGGATTATGATTTATCCCATACTGTCGATACAGCTTTTGAAAATGCCAGAGAAGATGTAAGACGTTTTATCAATGCTAAGCGTGTAGAAGAAATCGTCTTTACTGCTGGTGCTACTGATTCATTGAATATGGTAGCCTATGGCTATGGCTTGACTCATCTTCATGAAGGCGATGAAATCATCTTAAATGTCGCTGAACATGCCAGCAATACATTGCCATGGTTTGATGTAGCTAAAAAGACAGGCGCTAAGATTGTCTATGCGCCACTTACCGATGGCTGTGTCACTTTGGAAGGAATCAAGAGTGTCACAACTGACAAGACAAAAATTATTTCAGTCGCGATCGTATCCAATGTAATGGGATATGTTGCTCCAGTTAAGGAGATTATTAAATTTGCTCATGAACATGATATCATTGTTGTATGTGATGGAGCACAGAGTGTTCCTCATCATATTACTGATGTCATTGCAGATGATATCGATTTCTTAGCATTCTCTGGACATAAGATGTGTGGACCTACTGGTATTGGTGTACTTTATGGTAAATATCATCTTTTAGATGAAACATCACCAACACGTTATGGTGGAGGTTCAAATGCGCGCTACAAGAGCAATCTTGAAGTTGATATGAAAAAACCACCATATAAGTTTGAATCTGGTACACCTAATATTGAAGGTGCCATTGGTTTAGGTGCCGCTATTCGTTATCTTGAAGGCATCGGCATGAAGGACATCATGGAAAGAGAAGCAAAGCTTAGAGCTTATGCGATTGAAAAGCTGAAAGCTTTGGATAATATTACAATCTACAATGAAAATGGTACTGGTGCTATTGCCTTCAATATTAACAATGTCTTTGCACAGGATGGCGCAAGCCTCTTTAATGCCAATGGTGTGGCAGTAAGAGCTGGTGAACACTGTGCAAAGCTTCTAGATGAATATCTAGGTGTAAGAACAACACTAAGAGCATCATTCTATTTCTACAATACAGAAGAAGAAATTGATGCCTTCGTGGAAGTATGTAAGAAAGGAGATGATTTCCTCGATGCGTTCTTTGGATAATCCGCTTATTTTAAGAGAAATCATCATGGATCATTATCAGAATCCAAGAAATCATGGCATAGTCGATGAAGAAGGCTATAAGAAAGTCAATATGAACTCTGAAACTTGTATTGACAACATTGATGTAGAAGTCAAGATGAACAACGATATCATTGAAGATATTCGTTTTGATGGAGAAGCATGTGCTATTTCTACAGCATCTACATCAATCATGACTGAACTTGTTAAAGGCAAGAGTGTTGAAGAAGCTAAAGCTATTCATCAGCAGTATATGAACATGATTTTTGAAAAAGATTATGATGAAGACCTTCTTGAAGAAGCCATTGCTTTCAAGAATACACATAAACAGGCTAATCGTATTAAATGTGCGACAATTGGCTGGAATGCGTTGGAAGAATTGATTTCTTCTAAGGAAGGAGAATAGTATGAGCGTAGATAAAAAGAAATACGACCATATTTCTTCTGAAAACATTGCTGATTTTAAAGATGAAGAAGTAGCTGTATTTAAGACTCCAAAAGGGTTGAATGAAGAGATTGTCAGAGAAATCTCACAGATTAAGAATGAACCTGAATGGATGCTTGAATATCGTTTAAAATCTTTAAAGTGTTTCTTAGAAAAGCCAATGCCAACTTGGGGTGTTGACTTGTCAGATATGGACTTTGATGAATATACTTACTATTTAAGACCAAGTGACACAACTACTGATAAATGGGAAGAAGTACCTGAAACAATCAAGAATACCTTTGATAAACTTGGTATTCCTGAAGCTGAACAAAAATTCCTGGCTGGTGCGAGTGCCCAGTATGAATCGGAAGTTGTCTATCACAATATGCTTGAAGAAGTAAGAGAAAAGGGAGTCATCTTCCTTGATATTGATTCAGGATTAAGAGAACATCCTGATATCTTCAAGAAGTATTTTGATACTGTCATCCCTTATTCTGACAATAAGTTCTCCGCATTGAATGGAGCTGTATGGTCAGGAGGTTCATTTATTTATGTACCACCAGGAGTGACATTAGAAAAGCCATTACAGTCATATTTCAGAATCAATTCTGAAAGAATGGCACAGTTTGAACGTACCCTCATCATTGTAGATGAAGGTTCACATATTCATTACGTAGAAGGATGTACAGCACCTTCTTATTCAAAAGACTCACTTCATGCTGGGGTTGTTGAGATTGTGGTAGGAAAAAATGCATCATGCCGTTATACGACAATCCAGAACTGGTCTAAAAATATCTACAATCTTGTTACACAAAGAGCAAAGGTAGACGAAGGCGGTTCTATGGAATGGGTTGATGGTAACATCGGATCAAAGGTTACCATGAAATATCCTGCCTGCATTCTTGCAGGAGAAGGAGCACGTGGAAGCGTTACGACAATTGCAGTAGGAGATAAAGGACAAATTATCGATTCAGGGGCAAAAATGATTCATCTTGCACCAAATACATCAAGTCAGATTATCTCTAAATCAATTGCAAGAAATGGCGGACATGCTGATTATCGTGGCCTTGTAAGACATGGCAAGAAAGCCTACAATGCGAAAAGCAAGGTGGAATGTGATACATTGATCCTTGATCGTCAGTCTTCAAGCAACACAGTACCAGCTAACATTATGTCAAACAATGATTCAACTATCGAACATGAAGCAACTGTTTCAAAAGTATCAGAAGAACAGCTCTTTTATCTGATGAGCCGTGGCTTAACTGAAAAAGAAGCAACAGAAATGATTGTTATGGGGTTCATTGAACCATTCAGCAGAGAGCTTCCTATGGAATATGCGGTAGAATTGAATCAGCTTCTTAAATTGGATATGACTGACTCAGTTGGATAAAAAACAAGCAAGAAAAGAAATGATCACAAAGCGTCTCTCACTAGATGCAGAAACGCTTTGTCGCTATAACGAGAATATTTTAAACAAAATAGAGGACAATATTCATTTTAAAGAAGCCAAAACAGTAGCTGTCTATGTAAGTGCACGTAATGAAGTTGATACAAAAAAACTGATGACTAAATATTTTGGCAAAAAGAAAATTGTTGTTCCACGTATTGAGGGAGACATGCAATTTTATGAGATCCGTTCTTTTGATGATCTTAAGCCAGGATATTTTGGTATTGAAGAACCAGTAGGCAATCAGCAGGTATCACCTGATGATATTGATGTAATGATCATACCGATGCTCATGTTTGATAAAAACAAGAATCGCATTGGCTATGGAAAAGGATTCTATGATCGCTATATGGCAACATATAAGGGCTATAAGCTTGGAATTGGTTATTCTTTTCAGCAAGTAGAAGACACTTTTCCTCATCAATATGACATCAGAATGGATGAAATCATCACAAATGAAACAATTCTGTAAAAATTTTGTCAAAATTTCTATTAGATATTCAAATCGACCACCATTTTAAAAAAGTATGCATAAAAGCATACTTTTTTACGTTTTCTTGCTATAAAAATAATGTACTATAAAAAGAAAGCCCTTTCTTTTTGAATTGGTTTTGAATTGTGAATTGAAGATGAGTATGTTATAATTTTGTTATATTTGAGGTGACGTTTAATGGTAGGAGAATTAACAGTTAAGATTGATCAGAACAATATTAGAGAATCACTTTCGATGATTCGTAATGAGATCAAAGATGATATGGAAATCAGAAATGATAAGCTCTATATGCAGCTAGTAGAGCTACTATCACATGAAGATCCAAAAGTAAGAAAAAATACAGCTATCATTCTTGGCTCTTTTAAGAAGTCAGGAGTCAAGAATCTTTTGCTTGATGGCTATCGTAAAGAAACAATAGACTTCGTTAAAGTAGGGTATTTGAAGGGGTTAAGCAAACAGGATTGCAAGAGCATCGTAGATGAGCTTAAACAGATTCAAAGTGAACTTTTAGCAGATCAGGAAAGCGATAAGAAGCATGTCCAGTCACAGCTAAAGGTGTTGAATCCGCTTATTCAAAGCTATGGTACACATAAGAGAAAAATGGTTAAGCTTCTTCATAAAGATGTAGATGTCATTTTGACTACACTACCTTACTATCAGTTCACACTCTTTGATTACGTATTAGATTATAAGTATAAGCCAGTAGGACAGGGGGTACTTGTTCGTACTAAATCTGTTTATGATTTATTGCCTTTACGTAATTACAAGGATATGATCATTCCTATTAAGAACTGTTCTTTAATGGAAAAAGATGGGGATGTGATTGTGGAACGTATCCGCAACAGCAATCTTATGGAATTGCTTGAAAACTTATTTGATAATGCGGATTCATTCTATTACAAGTTGACTGATACTTTTAGAGAAAAAGATTCAAAACTTATGAATACGGTTGTTAAGGGGTTATTGGAACTTTATCCAGACCGTTTATTGAATGCAACTAAGAATTATGAAATTGAAATTGTCTTAAAAGAACTTATGCCTAAAAAGATCAGTGCTTATTTAAAGCTGACTTTATTAGACAACCCACGTTTTGATTATCGTAAAGAAGTGATTTCCAATTCTATGCAGCCATATGTAGCAGCTACTCTTCTTGAAGTGGCTAAGCCATATATGGAAGATTATGCAAGAGTGCTAGATCCATTCTGCGGTAGTGGGGTTACATTGATTGAACGCTGTCTTATCAAGCCAGTCAAGTTCTCTTTAGGTCTCGATATCTTTACAAAAGGACTAGAAGCTGCCAAGAGAAATGCTAAGGCTGCAGATATCGATATGCATTTTGTACATAAGGATTCATTGCGTTTTGTTAATACAGAGCTATTTGATGAAATCATCACTGATATGCCAACATATGCACAGATGAGAGATAAAGCAGCATTGACAGAGTTATATGACAAGTTCTTTGCAAGGATCAGAAAGCTTGTTAAGCCAGGTGGATATGTCTTTATCTACACAAGTGAAATTGCCTTGGTAGAAAAGAATCTACGTCTACAGAAGAACTATCTTTCATTGATTGAACACAATGATGTTCCAAGAGGAAAGAATCTTCATTATTTCTTTATCATTCAGGTAAGATAAAAGCTTCCCAAAGGGGAGGCTTTTTTAATTTAATTTTAGTTAAGTTTAAGTTTAATTTGATAATATGAAATTATGTTATATGAGTGGAGGAAAAGAGATGTTTCGTCGTTTTGGAAAAATAATGGTTGTGGTAGCTTTTCTTTTTGTCAATATTGTCAATGTTGAAGCGAAAGAGAGAGTAGTTTCTCATATAGAATTGCGAGATGTAACTTATAGCGGAGAAAATGCTATACCACGTATCAAAGTTTTTGATCAGGAGGGAAGACACATCCCCAAAAAACAGTATTGCATGTTCTTTAACGGAGACACATTGAATGCTGGCAAAGTTACTGTCAGCGTAAAGGGAATTCGTCGTGTTTCTGGTGAAGCATCAGCATCGTATACGATCAAGAAACGAAATATTTCATCCTGTCAGCTTTCAGGCATAGAAAATCATACTTATGATGGAAGAAAACATGATCCTAATGTTCGTCTGACTTATCACCGATATAATGTCAGCTATCGATTATCATATGGTGACTGTAAGAGTATTGGAAAGAAAAAAGTCAAGATTGTTGGAATCGGCAACTTTACTGGTACAATCTACAAGAACTATAAAATACTGCCACCATCAAGTCGGATTCTTACAATGACAAAATCAGGGACTAATGTACATCTGACACTTGTGAAAGCAGCTGGTGGCGTAAAGTATCAGATTGGCTATAAAACAAAGAAAAAATGGAAAACGAAGATGGTTTCTGGCACTCATATTACAATTAATGTTAAGGATAAGGGGAAGACTTCTTTTAAAGTAAGAACATGCAAGAATGGAGTTAAAAGTGCATGGTCAGCGGTTAAAAGAGTATAGGGAATGCGTATGAAAAAGAAATTTTTATCACTATTTGGCGTACTGCTTTTATGTTCAACAATGATTATGGGAGAAGTAAGCGTACATGCCTATAATATCAACGGAGCAGACATGTTCTGGACTCAGCAGGAAAAGAACACATGTACTTTGGCATCAGCAGTCATGCTTTTAAGACGTAAGGCAGCACTGTTGAATGATGCTGATTATAAATCTATTACAGAAGCATCATTGAAGAGTAAGGCATGGAATAATGGAGGATTAAAGTGGGACTTTGAATTCTCTACAAAAAACTATACATATACAGTTCAGCATGCAGCAATTGATTCTTATAAGGCTCCTGATGTAAAAGGAGAAGCGAAAAAAAACGTTGTTCTTTCTTGGTTAAAGAGTCGTCCTGAAGGTGTTTGTCTTTATGCAAGAAAAGACTATAATGGTTTTCATGACAGCAACCACTGTGTTCTTTTAACTGATTACACAGGAGGATTGTTCTATGCCGCTGATCCAGCTAAAAATGCTAGTCGTGTAACGATTGATAAGGTTCGTAAGGTTACAATCGAAAATGCTGCTTCTATCTGGTATGTGTCAAAGGTTAAGAAAAGCAATGGGGCAGTTGTAAAAACTGTATCATCATCTTCATCAAGCAAGGATGCAGGAAGTGCCATAGCTTTATCTGATGCTAAAATGAGCCTTTCAACAGTTTACTATACTTACAATGGACAAATCAGAAAACCAAAAGTGACTTTTAAAATGAATAACAAGACAGTAAGTTCTGCTCATTATTCACTCTCTTATCCAAATGCTAAAAATGTTGGCAAGTATTGCATTACTGCTAAAGGAAAAGGAGAGTACTGCGGCAATAAGCATGCTTATTTCTATATTTTACCTAAAGCTGTCACTATTTCTTCATTAAAGAAAAAGAAGAAAAGTTTCACTGTTTCTTATAAGAAAGTACAAGGCAATGTGAAATATCAGATCGCTTACAGAATCAAGAATGGTTCATGGGAATATGCCTATTCTTCAACTGTTAAAAATTTAAAGAGCAAAAAAACGTACCAGGTAAAAGTAAGGGCTTATAATAATGGTGCTTATGGTTCATACGGAAAAGTGAAGAGCGTTAAAACAAAATGATCAAAAGCTTCTCATGTGAGAAGCTTTTTTTATTGCGTATATTTTTCTTTGAACACGTATAAGAATGTGGTATAATTTATGCGATTGGGGGATGGAGTATGGGATATCATCAAATACACGTAGGAGACATCGTTGACGTTACAATCACCGGTATTCAGCCATATGGTGCTTTCGCTTTACTGCCCGATCAGACAAGTGGTCTGATTCATATAAGCGAAATATCTGATCGTTTCGTAAGAAGCGTTGGTAATTATGTCACGATTGGTGAAACCATTAAAGTAAAGGTTATTGATATTGATGAAAAATCTCATCAGGCTAA
Source organism: Kandleria vitulina DSM 20405 (assembly GCF_000702065.1). Lineage (GTDB taxonomy): Bacteria > Bacillota_I > Bacilli_A > Erysipelotrichales > Coprobacillaceae > Kandleria > Kandleria vitulina. Next base: position 7,937 of record NZ_JNKN01000033.1, on the reverse strand, counting down.
GCTTTCACTTAAAGCTGTTGCTAAAAGAAGAAAGTTTAGACGCCATCGCAGACCGATTGTCGAAACACCTAAAGGTTTTCGCTCATTAGAGGAGATGCTACCTCGATGGATCAGTCGAGGTATTAATAAGGAGGAAGATGTATGATCAAAGTTGACTTAAGTCATGCTAAATTAAATGAAGATATCGCTTCATACAAGGACAAAGTTGCTGAAATCCATGAAATGATTCATAACAAAACTGGTGCTGGTAACGATTTCCTTGGATGGGTAGATTTACCTACTCAGTATGATAGAGAAGAAGTAGCTAGAATTAAAGCTAAAGCTAAATCTTTATCTGAAGAAATCGATGTATTATTAGTATGCGGTATCGGAGGTTCTTACCTTGGTGCAAGAGCAGCTATTGAAGCTATCAATGGTTTATATCCAACACAGAAGGTAGAAATTCTTTACATTGGTAATACTTTCTCTTCAACATATTTAGCTCAGATCAAAGAATATGTTAAAGATAAAGAATTCGGTATCAATGTTATCTCTAAATCAGGAACTACTACTGAAACTTCTGTAGCATTCAGAATCTTTAAAGAAATGCTTGAACAGACTAAAGGTAAAGAAGTTGCTTCAAGAAGAATTGTTGCTACTACAGATGCACACAAAGGTGCATTAAAGACTTTAGCTGATAAAGAAGGATACGAAGAATTCGTAGTACCTGATGATATCGGTGGTCGTTTCTCAGTACTTACTGCAGTAGGATTATTCCCAATTGCTATGGCAGGTATTGATGTTGATGAAATGATGAAAGGTGCTAAAGACGCACAGGATAAATATAACAACGCAGACTTAATGACAAATGACGCTTACAAATATGGTGTAGCTCGTCAGATGTTAAACAAACAGGGTTATCCTGCTGAAATGTTTGTAACTTATGAACTTCAGTTAAGCAACGTTGCTGAATGGTGGAAACAGCTATTCGGTGAATCTGAAGGTAAAGAAGGTAAAGGTGTATTACCACATTCTGCAGTCTTCTCTACAGATCTTCATTCATTAGGACAGTTCATCCAGGAAGGTTCTAAAGTATTATTTGAAACAGTATTCAAAGTTGAAAAGCCTCAGTTAGACCTTGAAGTACCAAGTGATGAAGATAACTTAGATAACTTAAACTACTTAGCTGGTAAGACAGTTGATTATGTAAATAAAAAAGCATGTGAAGGTACAATCGATGCTCACGTAAACGTTGGTGGCGTACCAAACATTGAAATCACTATTGATGAAATGAACGCATATAGCTTCGGTTATATGGTATACTTCTTCGAAAAGGCTTGTGCATTATCAGTTTACTTATTAGGAGTAAACCCATTCAACCAGCCTGGTGTTGAAGTTTACAAGAAAAACATGTTCAAATTATTAGGTAAACCAGGTTATTAAAATCAAAGCGGTTCTCTTAGAGAACTGCTTTTTTTACAGGGGGAAGTATGTTATTAATAAAAAATGGTAGGGTCATTGATCCCTTATCTCATCTAGATCAGGTTATGGATCTCCTTATTGATGAAGGAAAGATTATCGAAATGGGACATATCGAAAAAGACTGTGAAACAATCGATGCAAAAGATATGATTGTTGCACCAGGACTTATTGATAATCATGTCCATTTTAGAGATCCCGGATTAACGTATAAAGAAGACATTTACACTGGCTGCAATGCAGCAAAAGCTGGTGGTTTTACAACAGTTGTCACTATGGCCAACACGAAACCATCTGTAGATTGTGTGGAAGTATTGGATGAACTTATGAAAAGAGAAAAAGAACTTGATATTCATGTTCTCAATACTGCCAATGTCACATTAAAAATGCAGGGCAAAGAACTTGTCGATATGGAAGCTCTAAAGGCGCATGGCGCAGTAGGCTTTACTGATGATGGTATTCCTATTGCAGATATCAACGTGATGATGGAAGCAATGCGTTGTGCGAAAGCACTAGATTGCCCAATAAGCCTTCATGAAGAAGACCCAGCATTGATTGGCAGTGCCGGCATCAATGCTGGCGGGATCGCTCGTCAAGTGGGTGTAAAGGGCGCAAGCGGACTTGCTGAAGAAGTGATCACAGCGAGAGATTGTCTTCTTGCAAAAGAGACAGGATGCCGAATTGATATTCAGCATATTTCCAGTGGTGGAACAGTTGATATCGTGCGCTTTATGAAATCGCAGGGAGCAGATGTATGGAGTGAAGTAACACCTCAGCATTTTGGCTATACTGAAGATCTTGTCTTATCACAGGGAGCACTTGCCAAGGTGAATCCACCTTTACGTAAGGAAGGGGATCGTCTTAAGATTATTGAAGGATTAAAAGATGGTACAATCGATATGATTGTTACTGATCATGCTCCTCACAGCAAGGAAGAAAAAGACAAAGGTATCTTAGGTGGTGCACCAAGCGGTATGATCGGTCTTGAACTTTCATTAGCTATGGGTATTACTCATCTTGTCGAAAAGGGACATTTAAGCTATATGGAACTTTTAGAAAAGATGACAATTAATCCTGCTAAATACTATAAGCTTGATGCAGGATATATTGCTAAAGATCATATAGCAGACATTGTTATCTTTGATCCAAAGAAACAATGGGTTGTCACTCTTGATGACTTTAAAGGAAAATCAAAAAATTCTCCTTTTGTAGGAGAACACTTAACTGGACAGGTTGCCTATACAATATGTAATGGCAAGATTGTCTATAAAAAAGGCAGCTAGTGAATTTCACTAGCTGTCTTTTTAGTCTTCATATTTTGGTGTGCAAGTAATCGCAATTCCTAGTTTCTTTAATGTAGATAAATCTACAGAAGAAAGAATAACTGTTGAATGGGCCTGCATTCCTTTAAGTCTTGGCAATTGCTGAAGTGCTTTTTTAGCATCTGGATTAGTATTGGCACTTGATGAAAGAGCAATAAGAATTTCATCAGTGTGAAGTCGTGGGTTCTTGCTGCCAAGATAATGTGTTTTTAATGACTGAATTGGTTCAATCACTTCAGGAGAAATGATTTTTACATCATGATCAATACCCGCTAGATCTTTAAGAATATTTAATAATGCAGAAGAACAAGCGCCTAAAAGACGTGATGTCTTACCAGTGACCATATGTCCATCATTAGCCATGATCGCAACAGCTGGTCCATTTGTTTCTTCTTCTTTCTTAAGTGCAGCATTGACGACCTGACGTGAATTAAGATCTACATTAGCCTGTTTGATGATAAGCTCCTGTTTGATCAATTCATTCTTGCTTGCAAGACCACGTTTGACATTGCATGCTGTTTCAAAATAACGTCTGATGATTTCCTGTCTGCTTGCTTCTTTGCATACTTCATCATCTACGATGGCGTAGCCAACCATGTTGACACCCATATCAGTAGGTGATTTGTATGGACATTCTCCTAGAATGCCTTCAAAGATAGATTCTAGAACAGGGAATACTTCAACATCTCTATTGTAGTTGATTGTAGTCTTGCCATATGCTTCAAGATGGAAAGGATCAATCATATTGACATCATCCAAGTCTGCAGTTGCTGCTTCATAGGCAAGATTTACAGGATGCTTTAATGGAAGATTCCAAACTGGGAATGTTTCAAATTTTGCATATCCTGCTTTTACACCATGTTTTTGTTCATGGTAAAGCTGAGAAAGACAAGTCGCCATTTTTCCGCTTCCAGGTCCTGGTGCTGTAACAACGACTAGGTTTCTTGTTGTTTTTACAAAATCATTTTTTCCATATCCTTCATCGCTTATGATGGCAGGGATATTAGCAGGATATCCATCAATCATATAAGTTGTATATGTTGGGATGCCTAATGCCTGAAGACGATTTCTAAAACGATCCGCAGCCATCTGACCTGTATATTGTGTAATGACAATGCTTGAGACATAGAATCCTCTATCTTCTAATGCGCTTTTTAGTCTTAAGGCATCTTCATCATATGTGATTCCTAAATCTCCACGAATTTTATTTGTTTCAATAGCTTCAGCACTAATGACAATGATAATTTCTGCTTCATCTTTTAATTGTTCAAGCATCTGTAGCTTGTTGTCTGGTACAAATCCAGGCAATACTCTTGATGCATGGAAGTCATCAAAGAGTTTTCCTCCGAATTCTAGGTAAAGCTTACCGAATTTGGCAATTCTTTTCTTTATTTCTTTTGACTGTAATTCCAAGTATTTTTTAGAGTCAAATCCGATTTTTTGATTATCCATAATATTACTCCTTCAATTCATGCTGGAAGAATTATAACATGTAATATTGTGATTCATACAGTTGTTTAGAAATTTTTTTAAAGTTTTTTATTTTATTTGCTTTCTGTTTTTTTACTGATTAAAATATAAATATAGAAAGACATTCAGGTCGCATAGACATCTCATTTTCTTGTACAGTAGGGTTAACCGTTGAGAGTATAAGCACATAATAATATTGATTGGTGATGCTATGTTAGGAAGAGATGACCTGATGTCTTTTTTTTCTTCTTTTGGTATTGAATTTTTATATGTTTTTATATATATTTAATGGTGGATTTCTTAGAAGGAGATTATAAATATGGCATTATCAAAAGAAATAGGTATCGACTTGGGAACTGCCAACATTCTTATCTATGAAAAAGGAAAAGGAATTGTTGTTAATGAACCAAGTGTTGTTACCATCAACAAAGAAACAAATAGAGCTGTCGCTGTTGGTGAAGAAGCAAGGGAAATGCTTGGGAAGACGCCAGGAAGACTTGAAGCTATCAGACCGTTGAAGGATGGTGTCATCGCAGACTTCCAGATTACTGAGATTCTGCTGACACATTTTGTAAATAAATTAAATTTAAAAGGATTGTTCTCTAGACCTACAATCTTAATCTGCTGTCCAAGCAACATTACTTCTATTGAGAAGAGTGCTATTCAGGATGTAGCGTTAAGATGTGGCGCTAAGAAGGTTTATATTGAAGAAGAACCTAAAGTCGCTGCTATTGGTGCAGGTCTTGATATTTCTAAGCCAACTGGAAACATGGTAATTGATATCGGTGGGGGAACTACTGATGTTGCTGTGCTTTCTTTAGGTGATATTGTTACAAGTGAATCATTAAAGACTGCTGGTGACAAGATGGATGCTGAAATTGTTGCATTTGTTAAAGATCGCTATAAGTTATTGATTGGTGATTCTACTGCAGAAGAAGTAAAGAAAGAAATCGGTTGTGCTTATAACGGCTCTGAAAGCCGTAAGGTTGATGTGCGTGGTCGTGATATGGTTACTGGTCTTCCTAAGACTATTCAGATTTCTGAAGCTGAAATACAGGATGCTTTACATGAAATCTGTGAAATTATTTTAACGTCTGCTAAACAGGTTCTTGAAAAGACACCACCAGAATTATCTGCGGATATTGTCAATAAGGGTGTATTCCTTACTGGTGGAGGTGCGCTTCTTCATGGATTGGATAAATTTATGGAACAGGGATTAAAAGTACCTGTATTCGTTGCTGATAATCCATTGGATTGTGTTGCTGACGGATGTGGCGTTATGCTTGAAAATTCGAATTTCTTACAATAAAATGTCGCTTTATGCGGCATTTTTTCTATACTGTAATGATAAAGTTATGATATAATTTCTCTTGAAAAGACTAGGAGGAATAATTATGGGTGGTTTTTTTGGCGTTGCATCTAAAAATGATTGTGTCTTTGACTTGTTTTTTGGAACAGATTATCATTCGCATTTAGGGACAAGAAGAGCTGGTCTGGCGGTCTACAGTAAAGAAGATGGGTTTAATCGCTCTATTCATAATATTGAGAATTCGCCATTTCGTACTAAGTTTTCTTCTGAAATCAATGACATGTCAGGGCATCTAGGAATTGGCTGTATTTCAGATTATGATCCACAGCCACTTATTGTACGTTCTCATCATGGTACTTATGCTATTGCAACAGTTGGCAAGATTGATAATCTTGATGAACTTGTTGATCGTCTTTTTGAACATAAGCATATGCATTTCTTGGAAATGAGCGGTGGTGAAATTAACACTGTTGAAGTTGTTACTGCATTGATCAATAGTCGCTGTAATCTTATTGAGGGTATCCGCTATGCGCAGGAAAGCATCAAGGGATCGATGACTATTATGGTATTGACTCATGAAGGCATTTATCTTGCCCGTGATAAGTATGGTCGTACACCTATCGCAATTGGAAAGAATGAAGAAGGATATTGTGCATGCTTTGAAGCTTTCGCTTATCTTAATCTGGGTTATGAAAATTATAAGGAATTGGGTCCTGGTGAAATCTGTATTATGACACCGGAGGGTGTCAAAACACTTGTGGCACCAGGAAATCAGATGAAAATCTGTACGTTCTTATGGGTTTACTATGGTTATCCTGCTTCACGATATGAAGGTGTATCCGTAGAAGAAATGCGTTATCGCTGCGGAGCTAATCTTGCTAGACGTGATCAGAAAGAAAGTCCTGTTGAGATTGATACAGTTGCTGGTGTTCCTGATTCAGGAACAGCACATGCGGTTGGGTATGCTAATGCATCTGGTGTTCCGTTCTCTAGACCGTTTATTAAATATACGCCAACATGGCCACGTTCATTTATGCCAACTATTCAGAAAAAACGTGACATGATTGCTAAAATGAAGCTTATTCCAGTTCATGAAATGATTGAAGGCAAGAAGATTCTTCTTCTTGATGATTCTATTGTTAGAGGAACTCAGCTTAAAGAGAAGGTAGAATTCCTTTATGAAAGTGGGGCAAAAGAAGTTCATGTTCGTTCAGCGTGTCCACCAATCATGTTTGGCTGCAAGTATCTTAACTTCTCTCGTTCTAACTCTGATCTTGAACTCATTGCAAGAAGAGTGATTTGTGAAGAAGAGGGAGAGAATATTCCAATGGATGTTCTTTATGATTACTGTGATCCGGATTCTGATCGTTATGCTAACATGATAGAAAAGATCAGAGTAAAGCAGCATTACACTTCATTAAGATATAATCGTCTTGATGATCTTCTTGATTCAGTTGGTATTGATAAAGATAAGCTTTGTACATACTGCTGGAATGGCAAGGAATGATACCTTTTGCTTTTTACAAGATGGAGTTGTTTTCATTATAAAAAGAGTATGATATAATGATTTCATGTGAAAGGAGAAAGGTTATGGCATTACCAGAACAAAGTATTGAATTTAGATATGATACACAGTTATTAATTGCTGGTGAAGATTTGGATGAAGACGATATCTTCGATTATATCTCAGAGAATATCAAAGGGGATTCTTTATTGGCAGTTGGTGATGAAGATCTTATTAAGATTCACTATCATACAAACGAACCTTGGGAAGTTCTAGAATATTGTCGTTCACTTGGCGAAATCTATGATATCGTTGTAGAAGATATGGATCGTCAGGCAAGAGGACTTAAAGGATAATATGAAATGATGTCACAGAAATGTATTCTGTGACATTTTTTATTGATAATCATTTGAAAATGTGACTAAGAAAAAGAAGAAGGCCTATAAGGCATTGTTAAGGTCGAGAGGTGTTTCACGTAAGGCTAAGTATAAATAAGATGGGGGGGTATCCCCCCCATCTTTTTAATATGCAAGCAATAGGCTCTGTATATCGCTTTAAATAGCCCAAAATGGCGATCTGAGAGATTTTTTGAAAAAATAGACAAAAAATGCTTTACAAAGAGGAGAGGTGATGATAATATAAGTGAGCACTCAGCGAGAGCCGAGTGGCCTGAACATTGAAAACTGAACAGAAACACGTCAAATAGATGAGTGAGAAAACACTCGGAAATAAAACAAGCAAGCAATTAACAAGAGCCAAAAGATGGCTCCATTGATAGACAATGGAGAGTTTGATCCTGGCTCAGGATGAACGCTGGCGGCGTGCCTAATACATGCAAGTCGAACGGGAATCTTCGGATTCCAGTGGCGAACGG
>NZ_JNKN01000032.1 GCF_000702065.1 Kandleria vitulina DSM 20405 | reverse complement strand
CGTGCTGAAGGAGGATCGAGGATTCACAAGATTTTCGAGAAGAGGACTCGATAATGCAAAAATGGAATTTCTTCTTGTGTGTCTGGGGTTCAATTTAAGGAAGTATCACCACTGGTACAGGAAGAAATGTAAAGAAAAAGTCAAATCGCTTTCGAATTAGGCAGGTACAATTCACAGTGCAAAAAAGATATTCACAATGGATACCCTTATTACGCCCTTTTTTGGGGTTTTTTTATTGTGAGTCTTATGAGAATGAATAGAATGAAATCATATCCTACATATCATGAAAAATATGGACGAAAAAAAGAAGCCTAACGAAATGATTAAATCATTTCGTTACAGCTTCTTTTAGTAATGTCCATTTTTTATTCGTATACATAAATTAGGAGGTGAAATTCTAACTATGAATTCTTATATTAGTGAAGTCAACTATCATGACTTTCATGAATTATTAATTAACAACCATATCCATGTTGATCAGTCTCTTGAACAAAGACTATTATCTGTTTTAAAAAATAATGTCTATGCCTTAGACAATGCGACTTATTCTTTTGTATTGGTGAAATATATGTCTAAGTTTACTGATCTGGAAAATGATTGTATACGTACTCTTATTTCTTCTATAAGAAAACAGTCATAGCAAGTACTATGACTGTTTTAATGTATCATTGAACGTGTTGTTTTCAAACATTTCAATTTCTTCTTTATAGGGGGCTTTACCATCAATATAAGGTGTTTCTAGGATCTTAGGAACATCTTTTAATCGTGGGTTATGAACAATCTTATTTAATGTTTCAAATCCAATTTCTCCATAGCCGATGTTTTCATGTCTATCTTTATGCGCACCTTGTACATTCTTTGAATCATTGATATGAATTGCTAGTACACGATCTAATCCGATTGTTTCATCAACCATATCTAAGATATGATCAAAGTCTGTTAAATCGTATCCTGCATCATGAAGATGACATGTATCTAAACAGATCCCTAACTTATCACTAAGTTCTACATGTTCAATAATGTAGGCAAGCTGTTCAAATGTCGTACCAAGCTCTGACCCTTTTCCGGCCATTGTTTCAAGTAGAATTTTTACATTCTGATCTGGTGATAATACTTCATTTAATCCATCGATAATGGACTGTAGACCAACTTCTTCCCCAGCTTTTACATGTGAACCAGGATGAAGAACTAAACGTGATGCTCCAATGGCTTCTACACGTTCAATTTCTGTCTTTAGAAAGCTTACTGCTAATTCATATGTTTCTTTCTTGATTGTATTAGCTAGATTAATAATATAGGGAGCATGAACGACCAGATTATCTAATGAGATATGATGTTCTTCCATCAAAGCTTTTGCTTCTTCTACTTTTAGTTCAGAAATAGGCTTTCTTCTTGTATTCTGAGGTGCACCAGTATAGAACATGAAGGTAGTCGCATTATAGGATAAAGCTTCTTTTACACTTCCTAAAAGCATATCTTTCCCCTTCATTCCTACGTGTGACCCAATTAATAATTTTGTCATTACCAGTTACCTTCTTCTGCTTTACGCTTTTCAATCTGCGCTTTTTTATAGCGTTCTTTTCTTTGACGTCTGATATCCTGCTGAATAATCTGTCTTTTCTGTTTACGATAAAGCTTTTCAATTTCTCTTTTTCTTTTCTTCTTATATCCTGGCTTAACTTTCTTAGGCTTCTTAATGATCTTCTGTACTTCTTTTTCTAATTCAGTAGGTTCATGTACACGCTTATTACGTTTATCTCTTTCACCCGCATCTACAAGTTTTCCACCTTTGATTTGTTTCATTTCAAAGTGAATATGTTTCTTTTCTAATGATTCAACCATTTCCTGGTTTGATGTATCATACATTGAGAAACATTCACCTGTATATTTACCACGTCCACAACGTCCTGAACGATGAATATAGAAATCTCTTTCAGTTGGGAATTCCATATTGATAACGTGAGATACACCATCAATATCTATACCACGAGCTGCAATATCTGTTGCGACAATATACTGATATTCATTGTTATGAATACGTCTCATCATCTGCTTACGTTCTCTTGGTTCAAGATCACCATGGATTTCTCCAATACGATAACCATCTTCACGTAAAGCTTTTGCGATTGCAGTAACTTCAGTTCTCTTGTTCGCAAAGATAATACAGATATAAGGATCAATCATTCCCATGATTGTCTTTAAGACATCATAGCGATCTCTATGTTTTGTTGGAATAAGATAATGCTTAACATTCGCAGAAGATGTCATTGACTGATTGATAGTAACCATCTCAGGATTTTTCATATATTTTCTTAAGAATGGTTTCATTGCTTCTGGAATTGTAGCTGAGAAAACAAGCATCTGTAAGTTTTCTTTCATTTTTCCAAGTACGATATCTAAGTCTTCAATATAACCGAATTCTAATGTCATATCTGCTTCATCAATGACAAAAATATCAGCAGTAGTGATCTTTAAGGCATTTTCATCAATAGCTAAATCCTTAATACGACCAGGTGTACCAATAATAATATGTGGCTGATTATTAAGTTTAGTAATAGTCTTCTGTTTATCACTTCCCCCAATAATCAAAGACACACGAAGATCCTTATTGAATCTTCTGAATTCTTTTGCATTCTGATAGATCTGCATAGCCAACTCTCTTGTTGGTGCTGCAACTACAGCCTGAATGCATTCTTTATTTGTATCAATTCTATCCATGATTGGCAATAAGAAAGCATGAGTCTTCCCTGTACCAGTCTGTGAAATACCTACTACATCTCTTCTTTTCTTTACAAGAGGAATAACCTTCTCCTGTATTTCTGTAGGTTTATTAAAGTTAATATGTTCAATTGTTTTATTAATGTATTCTTTAAAAGAAAATTGATTGAAATTTGGCATATTTTTCGCCTCCTTTAGCTTATGAATTATAACATAAAACTTTAAAAGTGCAAAAAGATTTGTTACATTAAGAATATAAAAAGGAGATTTATAAAATGTTAGTGACTGGAATTATCCCTAGAGGATATTGTAAAGGTGTCGTTAGAGCCATCAATATTGCTAAAAAAGCTACAAAAGAAGTAGAAAAGAAACCTCTCTATATTCTTGGCATGATTGTTCATAATCAATATATCGTTAATGCCTTACGTGATTTAGGGGCCATTACCATTGAAGATAAAAACAAGACCAGAGAAGAGCTTCTTGATGAAATAGATGAAGGAACAGTTATCATCACTGCTCATGGAGCAGGTGATATTGTTACAGAGAAAGCCTTAAATAAAGGACTAGATGTTATCGATGCTTCTTGTCTTGATGTCATTAAGACCCATGATCTTATCAAAGCGAAGCTTACTGAAGGATTCGAGATTCTTTATATTGGTAAAGAACATCATCCTGAAGCAGAAGGTGCACTGCTTATTGATCCTTTACATATTCACCTTATTCAAAAGAAAGAAGACTTTGATCAGCTTGATCCTTCTAAAAAGTATTTATTGACGAATCAGACAACAATGTCATTATATGACATTTATGAATTAAGTGAATATGCAAAACAGAAACTTCCTCATGTAGAAATAGAACAGGAAATTTGTACTGCTACAAAAATCAGACAGGAAGCTATTAGGGATCTTCCTGATGATGTTGATCTTGTCATCATCGTTGGTGACCCTCATTCTAATAACACAAAGAAATTAGCCTCTATCTCAAGAGATCTCGCTCATAAGGATGTAAGAATGATTGGTTCAATTGAAGAACTTAATATTAATGATCTAAAAGGAAAGAAGCATGTAGCTGTCTCTTCTGGAGCCTCTACTCCTACTTCTCTTACTAATCAGATCATCAGCTATATTGAACAGTTTGATGAAAATGATCCTTCTACTTACCCACTACCAAAGATCGATTATGATAAAATTCTAAAATAAAAAAAGCGACAGAACGTCGCTTTTTCTTGTACGCCTATTTCAAAAGGAATAAAATTGAAATATGTTACTCAAAAAAATTCTTTGTACATTTTTGTTTGCTTTTATGAGTTTTTCGAGTGTTAACTCTGTTAATGCTGATGGTAAAAATAAAATTCTCGTCGTAAAATCTATTGCTAATTTTGATGATGAAAGTTACGAACATGTCGCCTACTCAATCTAACATCATTGGGAAAATCAATGGCAAAAAGCCTTCTCGATTAATGAAGGTCTATACTGCTTATTATGAAAATAACCCACATAAAGTAGATTTCTACGAACATTCTTATAATAAGACAGCTACTATCACTAAATAAACAAACGAGGAGATTTAAATCTCCTCGTTTATTATTTTATAGATTGAATAAACATATATGTTATTCTTGCGGTAATGCCCCATATAACTTCTTCTTGAAATAAATAGAAGAGAATGTTGTCGGTCTTAGTCATCCATTTATATTCTTTTCCTCCTGGTATTAATTCAAAAGGAAAATGTTCTTCTGGAACAGTTGTTGTGGTAACAGAATATTTTTGTGGGACATTGCTTAATAAAAAACCAACTGGAACTTTAAAAATATGGTGCACTTCATCACTAGAATAGGTATCATGATAATCATCAATAATACCAATAAATGGATAAATGACCATTCCTCTTGCCTCAATGGGATCCATCTGTGCAAGTATGTGAACTTGTTTCTTATCAATCAAAAGCTCTTCACATACTTCACGTATACAGGCCTGTTTTCTTGTTTCACCTTCATCTCTATGACCACCAGGGAAACATACATCACCAGGCTGATGTCTTAACTCATAAGATCTTACTTCGTAAAGCAATGAATAATAATCATCATGCTTGATCAAAGGAATCATCACTACTGATTCTTTGGGACGATAATGACTTTGATGGTCTCCCCAATTATTCTTGATAGTATCTATTAAATCCATCGCTATTCCTCACTATAGGAAACAAGGGTTCCATCATCATCGTATATAACTTTTGCCTGATGAAACTGATTGTCTTTTAGCCAATCTAAATAGTGATAATCGGCTGGCCATGAAGGGAGATCATAGAGTTCTTCATCCTTGATCCACTTGAGTTCTCCTTCATCGTTTCCATGAAGTTCCCCTTCAAAATGATGACTCTCATAGATGAACATCAGTTCATCTTCACCATTATGAAGACCAGGAAAAGTGACCATACCTACAAATCTGGCATCAATGATGTGATAGCCTGTTTCCTCAAATGTTTCTCTTATGGCACATTCAAAAGGGGATTCTCCCTTTTCCAGCTTTCCACCTACACCTATCCATTTGCCTTCATTGATGTCATTTTTCTTCTTTGTACGATGAAGCATCAATGTGTAGCCTTCTTTTCTTAAATAGATGGTTGTCGTAAGTATCATTATGCAAACCTGAAATAATCTGGAGAGGTACTTGTAATAATCTCAGCATCTATTTCTTCTTGTAGAAGTTCTTTTAGTTTTTCTACCATAATAACTTCTACATGATGACCAACATCAACTAAGACCATATCACAAATCGTACTATCTTCACCAGCATGATATTTAATATCTCCAGTAAGATAAGCATCCACATCAATATTGTGAATAAAGTCAGCGCCCGCACCGCCACACACTGCGACAGTGTGAATAGTTTCTTTATCTCCTGCAATGCGCACATAATCTAAGTGGAAAACATTTTTTACATGTTCTATAAAGTCATTTAAAGACATTTCTTCTTGTAATTTACCGGCTTTTGCGATACCTGTTTCTTCACATTCACCAACTTCGATTAGTCCTAATTCTTCACATAGCCAATTATTCATGGCTACTTTATCCAACGGTGTATGAGAACTGTAGATCACAAGATCATTCTTGATTGCTTCTTCTATACATGTACCAACATATCCAGATAAGTTAAGATCTAATCTTTTAAATAGAAAAGGATGATGTGTAATAAGCATATCGCATCCTTTTGCGATAGCTTCTCTAATTGTGCGTAAATCACAATCTAAAGCTATCATGATCTTATGAACTTCCTGTTCATAATGACCACATTGAAAACCACTTACATCCCATTCTTCCTGTAAAGATAATGGGAAATTTCTTTCCATGATTTCTACAATCTCTCCTGCTTTCATTCAATCACCTTCTTAATAAGATCAACCATATCTTTGACTTCCTGATACTTTTCATTGGTTTGAGGAAGTCCTTTTAAAATATTGCTTTGACTTACTAGCTGTTTTTGCCATTTTTCAATAAAGAGAGGGTCTTTCTTTCTCATAAGAACTGGTCCAAAGATCAGTTCTTCTTTAGTATAGGATACATCTTTTCCTTTTTCCACAATAATGATTTCATAGATATGATGTGCATCTTTTACAACATCTTCATCAATGATACGCATATCATGTTTCATTAAGTATTCTCTTAAAAGATCAATTGCGGTATTAGCCTGTAAAAAGAAACGTGCTGTTTCCATCTTTTCTGGATGACGATCTAAAATCTGCGTCATCAATAATCCACCCATACCACAGATTGATATCATGTCTACTTCTTTATCCACAATTGGTGCTAAACCATCACCTAATAATGGAATGACATGTCCTTCAACTTCTTCTTGTGCAATAGTTGCCATTGAACTATGAAGCGGGCCTTCCGCAACATCACATGCATAGGCATGTGAGATTGCTTTTTCTTTAAAAAGAAAACAAGGCAGATAGGCATGATCAGTGCCAATGTCTGCCAAGATATTTCCTTTTTTATAGTTTTTTATGCATTCTGCAATCTTTAGAAGTCGTTTTGATTTAAGTTTCATTAACGATCTAAGAAATCCTTTAGACGTTTAGAACGTGAAGGATGTTTTAACTTTCTTAAAGCTTTCGCTTCAATCTGTCTGATACGTTCACGTGTAACGTTAAATTCTTTACCCACTTCTTCTAGTGTTCTAGTACGTCCATCATCTAATCCGAAACGTAATCTTAGAACTTTTTCTTCTCTGTCTGTTAATTCAAGAAGAACTTCGTTTAATTCATCTTTTAACAATTCGTTAGATGCATAGTCATCTGGAGACATGGCACCTTCATCTTCGATAAAGTCTCCTAAATGAGAATCATCTTCTTCACCAATTGGTGTTTCAAGTGAAACTGGTTCAAGAGAAATCTTCTGAATTTCTCTTACTTTTTCTGGAGTCATACCTTCCATCTTACCAGCGATTTCTTCAGCAGTAGGTTCTCTACCTAATTCCTGAATAAGCTGTCTTTGAATTCTAGTAAGCTTGTTGATTGTTTCTACCATGTGGACAGGAATACGAATAGTTCTTGCCTGATCCGCAATAGCTCTTGTGATAGCCTGTCTGATCCACCAAGTGGCATATGTAGAGAACTTGAATCCTTTTGTATAATCAAACTTTTCTACAGCCTTGATAAGACCCATGTTACCTTCCTGAATAAGGTCAAGGAATAACATACCTCTACCTACATATCTCTTAGCGATAGAAACGACAAGACGTAAGTTGGCAGCCGCAAGTTTTTTCTTTGCTTCTTCTCCTACTTCTCCACCTTCAAGAATCTGTTTTGCTAAATCAATTTCCTGATCATGTGTTAATAAGTCAACACGACCGATTTCTTTAAGATACATCTTGACTGGATCATTGATTTTAACATTAGAACCTAACTGGTTCATGTCATCATCTTTATCCTTGTCATGCAACATGCTCATAGTGTCGCCCATATCAAGACTAGTACCAAAGTCTAGATCAGGTGTATCATCGTCATCATCGTCATCATCTAATCCTAAATCTAAAGATAATCCTTCTAAGCCGGCAAGATCATCGTCTCCACCGCTTATGATATCGTCTTCATCGATATCAAGATCATCTTCTGATAATAAGTCATTATCAGAGATAAATGATAATAACTCTTCTGATGTTTCATCATCTAATTCATATTTATCTAAAAATGCATCTAAATCATCCTGTGTCAACTGACCTCCTCTGATTTTTGCATTCTCTTTAATTAAATCTTTAAGATCTTCAAAAGTCATTGCCTGTGCTTTTTTTTTGGCCATTTTCAAGTCTCCTATTTATCTAAGTTAATCATTTCTTTAAGTATTTCTGCTTTTTGCTTTGGATCAAGAACATAGTGGAACTGCTCTTTGAGCTGTTCCTTCTTCATCTTCAATGCATTCTGAGAAATAATGCGTATATAATCATCAATTGCTTTCTCATCATAAGGAAGAGGAAGCTGCAATGTTGCAATTGTTGCCAACGTATGAATAAGTCTTTCCTGATCATGTCCGATGCGATCCATCAGATCAGCTTCATCCATGATGGCATGATTTCTATAATAATCCACCACATAGCTTGCTAATACACGATAAGTATCATTGTACATAAAGCCGACTTTCTGTTCATACTTATCACTTACCGCCTTATCATTTAACATATAAAACAAAAGATTACGTTCAGCCTGATTATATTTGTCAAGAATACGTCTTGTATCTTTTACTTTAGTGACAATATCACCGAAGTCTACAACCGGTACTTCTTCACTCTTATGTTCAGCCATCAGTTCCCTGATTGTATTTTCTGGGAACTGTGATAAATCTGACAGCACCTTAATAAAGTGATCCTGTCCAGGCTTATCATTTAATTTAGCAATCTCTTTTGTAATACGATCCAGCAATGTACGTCGATCATTATAATTGGCAAGATCCAAACGAGAGGCTTCATATTTAATAAGGAACTCAAGATAAGTCTGTCTTCTGCCTAATGCTTCATCTAACCCATCCTGACCTTCACTTGTAAAGATTTCATCAGGGTCTCGTCCTTCTGGCAATGTGACAATCTGGACATCAAAGCCATTTTCCGAAAGGAACTGTGCTGTTTTTGCGCTCGCTGCCTGCCCTGGGGCATCACCGTCAAGGCATACTACAATCGAGTGCGTCAAACGACCTAGCATGCGCAAATGTCCTTTCGTCAATGCAGTACCCATCAAGGCAATACAGTTTCCATGATTAGCACGCGTCATCGCAATGACATCCATAAATCCTTCATTAATATAGACAAAGCCTTCTTTTTTTACCATCTCTCTACAGCGATGATAGTTGTAAAGGGTCTGTCCTTTTATAAAAATATCTGATTCCGGTGAATTCATGTATTTAGCGCCTTCTGCGCCATTTTTATAAATACGACCTGAGAATCCGATTATGCGTCCATTCTCATCATGCAATGGAAACATGATACGATCCTTGAAACGATCGTAATGACCTTGGGATTCTATAATCAGACCTGATTTCACCATATCTATTTCACTATACCCAAGCTTTTCAAAAGCGCTATGCAATACACCACGTTCTGGGGCATAGCCAATCTCAAATGTCTTGATCAGCTGTTCATCAAAGCCTCTTTGATGCAAGTAGTCTTTTGCGAGCGTTCCAGCTTTTGTGTTGAGATAGTAGCTATAGATTTTTTCTGCTTCAGTATGCATCTCATAAAGTGGCTTTAGCTCCTGCTTGATTGGGGCTTCTTTCTTTTCAAAAACATAGCCACCCATATCCACATGTCCCATCTCAGCCACCATCTTGACAGCTTCAAGATAAGATATATGCAAATACTCCTGAAGGAATGTAAATACATTCCCCCCGTTTCCACATACGAAACACTTATAGATCTGTTTTGACTGGGAAACAGACAAGGACGGATCATGGTCATCGTGAAACGGGCAAATTGCCATGTAGCCACTTCCTTTTTTATTTAAGGAAATATATTGTGAAATCACATCTACAATATCTACACTCTGTCTGATTTCATCGATTTTTTCACGAGGTATTCTCGCCATATCCGTCCTCCTCCATTAAAATTTCAATTTTTCTGCGATATATGATTTTAATTCAGAAATTGGTAAACGAACCTGTTCCATAGAATCACGATCACGTACAGTTACAGAACCATCTTCAGCTGTATCAAAGTCTACAGTTACACATAATGGTGTACCGATAGCATCCTGTCTTCTATAACGTTTACCGATTTTACCTGATAAATCGAATTCACAAGCGAAATCTTTTGAAAGATCCATGAATAATTTTTCAGCTTCATCCTTCTGCTTTTTGCTTAATGGCAATACTGCAACCTTAACTGGTGCTAAGGCAGGATGGAAATGCATTACAATTCTTGTATCATTTTCAAGCTGTTCTTCATCATATGCATCTGCAAGAACTGATAAGAATAAACGATCAGCACCTACTGATGGTTCAATAACATAAGGAACATACTTTTCATTAGTAGTTGGATCTAAGTAAGAAAGATCTTTCTTAGAATATTCCATATGTCTATTTAAATCGTAATCTGTTCTATCAGCGATACCCCAAAGTTCGCCCCATCCAAATGGATATTTGAATTCAATATCAGTTGTAGCCTTAGAGTAGAAAGATAACTCTTTCTGATCATGATCTCTAAAACGTAAGTTTTCTTCTTTTAATCCAATATCAGTTAAGAACTTCATACAGTTGCTTCTCCAATAATTGAACCATTCTAAATCAGTGTCAGGTTTAGTAAAGAATTCTAATTCCATCTGTTCGAATTCTCTTGTTCTGAAGATGAAGTTACCTGGAGTAATTTCGTTTCTGAATGATTTACCAATCTGACCAATACCAAATGGTACCTTCTTACGAGAAGATCTCTGTACATTCTTAAAGTTGACAAAAATACCCTGGGCAGTTTCAGGTCTTAAATAAACGGTGCTTTTAGCATCTCTTACAACACCCATTGATGTTTCAAACATTAATTCAAACTGTCTGATATCAGTGAAATCATGTCCACCACAATTAGGACATGCGATGTTATGTTCTTTAATGAACGCAGTCATTTCTGCAGGAGTCCATCCATCTGGATGAAGTTCTGGATCATAAGCTTCAATTAATTTATCAGCTCTATGTCTTGATTTACATTGTTTACAGTCAATAAGTGGATCATTGAAGTTACCAACATGCCCACTTGCTTGCCATACTCTTGGATTCATGAAGATGGCAGAATCAATACCGACATTGTATGGAGATTCCTGAATAAATCTCTTCCACCATGCCTGTTTGATATTATTCTTCAAATTAACCCCTAAAGGTCCATAATCCCAAGTATTAGCTAAACCGTCATAAATTTCAGATCCCTGGAATACGAATCCCTGTGATTTAGCATGTGCAATTAGTTTTTCCATATCTAAATTAGATGCCATAAGCCCTCCTATAATTGTTTAATAATACAAATGACTTAGCATCATAAATGCTAAGTCATTTCATTTAATTAATTCGAACCGATTATACTCTTATAGTAGTATTTTGTCAACCAACTATGAGGGTGTTAGATGAAGGTTCTATCATTTAACCAGTTTCTTATTATCTTGTATACTTCTTCCTTATTAAGTTCCTTTAAAAGAACATGTCTTCCTTCTTTAATGATCTCCATAGACAAGTCTGTAATGCCAAGACTCTTATACATCTCATAGATTTCTTTAGTATCTTTTCCTTTATGTGTAATCGGATCTTCATCCCCTGAAAGAAGCAATATTGGAAGATAGGATGGTGTAGTGCGTAGTACATCAATCTGATTAGCCTGTCGATTGGTATCCACGAGATCTTTATACCCTTTTAATGTATAAGAAAAGTTAGAGAGCGTATCAACTTCAAAGCGTCTGATTTCTTTTTCATCATGAGTCATCCAAGCCAAAGGATCCCTACCTATTCCATTAGAAAGATGTCTTCTTTCTTTACGAAGAAGTCTATCAGAATGATGCATAGGGCCCTTAAATCTTCGAACAATCTTATAACGCAAAGTGATAGAAAGCGGGAATGTAAAATTCTTTGGTTCCGATAGTAAGATCATACCTTGAATATAATCACCATAGCGACTTGCGAACACTTTTAATAAAGACGCCCCAAATCCTACACCGATACTGAAATATAAAGTATCACGATATCTATTAAATAACATCAGCTGGAGCTTGTGCATATCTTCAATGATACCTTCAAGCACATCTCCTTCACCAAAGTAGCCTTGTTCAAAATCAATGAGAGAACGTCCATGTCCAACAAGATCACTAACTACAACTACATATCCATTTTGTGATAAGTAATTTGCAAAATGAACATAGCTATGTGAGTTTTCAGAGACATCATGCCAGATCATCACAACACCTTTCACGCGAAGAATCACTTTTGGTTCATAAATTGTATAATGTATCCACGCGTGCATGCTTGATGCAAAAGACTCTTCCATGATCATCATGAACCCCTCCTTACTGATAATTTATTTTACAACATTATAACCCCAAAGAAAAACAAATTGCTCGATTTTCAAACAATTTGTTTAACGAAAGTTTGTGACTTAAGACGGATGCCTGCATATTCTTCTACATAATAAGAAAGAACCGGCATCAGCTTTGTGAGTTCCTCTTCTTCAATATGAAGCTTTCCAATCTCTTTCATCGGACATTTATAGATATGCCTTAAAGCCTTTAATGTCTGAATAGTAAAATCAGGAAGCTCATTTTCATTATGCATATGACAGACAAATCCACCATTGTTAATAGAAAATGATTCTACTTTCTTATTGCCACATATTGCACATCCATCTACTTCTAGATCAATACCGTTTCTTTTTAAAATAAAACAATTGATAAGCAGATATACTAATAAAAAGTGATAGCCCTGATCTAGTGCATCAAGAGTGTTCTTGATCATCATGAACATCTCTTCATCAGGATGATTCTCTTCTTCATAGCGATAAACATATTCAAGAAGATAATCAGCGACAATCTCACATTCAATCTGTTCCTTTATATGCCTGTAGAACTGCAATCCATTCCCTCTGATTAGCGCACTTATACCCTTTCGCGGTGTCAGTTCAAATTCACTAAGTGTAATAGATTGCACACTTGGTGCATTCTTGCTTGTCAATTTTCTGACACCTCTGGCATGGAATGTCATTTTACCAAACTGTAAAGTGTAGACACTGACCAATTGTCCAGATTCTTTATAAGGCATTGCCTTTAAGACAATGCCTTGTGTTTTTTCACTATTATGAGTAGTCATCCTGATTATAGCCAAACTCTTTTAGATATTTTGCTTTATTGCGCCAATCTTTTTCAACCTTGACAAATAATTCAAGATTCACTTTTTTTCCTGAGAATCTCTTCATGTCTTTTCGTGCCTGTTGACGAATCTTCTTGATAAGACTTCCCTGTTTACCAATGATAATACCTTTCTGAGAAGGTCTATCTACAATAATCTGAGCCATGATATCAATAGAATCTTCATCTTCAATCCACTGTTCTACAACAATTGCGACATCATGAGGAACTTCATCATGAGTAAAGTATAAAATCTTTTCTCTGATGAACTCTGATAAAATAAACTGTTCTGGATGATCAGTGATCATTTCTTCTGGATAAATCATTCCACCCTCAGGAAGATCTTTCTTTAAAGTATTCATAAGATCATCAATATTAATACCTTTCAAGGCACTAATAGGAATAATTTCTTTAAATGGATACAACTGATTCCATTCAGTCAGTTTCTTCATCATTTCTTCTTTAGAAAGAAGATCACATTTATTTAAAAGAAGATAGACAGGACATTCTGCTTCTCTCTTTAATCTTTCAATAATAAAGCGATCACCTTTTCCAATATGTTCATTTGCGGCTTCAATAAGCAAAATAACATCAGTTCCAGCCATTGAGCTTAAAGCTGTCGCATTCATAAATGATCCTAATCCATCCTGAGGTTTATGAATACCTGGTGTATCAAGGAAAATAATCTGTGCTTCATCGTCAGAATAAATTCCCTGCACTGTATTTCTTGTCGTCTGCGCTGTTGGCGAAGTGATAACAAGCTTTGTCTTCAATATATGATTGAGAAGTGTAGACTTCCCTACATTGGGTCTCCCAATGATACTTACAAATCCCGATTTATGCATCTTACATATCCTTTTCTGTAAATGTTCGTGGTAATAACTCTTTCATATTCGTCACTTCATAGCGATCTCTCGCTCCTAAAATGACTGGCGTATCTAGCTGCATCAATTCTCCAAGAACCTGTCGACAGGCTCCACATGGAGAAATTAATGTCGGTCCATCTCCAACAATAGCCAAGGCCTTAATATCTTCCTTATGATAACCTCGACAATAGGCCTGATAAACAGCATTTCTTTCTGCGCACATAGAAGAACCATAAGCCGCATTCTCAATATTGCATCCGCGAATGATTTCTCCATCATTTAAAAGCACTGCTGCTCCTACCTTAAAATGTGAATAAGGCGCATAGGCATTTTCTCTTCCTAAAAAAGCCTCATCCACAAGTTTTTGATAATCCATCTAGATTTCCTCCCTCGTCATATGGAGTTCTTTTAAAATTTCTTTCTGTAAAGTAAACATGACTTTTTCATCTTCTTCTTTCATATGATCATAACCTAAAAGATGAAGAAGTCCGTGTGTAAATAAGAAACACATTTCTCTTCTTAATGAATGACCATACTCTTCAGCCTGGCTTTTCGCATGATCCACTGAAATAAAGATATCCCCTAATTCTCTAGGCATACCTTCTACATAATATTGTTCACTATCTTCAAGTGCAAAACTGATAACATCAGTTGATCGATCAATTTGACGATAATCTCTATTGATTTCATGAATCTTCTGATCATCCACAAGGATTGCAGAAACCTCGATATCATCACTAATATGAAGATGATTTAATGTCCCTTCAATAATTGTAGAAAAATCTTTTTCATAGTTTTCATCAAATGATTCTACTTCATTAATATATGCGAAATCCACATTCATGCTTGACCACCCTTTACTACTATTCTCACTCGATTATAACATAATCATCATCACTATTCATTAAATTTCTTTGATGCGTCACAATCACGAATATCGCCTGTTTTTTATACGCTTTTATACGCTCAATCAGGCTTTTTGCCTGTTCAATTTCTAAACCAGAAAACAGCTCATCGAGAAGATAGACATCCGCATTCTTAAGCAGTGCTCTTGCAAGAATAACAAGCGTAGCTTCCCCTCTTGAAAAAGGTCTTCCATCCTGCTTTATTGGCATACTTAACTTTGTTAAATAATCACAACCAAGCACCTGAAATACCTCTTTAATTAAAGAGAGATCTTCACACATCAGATTCTCATAAAGAGTCCCGTTCATAAAGGCTTCTTTATTATCTACATATAAGACATGTTTCATTAAACTTGGCAGATAGATCTTTCTTAATGAAAGATCATTAATAAATATTTCTCCACTATAATGTCGATCAAATCCTGCCATAAGCTTTAATAATGTAGACTTTCCACATCCTGTCTTACCAAACATAAAGAGAGAATGATCTATTTTTAAATCACGATGTTTGATCACATATTCTCCATAGCCATAGGAAAAAGAAACATTGGACAAGGTGATTTCCTGAACTCTATCAAGATGTTCACTGCCCATCTCTTCTTTACCCATAAACTCCTTATAGCGTTCATAAAGAAGCTGACACTGCTTATAGCTGCTCCATACACTTGCGATTCTAACTAGCGGTTCAACAAGCTGTCCATTGACTATGATATACATCATCAAGATTCCCATCGTGATGACTTTCATCTTATAAAACCACAATCCCAGTGAAAGAATACCAATCTGTGAAAGAACCATCATCATATTTAAAGAAAGACTCATAGCCATCTGGTCTTCTTCATAATCCTGACGCAAGGACTGATCTTGTTCATAATAATGCTCATATCTCTTCAACCATTTGATGCTTCCCATAAAACATTTTGCAACACGTCTTAATTGTAAATAATCAAAGAGCGCTTCACTATTATCATTATGTGCATGAAGACTGGCCTTATAGCTTTCTAATAAAGATGTATTCTTCATTTTCACATATATGCCAATCACAAAAAGTGAAATGACACTCACTAAAGTCAAGATAGGAGAAATGACTGATAATCCAATAAGAAGCAGAATAAGCATAATGGTATCACTATACATAATGCAACAGATTTGCACACATTCTTCACTTAAGGTATAGAGATCAAAGAGTTTATCATGAATCATGCCGATAGAATAATAGAAGGCATCTTCAGGTAGATTCATCACGTTTCTTATACAAGAATAAACACAATCCTTATCGATTGAACGTCTAAGATAGATGCCTTTTTTCATATTAAAATAACGCATTAACTCCTTAATAACAGCCATAAATGCATATGTCCCAATAATAGCGCCACTAATAAATAAAGGGGTATTTCTTTTTAACATATCAATCATCATGGAGTAGAGATAGCTGACTAGATAAGTAAATATACTTATAAGAACACTGTACTTCACAATAACTCTGATTGTCTTTTTATAAAGACTTCTTAACTGCTTAAAGAATGTCTTAAATTGATAATCTTCATAATGATAATATCTTCCAATATGTTTAATATGAATAACACGTTCACTATAAAGAGCTTTAAGATCTTCTTTATTATAGACACTTATCCCTTTAGCAGGATCTCCGATGATATACGAGTCTCCCTTTATTTCATAAAGTACTACAAAGTGTCCTTGATCTTTTATGACAAAATGAAGAATACAAGGCATCGAAAGTTTCTTTTCAATATCTTCTAGTGATGCATGATAGGCTGTTGCTTCAATATGATAAGACTTCAATGTTTCAATCAGTCCCTTAATGGTTGTTCCTGAAGCATCTACTCTTGCTTTCTTTTTCATCGTAATTGCATCTTCTTCAATGCCATAATATTTAAGTATCATCTTGATACAATACACACCACATGATGTTGCATCATCTTGCAGATAGATTGGGTATTTCTTCTTCATAGTGATTCCTCCTACCCATGTATTCACAAAATGATCTCTTTTTTCTAAAAAAAGAGGCTGTTAAGCCTCAAATTCTTTTAATACTTTTCTGATGATTGTCATAGCAGCATCCACATGTTCTTTAGTAATAATAAGTGGTGGCAAGAAACGTAATACCTGAGGTCCAGCTGTGACAACGATCAACCCTTCTTTAATTAAAGCCTGATCCACTTTAGCTGCTGGTACATTTAATACAAGCCCCTGCATTAATCCAATACCTCTATGTGATTCTACACATTTGAAGTCTTTTACAAGTTCATCAAACTGTGCAACTAAGTATTTTGATACTTCAGCTGCATTTTCTACAATCTTTTCTTCCTTAAGAATATCAAATACTGTAGATACAGCTCTTGTCACAAATGGATTTCCACCATATGTACTTCCGTGATCTCCTGGCTGCATAGCTTCTCCATAACGCTTATTTGCGACAAAGGCGCCAACTGGTACACCACATCCGATACCTTTTGCTAAACAAACAATATCTGGAAGAATATCAAACTGGAAATAAGTCATAATAGTTCCAGTACGACCCATACCACACTGTACTTCATCTAAGATCAAACAGATATCTTCTTGATCACATAATGCTCTTAAGCCCTGCATGAATTCTTTTGTACAAGGATTAACGCCACCTTCACCTTGAACAGGTTCTACAATAATAGCAGCAGTTTTATCAGTAACTAATGCTTTTACACTATCTAAATCATTTAATGTGGCATATTTAACACCATCAATCAATGGTCCAAATGCTTCCTGATAATGTGGATTACCAGTCAACTTAACTGAACCAGTTGTACGTCCATGGAATGAATGGTGGAATGAGATAATTTCACTATCTGCTTTTCCTGTCTTTAAATAATAATACTTACGTGCAAGCTTTAAAGCCCCTTCAGTAGCCTCAGCTCCTGAGTTGCAGAAGAAGACTTTATCTAGGTGAGTAGCTTCTACTACTTTCTGGGCAGCTTCTACAGCTGGTACTGTATAGAAATAGTTAGAAACATGTGTTAATGTTTCAAGCTGATCTTTTAATGCAGCTACATAACGTGGATGATTATATCCTAATGAGTTAACCCCAATCCCACTGTAGAAATCTAAATACTTATTACCTTCGGTATCATAAAGATAAACCCCTTCTCCATGATCCATGACTGGCAACATTCTTCCATAGGCATGAAGAAAATACTGTTCGCCTTTTTCATAATTTGTCATTTCTTAATCCCCCTTTTATTAAAAATAAGAGTAACAGTCTACGTTTCACTTGTAAAGTCCTCTAGTCTATTTTCTGTTTTCTTTTCATCATTACTAATACTCCAGCAAGTACAATTATGACTAGCACAATACCTGCTACAACACCAGTATGATCTTCTTTCTCACACGTAACATGAATACTTTTTACTTCTTTATTATTATATGCCAAATCAAGAAGATCCACCTTAACCTGCTTTCCATTTACTTTACCCACTGTCGATGTGGCAGAAGTTGGCATATTAACCACAATAGAAACTTCTCCTCCTAGTTTCTTAATAGATTTTAGCGACATATTAGGTAATCCACTCTTTATAGAAGAAATAAGCGCATCTACAGGAATATCCACACTTATCTTCCCATCTTTTACCGTTGACTTAATTGACTTCGTCTTAATATTAGTAATAGACAACCCGTAGTATGTCTTATGATTAATCTCTTCCTTAATCTCCTTAACCGTTGCTTCTTCATTATTTCCAACCAAAGACTTTTTCATAGCACTAATCGCTTCATCTTTCGTCATATTTTGTGAAAGAAGCGCTTCTTCAGAAATCAATGACTTTAATGAAGCATCTACTTTACCATCTCCATCTACATTGACAACCATTTTATATTTAGCACATCCACAAAGCATAAACAGTGCCATAAATACCATTATTATCTTCTTCATAGCTAATCTCCTTTGCGCCTATTTTACCACGATTTCTTTTTATGTACAAAAAGCATAACTGTATACATGCTGATAAAACTAATTGTATTTTTAGCAATCTTTTCTTCAAATAATGTTTTACCTGGCTCAAATGAACTGCCATATAAGATCATCTTGGCTGATTCACATAAACATAACCTTTCTATTCTTATATCAAAAAAAGACCACTGACTTGTTGCCAGTAGTCTTTAAATTAAGAAATATCAATATCTCCTGCTTTAACTTCAATATCAATACGCTTAGCTGATCCTTCTTTTACATATCTCTTTGAATAAGATGTACCATTGACATCCAGATCACCAAATTTAACTTCTAGATTATAAGAATAATCTGAAAGATCTTCCTGACCTTTAATATCACAATCACCAGCCAAGAGATTACATTTAAGAGTTGTAAATAAAGTACGATCACAATCAATATCACCCGCACTGCTTTCAACTTTTATATTTTGAATATTGCCTCGTGTAATATCAATATCTCCTGCTTTTGTATCTACAAACAGATTTTCTCCCTCACAATCTGCAATATCGATATCTCCCGCTTTTGTTTCTATCATCATATTTTTAGCTTTAATAGATTTAATATCAATATCACCTTGTTTACTGTTAAGAGTAATTGTATCTAAATCATCTTTGACAGTAATAGTAACTGATAGTGCTCTTGCAAAGAAGAAACGTCTTTTCGAAGTATGTTCTTTAATAGTAAGACGACCATTAACCAAAGAAATCTCTGGCTTATATTTACTACGATAACTTACTTTATTCTCATTTCCTTTTTGAATAGTAACATCAAAGGCATCTCCATTTAATTCAATAGAATTCAATGTCCCCTCTAAAGATTGTGAGCCTTTCTTCGTAGTACCATCAAATGGTGTAAAATGACCTGTGAATCTCATGCTGCCAAAAACTATACATGCCAATGTAATTGTCCAAATGATTACAAGATAAACCTTTCTCATTATTCATCCTCTCCTTCAGTAAAGATTGCACGAATAAGAGCATTGATAACAGCCGCAATCGGCCAGATAATCCATGATCTATGCCATTCAAATGTAATAAAACTATAACTGATATAAAGACAAGTTACTGTTGTCCAATAAAGAGACATGATCTTTTTTACTGAAGGATTCTTATAAGAAGATTTCTTTTTCTTAACATTCTTCTTAAACAATTCATCATAAGCTCTTTTTTTAGCACCACTTATTATAATAAGACCAACTCCCACAGCTACAATAAACATGAAAATGGCAGGTGCCCAATCTGTATCAAATAAAATTGTTGGAATAAAACTTAGAACACATAACATAATACCACTTGCAAGAACAACAGCTTCAGTGTTTTTATATTCATTACGCTCATCAGTCAATTTACGTCTTACTTCATCAGAAAGCTGAGCTGCTCCATTACTCATATCTGGCTTATCGATTCCAGACACAACAAATAAGCCAACACCTATTGCCCAAAATACAAACATCATTGCTGGACCTGTCGTATTCTCATTAAAAAGAATAGGAAAAATAAATGACATGATAATAAGAGTTACCCCTAAAGCAATCATGTATGTCCCACGAATTGAAGCACTCATAAAATGATCAATTTCTGCTTCATCATAATAATTAATTTGACCATCATCCTTAATACCAAGTGTCTCTTTTAATTCATCCATATTGCCAAATTCACTTATCACAATCGCAATCGCTTCATGTTCAGGCTTCCCTTCTTTTCTTAGTTCCTGAAACTTCTCTTCCATCATCTCGAGCATTTCTGCCTTTACATCTTCTACTGCCTGACTTTGCGGAAAACTGTTAAACGTTGTTTCTAGATAGTTTCTAATCGTATCCATTACTTTCCTCCTCTATAAAGTATTCAACTACTTCTTTTGTCAAAATCCACTCTTCACATTTTTCTTGATAATACTGTCTTCCTAGATCAGTAACACGATAATAAGTACGCCTCTTCCCATTTTCGGCATAGCCATCATATGATTCTACATAGCCATTCTTTTCCATTCGAGTCATCGCTGAATAAAGCGTTGTCTGCTTAATTACATATTTATCATGCGAATGTTGCTTAATCTTCTTGGAAATCTCATAAGCATAGGAAGGCTCCTGAATAAGGAAATACAAAATCATCGTATCATTATATCCACGAATAACATCACTACTAATATTTACCACGGTGTACCTCCTTAACTACAATATACTACGACTATCGTAATATGTCTATCGGAATATTTAAAAATATTTAATTTATTTTCTATCTTAATTCTAAGGTTTTTTTAACAATAAAAATATTTTCGTCAATTTTTTTCATTTTTCTCTTTACAAACCTACTCATATAAGATATAGTACTAATTGTCTTCGATGGCGGTTGTGGTGAAGTGGTTAACACACCGGATTGTGGCTCCGGCATGCGTGGGTTCGAACCCCATCAACCGCCCCATTTAATAGAAAGACAAAGTACCTCTAACAGAGGTACTTTTTTATTCCAGAAACAAATAAAACAAAACTTAAGAGCTATAAAAAAAGGCGGCATTCCCAAGAATACCGCTTTTTTATTGTACGCTATCTTGGGATATACTTATTATATTTTAAACAACTGAGGATTGAATGTATGGTGAATCTCAAAAACAGTTTATTAGACAATAAAGTATATGTATTATAATATATTTAGAAAGGATGATACTTGAATATTGAAAGTCAGTAAAGATATGCTTCATAAATTATCTAGACTGTTTGATCTCATTTTTTCTATATTTCTAATGCTATATATCACATAGAGGCTTTACTACAGCATTAATCTGACACTCCAACGGCTAAAGCACGTTGGGTTCTTATATACATTCACTTCCAAATATACTCGAAAGCATATGAGACTAATGAGTTTCTATAAGACTTTCACTACCAAAGATACCATTGCATCCATTAGCGATAGCATAAGGCTCGTGTCAAAACCTATTTATATATTCTCTTTTTAAATTGAGATACTGCTTAAATTATTCTTGCCAGTTAATCTGTCTACTTCTAAATTATGAAGTCTATAGAAGTTTTCAAATCTTCCATTGCATTTATCAATATCAAAACTTTTCAAATCATCACTTATATTCATTAT
>NZ_JNKN01000031.1 GCF_000702065.1 Kandleria vitulina DSM 20405 | reverse complement strand
TTCAATTTTAATACTACATGAATGATATCGCATCGTTCATCGATCCCTGAAATCTGTCATTCATCAAGTTTTTCATAAACTTTTGACTCTACCAAAAAACATCTGTCCTTAAAGGACAGATGTACTGTTATGCCACCTTTATGGGACTCTCTTTAACGCAGAGTACGTCTTCCAACTCATGCTAGAAGATGCTCAAAGAACCCAATTCAACACTATGTCATGGACTGCTTTCACCACCCGCAGACTCTCTTTCTCACTTCATAGCATCTACTTATTTCTTATCATCGCTTACAATATTATAAAAAATATATATGAAAAATGCAAATCTTTTAAGAAAAAAGATATACAAACCAAAATTATAGGTTATAATTGAGAATGAGAGGTGATAGAGAATGATCAGAATCTATACAGCACCAAGCTGTGCATCATGCCGTAAGGTAAAAGCATGGCTTAATGAACATGATATTCCCTATGTAGAGAAGAATATATTTTCTACTCTTTTAAGAAAAGAAGAGCTCCAGGAATTACTTGAAAGAAGTGAAAATGGTACTGAAGATATTATTTCTAAACGCTCTAAGATCATGAAGGAGAATAAGGTCAATATCGAAGATATGTCAATTAATGAGTTGATTGCTTTTATTCAGGATAATCCTTCTGTTTTAAAGCGACCTATCATCATTGATGAAAGACGTTTCCAGGTTGGCTATAACTCCGAAGAAATCAGAGCTTTCATTCCAAGGGAATTAAGACAGCTAGCCCAATGCGATCATGCGGATTTTTGTCCACCATTTGCTAAAGAGTATAGCTTAAAAGAAGCGTATGAACGTGATCACAAACAGAAAAAGAGTTCTGCTACATTGTAGCAAGAACTCTTTTTATTTTACTTGGTGCATTTTTGGTGTAATCAAGATGGAACTGTTCCTTTAATTCGTTGAACTGCTGATGTCCTTTTTCATCAGTTAACTCAAATTCCATTTCAAAGTCATGCTTTTGATTATAGAAGTTCTCATCTAAAGAAAGTACACCATAATCTAATATGATATCATGACGAATGGTCTTTAATGAAGCATTGTGAATGATTAATGATGGATCAATGCCATG
Organism: Kandleria vitulina DSM 20405; assembly: GCF_000702065.1. Lineage (GTDB taxonomy): Bacteria > Bacillota_I > Bacilli_A > Erysipelotrichales > Coprobacillaceae > Kandleria > Kandleria vitulina. The sequence continues at coordinate 22,502 of NZ_JNKN01000031.1, read as the reverse complement.
TTCTTCAAGAACATCTGTAATATCATTTTTTGGCATATGGTCTGCTAAAATTTCTTTTGCGGTATTTTCATTGATATCAAGATTATATTCCATCTTTGCAAAGCCTTGAGGAATCTTTAATGTCAATTCGTATCGTCCTTCTTTTTCTCTTACACGTAAAGCATACTTCTTCTCCTGAAGCTCTTTGCTAGTTAAATAGTAATTGATCTGTGTGTAAGATTTATGATCAGGATAAGCACTCAATATGTTAGAGAAAGTCTTTTCATCAAGAAGAATCTTATATTCTATTTCTTTATTTGTATTCATACGTCCACCTCAAAAGTATTGTAGCGTGAGTTGTCAAAAGGGTCAAATGCCTATATAATATTTTTGGGTGAATATTATGAAGAAATATGCGATAGTTACAAAAAAAGATGAAATGTCTCATAAAATGACTAAACTTTTAAGAAAACATCTTGATGAATTTATGATTTATGATGAAGTCCATCCTGAACTTGTCTTATCCGTTGGCGGGGATGGTACAATTCTTTATGCGGTGCATAAATACATTGATCAATTAGAAGAAGTCGTCTTTTTAGGTATTCATACAGGGACATTGGGTTTTTTTACAGATTATCAAAGTGAAGATGCATTAGATCTCATTAATGATATAAAACATCTCACTCCAGAAATATTCAACCGCTCATTAATTGAGGTGCATACACAATCTAAGGTCCACTATGCCTTAAATGAAATGAGATTAGAGAATAATCGTCATTCACAGGTGATTGATGTTTTTATTAATGATACAAAACTAGAGACATTTAGAGGCAATGGTCTATGTGTCAGTACACCATCGGGGTCTACCGCTTATAATAAATCTATTCAGGGAGCTGTCATTGATCCTTCATTGCGTCTTATGCAGTTAAGTGAGATTGCAGGTATTAATCATAATGCCTACCGTTCACTTGGTTCTAGTCTCATACTAGGAGAGGGAACTTATATTCGCTTGAAGACTGTGAATTATGAGCATTCGGTTTTATGTGTTGATCTGGATGCTTATGAATTAAAAGAAAATGCGGTTGTGGATATCATGATTTCAAAACGTGTTGCACGTTTTGCAGATTATAAGCATGCGCCATTTATTGAACGTTTAAAGAAGAGTTTTTTATGAAATTAACATTTACAGTAGAAAAAGACGCCTCTATGCGTCTTGATGAATATTTATATCATCAGCATATTTCCAAGAAGCTAGTCAAGGATACAAGAAATCATGGGACAATTCTTGTCAATGGGGAACCTTCATTCTTAAATAGAATTGTCATAGAAGATGATGAAGTCACTGTCATCTTTCCCAAAGAAACAAGTCAGGTCATTCCAGTAGACATCCCATTTAAGATTGTCTATGAAGATGAGTATCTGATGGTTGTAGATAAGCCAGCAGGATTAGCTACGATTCCTAATCGTATGTATTTAACTGAATCATTGGGAAATGCGATCATGTTTTATTACCAGCAGCATCATATTGATTCTGCTATTCATTTTGTCAATCGTCTAGATAAAGATACATCAGGATTAATGCTAGTAGCTAAGAGTCGCTATGTTCATGATTTCTATTCACGTGATATCAAGAAGGTAAAACGCATCTATCATGCGATAGTAGAAGGTCATCCTGGAGATGGTGATATTGAACAGCCGATTGCGCATGCTCCTGATCATGCGACAAGACGCATGGTCGATCCAAGTGGGGTCTATGCCTTGACACATTATCGTACACTTGAAAATTATGAAGACAGTTCTCTTATTGAGTGTATATTAGAAACCGGGCGTACTCACCAGATCAGAGTACATCTTGCTTCAATTGGACATCCGCTTGTTGGTGATCCACTTTATAATGAACAAGAAGGACAATTTTATTTAGATAGTGTAGAAATAACTTTTCCCCATCCTTTCACAAAGCAAATGATGACATTTAAAAAGAGTCGTAATTAAAACGACTCTTTTTTACATGTGTGTATTGTAATTGCTGATCTTATTATGATAATCCATATCTACAAAAATTCCTAATGCGAGAAGATATGAAAGAAGCGATGATCCACCATAGGAAATTAATGGTAATGTAATACCAGTAATTGGCAATAATCCAAGAATCATTCCGATGTTCCATACCTGCTGGAAAAGCAGACATCCAAGAATTCCCATTGTGAAATGTTTGTCTCTTTCATTTTCAGATCTAAGTCCAATTCGTAATAGGACAATATCAAATAAGCAGATCGTCGCAATTGTGATAATAGCGCCAATAAATCCGAAGTCTGTAGCGATAATCGCAAAGATAAAATCGGTATGGGCTTCAGGGAAAGCCATGACTGTTGCGCCAAAGCCATGTCCAAACCACGATGCTGTACCATAGGAAATCATGGAGAACCATAGCTGCATTCCCTGATTGGCGGTTGTACCTTCAGGATCAAGCCAACCATAGATACGGTCTAATCTGTGTCCGCTGATAATCTTTGTGAAGATTTCATTGTGATATAAGAACAGCAGTGACATAAGGACTACGATGATTCCTACTGCTGCAAATAGAAAGATAAACCAGCGTCCGTTCATTCCACTTGAAATAAGAATAAAGAAGCAGGCACACATCATGATCATAATGACACCAGTATCATTTTCTAAGAAGACAAGCAATGCTGGTGGAATAGAAATCTTCAGTACTTCAATTACATATTGAATATCTGTATCTCTTGTACGAACGGTAATGTTTTCATTAAAGGCCTTTGTCATTTGTGCAAGATACATGACCATAATGATCTTCATGAACTCACTTGGCTGAAAAGAGAAAACTTTCAAATTGTACCAGCAGGTAGAACCATTGACATATGTCGCTCCCGGTACAACATGATGCATTGTTCTCGTATAGACAAAGTGGTCAACAGCCAATCCTAGAAGAAGAGCCATAAAGATCCAATAGATAGGCTTGATATGCTTATATATTGTCTCCATACCCGATCTAAAGATAAGCAGGATCATTACTCCTCCTACTAAATAGTAGGCCAGCTGCATGATCCACATTCGTCCCGGATGGGCGATGCTGGTCATGATCGGTGCTGCACTAGCAATAGCTAGACATGAGATTGACAGTAGCATCAATAGCACAATAACCAAAGGATGTTTCTTTAGTGTATCAATGAGTGACATGGATACACCTCCATTTCTCTTTGTTTTTTTACTCGCATATAGTATACTATAAATTAGAAATGTTTCAATGTAAAAGGTAGGGAAGAATATGAACTCAACAGTTATTATAGCAATTGTCGCTGCGCTTATTCTTGTTGCGCTAGCAGTATTTTTTATTTTAAAAAACAAATCATCTAAAGAAATGGAATGCCCAATTGATCTTGATAGACTTATTCAGGCTTTAGGTGGAATTGATAATATCGTAGATGTAGAAACAACACCTTCTACATTAAAAGTAAAACTAAAAGATCAATCACAATTGCCAATTGATGAAATCAAGGCTCTTGGTGCATCTGGTATTGTGCAGGGTGCTGATACTTTAACAATGATTTTTGGTAAAGCATCGTATCTTATTGGAGAAAATCTACGAAAATCACTGTAAAATATGTGATGTATTTTCATTAAAATGTGAAATAGTGTAAAAAGAGGCAGATTCAATTTGTCTCTTTTTTCTTATGCTAGAATAAGTGCGATTGGAGGAGATCATGATGACAATATATGGCAATCATCTTGAAGTGATGGAAAAAATTCTTTCTCATCTTGTAGAAGATATAAAACAGTATTCTTCCCATTATGAGCACTTAAATTATCGTATCAAAAGTGATGAATCAATGAGGGAAAAGTGTCTTAGAAAACAGCTGCCAGTCAATGAGAACAGCGTTCTTCATGGAATAACTGACAGCATCGGTATCAGGGGAGTGACATCTTTTCTAGATGATGTCTACTACTGTAAAGATATGATTAAATCATTGGACTATGTGGAAGTGGTAAAAGAAAAAGATTATATCAAGAATGTCAAAAAGAATGGTTATCGCAGTTATCATATGATTTTGAAGATAGAAGGTTACTTTGTAGAAGTACAGCTTAGAACCATTGCCATGGATTCGTGGGCAGCACTTGAACATAAAGTAAGCTATAAGCATCAGCTTAAAAATAAAGAACTGATTCAAGAAGAATTAAAGAGATGTGCGGATGAATTGGCATCATGTGATTTAAGCATGCAGACCATCAAGACGCTCATAGAGGAGGATGAATTATGAGATTATTATTAGCAGAAGATGAAGCAGCACTTTCTCGTGCATTAAAGACACTTCTTGAAAATGAGGGCTATGAGGTTCATATTGCCAATGATGGAATAGAGGCACTTCAGCTTGTAGAGGAGCATATTTATGACATCATGATTCTCGATATCATGATGCCACGTCTTGATGGTATATCCACATTAAAGAAAATAAGAGAAATGCAGATTTCTACACCAGCCATCTTCCTTACCGCCAAGGGCGAAGTTGAAGACCGTGTTTCAGGATTAGAAGTAGGTGCAGACGATTATTTATGTAAGCCGTTTGCGATAAAAGAGCTAATGGCAAGACTACATGCGTTGCATCGAAGAAATAATCAAAAAGGATGCATTGAAAAAGGAAATATTCGCTTAGATATGGAGAAAGAAGAGCTTATCTGTCATAACAGCATTCGTCTTTCTTCAAGAGAATGTCGTCTTCTTTCTTACTTGATGACTCATCAAAAAGAAATAAGCATTGATGAGCTATCTAAACAATTAACTTGTGATCATACAAGGATGCGTGTTTATATGTCTTACTTGAATAATAAATTAAAGTCTGTAGGTTCATCTTTTATTGTTGAAAGAAAGGATGGATATTACAAGTTGAAGGAGGGATAGTCATGAAAAAGCTCTATCGTCGATTCATGAGTGTCGCAATCTTAAGTCTGTTGGTTGTTATTACGTTAGTGCTTGTGACCTTGAATTGTGTTAATTACGCTAAAATCTATAAGGACTCTTATGAAATCATCGATGAAATCAAAGATAATGGGGGCAAGATAAGCTATGAAGAGCATAATGAATCACGCTATGCTATTAGGTACTTTACAGTAATAGTTACAGAAAATACCCAGGATGTTAACACATCAGCTGTGCATTCTATTTCTAAAGATCAGGCGCTAAAGCTTACGATGCAGAAAAGAGATGAAGGCAAGAGTCAAGGGGTTGTCTATATCTATGGTAATGCGTTCTTGTATCGTATTAGTGAAGGTAAACAGGTTACCGCTGTTTTTATGGATATTACCAACCAGTTAGATAAAGCCAAGCATCAGGTCAATATGTCAATTGTGATTGGGATATTAGTATTTTTTATCTTTGTGATCATCTTTTACATGTTCTCAGGTCTTCTTATGAGACCATTTATTAAAAACTATGAGAAACAGAAAGAATTTATTACGAATGCCTCTCATGAATTAAAGACACCGTTGGCGATTATTTCTGCCAACAATGAAGTGATGGAAATGATGAGTGGAGAAAATGAATGGAGCAAGTCCACTCATGAACAGATTGAACGTTTAAATAAACTCATCAGTAATCTGATTTCTATGGCAAGATTTCAGGAAAATCAGCATTTTGTATTAGAGGGTGTAGATAGTTCATCAATAGTTAAGCAGAGTGTAGAAGACTTTATCCCACTTGCCAATAAGCAAGAAAAAACACTGCGCTATGATATTAGTAAAAACATGATGGTAAAAACGGATCTGTCTTCATTTAAGGAAGTTGTTCATATTCTATTAGACAATGCGATTAAGTATTGTGATGATGGTGGCCATATTGATGTAAGTCTTAAAAAGAAAGGACGTAATGTGATCTTTAAGGTAGAAAATGATTATCATGATTTATCAGTCGACCCTGAAACATTCTTTGATAGATTTTATCGTGAAGACACTTCTCATCATCAGGAAGGATATGGAATAGGCTTATCGATGGCTAAATCGATAATTGAAGGAGCAGGTGGAAAGATCAAGGTTCACTATAGGAAAAAGAAAATATCTTTTGAGGTTATACTATGATAAAAAATATATTTTAAAAGATAAAAGAAAATTTTTAAAAAAAACAATTTTTTACATATGGTACCGTTTTCATCTTAAAAATTATCGGAAAAGAGAAATTATAACATATGTATTATCGGTTATCCTAAATAATTAAAATTTCAAAACGCGTTGTTAAGAATCATTCCTAATAAAAGGCTTGCATTTGGATGGACAATCAGGGAAAATAATGTTATATTCAATATCGGAAAGAAAAATGTAAGGCGTTTCATAAAATGGTGATACATTGAATATTTACGTCTATATGTCTACAAATAGGAGGAACATAGAAATGAGTGCAGAACGTTTCGAAAAAGAATGGAATGGTTTTTTTGGTAACGCATGGAAAGATGAAATCAACGTACGTGATTTTATTCAGAAAAACTACACTGAATACACAGGGGATGAATCGTTCCTAGAAGGACCAACTGAAGCAACTAAAAAGCTTTGGGGGAGATTACAGGAGTTGCAGAAACAAGAACGTGCTAAAGGCGGCGTTCTTGATATGGAAACAGAAATTGTTTCAGGTTTAACTGCTTATGGTCCAGGTTATATTGATGAAAGCATGAAAGATCTTGAACAGGTTGTAGGTCTTCAGACTGATAAACCTTTAAAGAGAGCATTTATGCCTTATGGTGGTATTCGTATGGCTGAACAGGCTTGTACAACTTATGGATATCAGCCAAGTGAAAAATTACATGAAATTTTTACAAAGTATCATAAGACACATAACCAGGCTGTCTTTGATGTATATACACCAGAAATCAAGAAAGCAAGACACAGCCATGTGATCACTGGTTTACCAGACACTTATGGACGTGGACGTATCGTCGGGGATTATCGTCGTGTTGCTTTATATGGTATTGATTTCTTAATTGAAAAGAAAAAGCAGGATCACCTAAACTGCGGTGATGGTGAAATGACAGAAGATGTTGTTAGATTAAGAGAAGAAATCGCAGAACAGATCAAAGCATTACAGGGCATGAAAGAAATGGCTGCTGTATATGGTTTTGATATTTCTAGACCAGCATCTAATGCTAAAGAAGCAGTACAGTGGCTATACTTCGGTTACTTAGCTGCTATCAAGACTCAAAATGGTGCAGCTATGTCAGTTGGTAGAGTTTCTACTTTCTTGGATATCTATATCCAGAGAGACTTAATGGAAGGTTTAATCACTGAACAGCAGGCTCAGGAATTAATTGACCATTTAGTAATGAAATTCAGAATGGTTAAATTTGCGCGTATTCCTTCATACAATGAATTATTCTCAGGAGATCCAGTTTGGGCTACTCTTGAAGTAGGTGGTATGAGCAACGATGGTCGTTCATTAGTGACTAAGACATGTTATCGTTTCTTACATACATTAGAAAACATGGGTCCTTCACCAGAACCTAACTTAACTGTATTGTATACTGTAAACTTACCAACTAAGTTTAGAGCATATGCTTCTAAGGTTTCTATTGAAACATCTTCAATCCAGTATGAAAATGATGAAGTCATGAGACCATTCTGGGGCGATGATTATTCAATCTGCTGCTGTGTTTCAGCAACTGAAACAGGTAAGGAAATGCAGTTCTTCGGCGCTCGTGCTAACTTAGCTAAGTGCTTGACTTACGCTATCAACGGTGGTGTTGATGAAAAGACATTTGAACAGGTTGGACCAAAATATCGTCCAATTACTTCTGAGTATCTTGACTATGATGAAGTCATGGAAAAATTTGATGACATGATGGAATGGTTAGCAGGACTTTATGTTAATACACTTAACTTAATTCAGTACATGCATGATAAATATTATTATGAAGCAGCTGAAATGGCATTGATCGATACTGATTTAAGACGTACATTCGCAACTGGTATTGCAGGATTCTCTCATGTAGTAGATTCATTATCTGCAATCAAGTATGCAAAAGTTAAGACTGTAAGAAATGAAGAAGGCTATGTTGTTGATTACGAAACTGAAGGAGAATTCCCTCGTTATGGTAATGATGATGATAGAGCAGATGATATCGCTGTATGGTTATTGAAAGAATTCATGACTAAGATCAAGAAACATCATACATACAGAGATTCAGAACCAACTACTTCAATCTTAACTATTACTTCTAATGTCGTATATGGTAAAGCAACAGGAGCACTTCCTGATGGAAGAAAAGCTGGTGAACCATTATCTCCAGGTGCTAACCCAGCATATGGTGCAGAACAGAATGGATTGCTTGCTTCACTTAACTCAGTAGCTAAGATTCCATATGCTTACGCATTAGACGGTATCTCAAATACACAGACAATCAACCCAAGTGCATTAGGTAATGAACCAGAAGAAAGAAAATACAACCTTGTATCTGTATTAGATGGTTACTTCAAACAGGGTGCACATCACTTGAATGTTAACGTATTTGGTACTGAAAAATTAATTGATGCAATGAATCATCCTGAAAAAGAAGAATATGCAAACTTCACAATTCGTGTATCAGGATATGCGGTTAAGTTCATTGATTTAACAAAAGAACAGCAGTTAGATGTTATTTCAAGAACATGCCATAAACATTTATAAGAAATATGAAAACGCCTTGAATGCTCAAGGCGTTTTTCTAGAGGTGTAATTATGAGTATTAAAGGTAGAGTACATTCAATAGAAAGTTTTGGATCTGCAGATGGACCAGGTGTAAGATTTATGGTATTTCTTCATGGCTGTCCTTTAAGATGCCAATTTTGTCATAATCCCGATACATGGGGTTCTAAGAAATATGAAGAAATGAGTGCAGATCAGATATTAAGACAGGCTTTACGCTATAAGAACTATTGGGGCACAAATGGAGGTATCACTATCTCTGGCGGAGAACCGTTATTGCAGATTGATTTCCTGCTTGAACTCTTTAAAAAAGCAAAAGCACAAGGAGTCAATACTTGTATTGATACAAGCGGTGGCTGCTTTACGAGAGAAGGAGAATGGTTCAAGAAGTTTGAAGAACTTATGAACTACACTGATCTTCTTCTTGTTGATATCAAGGAAATCAATGATGAAAGACACCGTGTCCTTACGACAAAATCCAATGAGAATATCTTGGATATGGCAAGATACTTAAGCGATATCAATAAGCCAGTCTGGATAAGACACGTGCTCGTTCCAGAGCGTTCTGATTATGATGAAGATCTTGATCAGCTCAATGAATTCATTAAAACATTAAACAACGTAGAAAAAGTAGAAGTACTTCCTTATCACACATTAGGTGTATTTAAATGGGAAGAACTAGGCATAGATTATCAGCTTGAAGGCATTCAGCCACCAACTGCTGAACGTGTAGAAAATGCCCATAAACGTCTACATGTAGAAGACTATAAATAAAAGACATGATTTTGATCATGTCTTTTTTTATGTATTCTCTCTATTGGCTTTTCGCCATTGCATTGGCGATAAGCCATATATATTTTTAAATGCACGAGAAAAGTGCAGCTGATTGTCATATCCGACTGATTGTGATATATCAGCGATATGCATCTTTGTTTTTTTCAGGTATTCACAAGCTTTGATCATGCGGTAGTTAAGCAGGAAGGACTGTGGTGTTTTTCCTGTTTCACGCTTGAATATTTTTCCAAAGTAGGATCTATTAAGATTAATATTGTTGGCAATATCTTCAATGGAAATATTCGACATGTAGTTTTGTTCAATAAAGACCATGGTTTCATGCATATAGTAATCAATGAGACGATTGCCAGAATGTTTCTCAGTGATTTTTATTGAACGCATGAGATTATCAAGAACAAGATATAAATGACCGATCAGATGGAAAGGCGTGGCATTTTTGCTTGAAGCAATATGCATCATATGTTTGACCATCTCCTTATGTGTATCTTCATAAAGATAATGATAGATAGGAGAAGAAATAGTCAATCCGATTGAATCTAATGCTTCTTTTACACGAAGACCGTCAAATTCAATCCACATATATTCCCAAGGATCATTTGCATCCGCAATATAGGTTGTAATCTGATCAGGGAAAATCATAAAGCCATCTCCAGCTTTTAGATGATAGCTGATACTTGCTCCTTTATCATTATTGGCATGAAGAGTACCTTTCCCTTTAAGAATATAGTGAAACAGATAGTGATTTCTTGTAGCAGGCCCAAAAAGATGAGATGGCTTGCATACCTCTCCACCATATTGATAGAGGGTCAAGTCAATAAATGTTTCATTAGGAAATATTGAAAATTGCCAATCGTTCATTATCATCACCTCGAATAAGATTATATCATTAAACGTTTTAACATAACAATATTCTACAAAAAAATCACATATTGATATATAAAGAACGCTTTCATGATATTCAATGTCGCAAAATGAGATGTTACAATTATATTGCCAAAAACAAAACAGCTGTTTATTTAAAGGAGGGAGGGCAATATGAAACTTAAAAAAATCTTTCGTATTTTTCTTGCGATGATGGTCTGTTTCACGGTTGTAGGATGTCAGACAACAACCAATAAGAAGACCGTTATCGAAATTATTTCCTATAAGCAGGAAGCTGCAACCTACTTTCAGCAGGTTGCTAAAGAATTTAATGCTAGTCATGGTGATATTGAAATAAAGATTTCATCACCAAATGATGCCGTTACAGTTATGAAAACACGTTTTATCAGAGAAGATTATCCTGATATTCTTGCAATAGGGGGAGATGCGACCTTCTCAGAATTCGTTGATGCGGATGTGTTAGCTGATGTTTCTGATTTTTCAGGATTAAAGAATATCAAGAAGTCATATCTGACAATCTTAGATGAGCTTGAATATGTTCCAACAAAAGGAACTTACGGTGTTCCTTACGCAGCAAATGCGTCAGGAATCCTTTACAGCAAAAAGATCTTTAAAGAACATGGCTATAAGGTACCAAAGACTTGGGATGAACTTATGTCATTGTGTAAACAGATGCAAAAAGATGGGGTGTTACCTTTCTACTTCGGTTATAAGGATACTTGGACAACATTAGCACCTTGGAATGCATTGGCTGTAAGTCTTGCTTCCCCAACAGTTTATCAGCAGGTAAACGCAGGCAAGACAACCTTTACAAAAGAGTACAGTGAAACTGCTGAAAAGTTTAAGGAACTGTTGAAGTATGGTGAAAAAGATGTCGCTGCCTACGGATACAATGATGCCTGTACAGCTTTTGCAAAAGGGCAATCAGCTATGTTTACTATTGGATCCTATGCGATTCCACAGGTTTTATCTTCTAATCCAAATATGGATATTGGTTCATTTGTAATGCCTGGCAACAATGATGCAAGTAAGAACAATCTTAACTCAGGTATTGATTTAATGTTCAGTGTAACTAAAGCATGCAAAAATAAAAAAGCTGCTTACATCGTATTGGATTATCTTTTAAAAGAAGAAAATCTTCAGAAATATATCAATGCGCAGATGTCATTGCCATGTCGTAATGGAAACTTTACTTTACCAAAACAGTTTGCGGATATGGTCCCTTGGATCAACAGTGGAAAGATGGTAGATTATCCTGATCATCATTATCCTGCTACAATGGGCTGTGATGCGTTGCTTCAAAGTTATCTTTTAAGTGGCAATAAGAAAGCCTTCTTAACAAAGTGGGATAAAGACTGGAAACGTTATAACAGGGATATTATTCGTAAAGTTGAAGAGTATAACAAGACTCATAAAAGCTAGGAAAGGAAGAAATGTTATGAAGAAAAAAAGTAAACTTGATTTTGATCGTACATACATCTGGATGACAATTCCACTTGTGGCATTATTCTTCTTATTTAACACATTGCCTTTAATTAGAGGTTTTATGTATAGTTTCACAAACTTCCGTGGCTATGGAACATATCAAAATGTAGGACTAAGAAATTATGTAGATTTATTTACTGATGCACGAGTAGGTCATTCATACTTATTCACATTTGGAGTGGCTGTATGTGTAACAATTGTTGTGAATGTCATCTCGTTAGTTTTAGCAATGGGACTTAATTCAAAAATTAAGTTCAAGAGTGGACTTCGTGCCATGTATTTTGTACCAAATATTTTAGGAGCATTGGTTGTTGGCTATATTTTCAATTACTTCTTTACTTATATCATGCCAGCATTCCAGAAGATGTTATTAGGAAGTGGGTCATCCATTCTTGCTTCTGAAAGATGGGCATGGATAGCCATTGTTATTGTATGTGCATGGCAGGCCATTGCAATGCAGACAATTATCTATATTGCTGGACTTCAGACGGTTCCAGAAGATGTGTATGAAGCTGGTGCTATTGATGGTTCATCAGGATGGACAAAATTCAAGACACTTACTTTACCATTGATCTTGCCATTTATCACTATCAATCTGGTATTGACAATGAAGAATGCCTTGATGGTATTTGATCAGATTATGGCATTAACAAAAGGTGGTCCAGCACAATCAACTGAATCTATTTCCTATCTTATCTATAATAACGGAATGGCCGGAGGACAGTTTGGTTTCCAGAGTGCCAACGCTGTATTGTTCTTTGTAGTAATCGTACTGATTTCTGTCTTCCAGCTTAAATTCATGGGTAAAAAGGAGGAACAGCTATAATGAAAAAGAAATATAATTGGCCCGTTACAATATTGTTGTTTATTGGTCTGATCACAGTGTTATTTCCTCTCTATTTAACAATTATCATTGCTTTTAAACAACCTAGTGAAATGGGCAATACGCTATCTTCTATTCTTGCCTTGCCAAAATCATGGAGCTTCTCAAACTTCGCTAAAGCGATGGAAGTCACTGATTTCTGGCATACATTAATGAATTCTATTCTTATTACAGGTACAACTGTAATTTTGTCAATTCTTCTTCATTCGATGTTGGGCTATGCGATTGGAAGAATGAAAAAACGTCATAAATGGTTTAACCGCGCTTATCTTTATATTGTATCAGGGATGTTTGTTCCTTTTGCAATATTGATGATGCCATTAGTAAAGCAGACCGCAGATTTACATATTGCCAACATTGTCGGCGTTATTCTCTGCTACCTGGTATTCTTTATGCCAATCAACGTCATGCTTTATAGTGGGTACTTAACTAATATTCCAGAAGCATTAGAAGAAGCCGCAAAGGTTGATGGTGGTTCAACTTGGTCAACATACTGGACTATCATCTTTCCAATCATGAAACCAATGCATGCGACAGTAGCAGTATTAACTGCACTGGGAACATGGAATGATGTTATGACACCATTGGTTATCATGTCAGGATCAGGAGCTAATACATTGCCATTGGCACAGTTGACATTCCAGACACAGTTTGGAACAAACTATAACTTAGCCTTTGCATCTTACTTGTTGGCATTATTGCCGATGTTAATTTTCTATGTCTTCGCTCAGAAACATATCTTAAACGGTGTTGTAAACGGCGCTGTTAAATAATTGATTATAAAGGAGTTTTCAATATGTCTATTGTGATTCGTGAAAAAACATTCACTCTTCATACAAGCAATTCAACCTATATGATGCAAGTTGATAGCTTCGGCTATCTGCTTCATCTCTACTATGGAAAAAAAGCAGAACATGCACCAGAATATCTACTTGTAAAAAAAGATCGCGGCTTTAGCGGCAATCCATATGATGCCAATAATGACCGTACTTACTCATTAGATGTCCTACCCCAGGAATTTCCATTTGATGGTAATGGAGATTATCGTACTTCCTCATTAATAATACGTACAAAAGAAGGTATTTATGGATGTGATCTACGTTTTGTCAAAGCTGAAATCATTGATAATAAGACAAAACTAAAAGGATTGCCTTCAATGAGTGAGAATGTGGAATCATTGGAAGTGACTTTAGAAGACTCCCTTCTTCATTTGGAAGTAATCTTATCCTATAGCGTCTATGAAGATGTTGATATTATAACAAGAAGTGTTCGTATCATTAATCATGGAGAAACAGTAACGATTGAGAATATCAAATCTGCCAATCTTGATTTTGTTTCAGGTGACTTTGATGTAATCAGCTTCTGTGGACGACATACGATGGAAAGAATTCCCAATCGCCAGAAAGTGAATCATGGCATCTATAAGATATCCTCAAAAAGAGGGGCTTCAAGTCATCAGTACAATCCCGCATTGATTCTTTGTGATTCAAATGCTAATGAGATGTCCGGTAATGCCTATAGCATGAACTTCGTCTACAGCGGTAATTTTGAAGCAATGATTGAAGCTGATCAATATGGTCAAAAAAGAATGGTTATGGGGTTATCTCCAGACTATTTCTCTTATCCAGTAGAACATGAAGACATCTTCTATGCTCCTGAAGTGATGATGAGCTATTCATCATCAGGGTTATCTCGCTTATCTCAAAATCTTCATCAGGGGATGAGAAAATATCTGATTCATGATCCAATGGTTGGCATCAAGCCAATTCTTATCAATAGCTGGGAAGCATCCTATTTTAACTTTAATGGAGAATCCATCTATCAATTAGCAAAAGCAGCCAAGTCATGTGATATAGAAATGGTTGTCATGGATGATGGCTGGTTTGGTCAACGTGAAAGTGATAATGCAGCTTTAGGAGATTGGTATGTCAATGAAGAAAAACTAGGAGAATCTCTTGCGTCTTTATCTTCAAGAATACATGATCTCGGCTTAAAGTTTGGAATCTGGTTTGAACCAGAATGTATCAGTGAAGATAGTGATCTCTATAGAAAACATCCTGATTATGCATTAAAGGTTCCACATCGAAAATATATTCGTGCAAGAGAACAGCTGGTTCTTGATTTTTCAAGAAAAGAAGTCGTAGATGCTATTTTTAAACAAGTGTGCGATATCTTGGATCACGCATCCATCGATTATATAAAATGGGATTTTAATCGCAGTATTTCTGATATTTATTCAAGTACTACGCCACAAGGAAAAGTGACCTACGATTATGTGCTAGGACTCTATAGTTTCCTTGAACGTCTAATTAAGCGATATCCAAAACTGCTTATAGAAGGATGCAGTGGCGGAGGTGGACGCTTTGATGCAGGAATGCTTTATTACACACCCCAGATCTGGCTATCAGATAACACTGATGCAATTGATCGTTTATCCATTCAATATGGGTCTTCATTCATCTATCCAATCAGTACTTTTGGATCACATGTATCCGCTGTTCCTAATCACCAGACAGGACGTATAACTCCATTAGATACACGTGGAGTGGTCGCTATGAGTGGAACGTTCGGTTATGAATTAGATATTACAAAATGTAGTGATGAGGAAAGAAAAGTGATTAAGGAGCAGGTAGCTACATTTAAATCCTATGCTTCTCTTATTCATGAAGGTCTTTACTATCGTTTAAGTGATCCTCTTCATGATGACATAGGAGCCTACGCATTTATTAATGAAGATGAAGCCTTAATCTTTGCAGTAAGAATCAAGAATCAAGCAAGTCGTTATGCCTACTTCATCAAGATAGAAGGTCTTGAAGATGATGCCTATTATCAAGATGAAAAAGGACAAATCTATGATGCAAACATTTTAAAAACACAAGGGCTGCCGCTTATTGTTGAAGTGGGGGATTATCAGTCTTTTACAATACATTTAACAAAAATAAAGGGAGAGAAAGAAAATGGCAAAAATTAGTTTCCAGCATGTAACTAAAACATACGATAATAATGTTACAGTTGTACCAGATTTAAATTTAGATATCAAAGACAAAGAATTTGTAGTGCTTGTTGGACCATCAGGATGTGGTAAATCCACAACATTGCGTATGATTGCTGGTCTGGAAAGCATTACTTCAGGTGAATTATATATCGGTGATCGTGTGGTTAATGAACTTCAGCCAAAAGATCGTGATATCGCCATGGTATTCCAGACATATGCGCTTTATCCACATATGACTGTCTATAAGAATATGGCTTATGCATTGACATTAAAGAAAACACCAAAAAAAGAAATTGATCAGAAAGTAAAGCATGCCGCTGAAATCCTAGGCTTGACTGAATACCTTGATCGTAAGCCACGTGCATTATCAGGTGGTCAAAGACAAAGAGTAGCCTTAGGAAGAGCAATGGTCCGTAATCCAGAAGTATTCCTTCTTGATGAACCATTATCCAACCTTGATGCAAAATTAAGAACAGAAATGCGTGCCCAGATTTCTAAGCTCCATAAACAGCTTGATACAACATTTGTCTATGTTACACATGATCAGACCGAAGCCATGACAATGGCTGATCGCATCGTTGTATTAGACAAAGGTATCATTCAGCAGTTCGATACACCAGCACATATCTATGATCATCCTGCCAACTTGTTTGTAGCGACATTTATCGGTTCACCAAAAATGAACTTGATTGACGTTACTTTAGAAAAGAAGGGGGATACATATTATATCAAGAATGAAGACCTTCATTTCGCAATCCCAGCAGGTAAAGTTACTAAAGAATTTGAGAGCCATGTCGGCAAAAAGATCATCTTAGGAATCAGACCTGAAGATCTTCATATTGAAAAAATCATGGTAGATACTTATCCTGATTCAGTGTTCACTTCTACATTGGATATTGTAGAAAACACTGGTTCAGAAATGAACTTATATTTCAATTATCAGGGTGCAGATATGATCATTAAAACACCATCTCGTTTTGACTACAAAGATGGTGATCAGATTTCAATGGCCATTGATAAGAATAAAATTCATTTATTTGATAAAGAAACAAAACAAGCTATTTCATAAAAAAAGCCAGCAAATGCTGGCTTTTTACATATTTATTTCTCTAAATAGTCTTGTTCTTATCTTAAAGTAGGCGATATGCACACATACACCACAGATGATCCATGAGATAGGGTAGACAATCATCAGCACTGAAAGTGTATGATATGTTCTAAATATTGTCGAAACCCAAATGATTCTAAAAAGACATGAACCAATCATAGTGATGATAGCTGGTTCTAATGAATGACGCATTCCTCTTAAACAGCCACCAGATATTTCATAGCTGCCTGTCAGCAGTTCTAGATTATCAATATAAAACAGACGCGTAAATCCATAATGCATAACGGCAGGAGAGGATGTGAAAAGGGACATCAGTGGGTAGCGTGCAAACCAGAAGATGGTGCTGAAGAGTAAGGTTGCGCACATGCCAACACTCATGGTGATGCGGTAGATCTTCTTACAGCGAGTGACGAGGTTAGCGGAATAATTCTGACTTGTGAAGGTTGTAGCCGCCTGTCCAAAGGCATTTACAACATAATATCCCATTGTTTCAAAGTTTAATGCGGCTGTATTTCCAGCAATTGCATCAGGTCCAAAGCTGTTGATTCCACTTTGAATAATCACATTTGAGAAAGAGAAAACCATTCCCTGTATTCCGGCAGGGGCACCAATGGAGATAATCTTTGTTAAATACTTTTTCTCTATTTTAAGTTGATCAAGATGTAAACGATAAGGATCATCTTCATAAAGAAGAAAAGCAATGACCATAGCTGCAGAAAACATATTCGCAAATAATGTTCCTAATGCTACTCCGGCAACACTCATATGAAGTGGTCCAACGAAGATAAGATTAAGTACAATATTAATGATGCCTGAGAGAAAAAGAACATACAATGGACGAGTGGAGTCACCTTTTGCACGTAAGATGGAGGCACCAAAGTCATAAATCAATAAAAAAGGCAATGCGAGAAACAGTATACGTAAGTATACAACCGCAAGCTTTAAGACACTGTCAGGAGTGGACATGAGACTTAGTATCATCGGGGCAATGATTTCTCCGGCAATACAAAGAATTAGACCGCTGATTAAAGACAGGGCAATGGTTGTATGAATCGCCTGATTGACATCCTTCTTGCGTTCCATCCCAATAAAAGAAGCAATGGTGACATTAGAGCCAAGGGACAGTCCACTAAACAGGCTGATCAATAGTGAAATAAGAGAACTGTTGGCTCCTACGGCGGCCATCGCAATTGAATTTTCAAAGCGTCCAATAATAGCTAAATCGGCAGAGTTAAAAAGCTGCTGAAGAATACTAGCACAAGCCAACGGAATCGCATAGCTGACTATTTTAGGTAGAAGTGGTCCTTCTAACATATTTATTTCCTTTGTACGTAAACGCATAAAAAACCTCCAAAACATTCATAACATATTATACATAAATAAAAAAAGAGAGCCAGATAAATATCTGACTCTTATAAAATCTTCTTACCGCCATACTTTCTGATTTTTAATACATGACAGCTGCCTTCACCAAAATACTTCTCAATGCCTTTCTTATACTCTTTAACAAAGTCATTCTTGACAAAAGCCTGAATTGTACCAGCAAATCCACCACCATGAACACGGCATACGCCATTATCCTGAAGCAGATCTTCACTTAAAGTTAATGCTAAAGCTACACTCTGATGTTCAGGATCAGAAGAGGCATAGACATTCTGCAGTACCTTATAGCTTGAATCACCTGATGCTTTCACAAGTTTTAAGAAAGCAGGGAAGTCATTTTCTAATGCTTCAACTTCATCTAGTACACGCTTATTTTCCTTAAAGAAATGATAAGCACGTAAAACAGCACGATCACCTAGCTTTTCTCTGATTTCATTAATATGATCCAAGAATTCTTCATCATCAACTTCTCTTAGTACTTCCTTATTGAAGAATTTCGCAACATCCTTCATCTCACGAGGAACAGCTGCATATTCATCAGTAAGGTTTGCATGAGAACCCTTTGCATCAACGATGCATAAGCTATAGTCAAAAGAGCTAAAGTCCACGTCAATATGACGGACGTCCGGCTTGTCCTTATCCTTGAAATCAATGGTAATAAGACCACCAACCGCACATGCACACTGATCCATCAGACCACAGGGTTTTCCAAAGTAGACATTTTCAGCGTACTGACCCACTTTGGCAATTGTGACCATATCAATTTTCATATCATTGTACAATCCATCAATGATAGTACCGATGATATCTTCAAAAGCAGCTGAAGAGGAAAGTCCTGCTCCAATAAGGACATCGCTTGTAATGTAGGCATCAAATCCACCGATTGCATAACCTAACTGTTTTAATCTAGCGATGACACCTTTAATAAGTGCGATGGATGTTCCTTTTTCTTCTTCTACAAAAGAAAGATCGTGAATATCGATTTCAGGAATATCATAGTTATCAGATACTACTTTGATGATATTATCTCTTTTGCGAACAATTCCGATTGCATCAAGATTGATAGAAGCAGCTAGGACACGACCATGCTGGTGGTCAGTATGATTTCCGCCTACTTCACTTCTTCCAGCAGCAGTGTATATTTCAAAATCACCTTCACCGTATAGTTTATTGAATGTTTCAATTGCTTTCTTATAACGATTGTATTGGTATTCAAGTAGACTTTCGTCTTCATAGAGATCATTAAGAATATCATCTAATTGATGATTTTCTAGTTTTGTCATAAATTCTTGTGTGTTCATAGAATTTCTCCTTTTAATGTGTAGTTAACAAATTTTTTAAATCCTTTAATGCCATCTTCATCCATCTTGTAGACACCAGCATCTTCTAGTACTGAAGTGAAGACATCA
Organism: Kandleria vitulina DSM 20405; assembly: GCF_000702065.1. Lineage (GTDB taxonomy): Bacteria > Bacillota_I > Bacilli_A > Erysipelotrichales > Coprobacillaceae > Kandleria > Kandleria vitulina. Next base: position 2,906 of record NZ_JNKN01000031.1, on the reverse strand, counting down.
GCTAATCCTTGTTTAATGATTTCATCAACATTGTCTTCGGTGATATCTTTTTTAGAAAGTTCATTAAACCATTCTTTATGTTTAAGTAGACATTCATAATCATCGATTGTTTTCTTTTTCAAAAGACAATCTTTTAATAATGACATTTCTTCTTTTAAACGGGCAGGAAGAATAGCTAATCCCATGACTTCAATTAAGCCGATGTTTTCTTTTTTGATATGATGATTTTCTTGATGAGGATGGAAGATACCTAAAGGATAATCAGCAGTTGTACGGTTGTTACGTAGTACAAGATCCATCTGATAATCATTGCCGGATCTACGGGCAATTGGGGTAATAGTATTGTGTCTTGTATCTTCAGTGTGGGAAATGATATGACGAGATGTATCATCATAATCAATCCAGTCTTCAAGAATGTGATCAGCTAATTGAACAAGTCGATCCTTTGATGGGGAGGTAAGTCTTATTGTAGATAATGGCCAATGAAGGAGTTCTACATGGCAGCCTTCAATTTGGTAATTAGTGATCACTTTAGCATCTTCAATTGGGAAATGATAAGCACCGCCCTGATAATGATCATGCGTTAAGATGGAACCACCAACAATTGGGAGATCCGCATTTGATCCAAGCATATAGTGTGGGAACTGTTCAATGAAGTCTAATAAATGTGTGAATGTTTGATGATCAATCTTCATTGGGATATGTTCTTCATTAAAGACAATACAGTGTTCATTGTAATAGACATAAGGTGAATACTGCAGATAATAGCGATTATTAGATAAGTTTAATGGGATAATACGATGATTTTCTCTTGCAGGGCGACGTAAATCTCCAGCAAATCCCACGTTTTCTTTACATAAAAGACATTGTGGATAACCAGAAGATTTTAATAGACGCGCTTTAGCAATCTCTTTAGGATCTTTTTCTGGTTTTGAAAGATTGATTGTGATTGCTAGAGGACCATATTTAGTATCTCTTTTAAACTTGATATTCTTATTGACACGATTCATGCGAATATAGTTTGAAGAGATGGATAGATTATAGAAATAATCTGTTGCATCATGTGGTGAATGTGCATAGCGATTATTGAAATCTTGAATGACTTCATGAGGGCGAGGCATGACTTTATCCATAATACGTGTATCAAATAAATCTTTACTAGTAATATCATCTTTACATAGATTATGAGCAACAGCGTATTCAAGCATTGCTTCTAGAATCTCTTCTAGTGGAGCATCTTCTGTTTCTATTTTAGTAAATTCATCTAAATGAAACAAGTCAAGCAGTTGGTTGATACAATAATCAACATCTTCTTCATAAATAAGTTGTTTTTTTAAAGCGTAATTTATTAATTGACAAATCTCTTTATTCATAATAAATATCTCCTTTTCATCTTCATTATAGTCCTGGTAAAATTTTAATTCAATCATTTTAGTAATTATTTACTAATTATTATAGTTAAAAGATTAACGGATAAATCTAGTAAAAATTTACTGATTACTTTATAATAAGAAAAAAAGGAGTGATCCATAGTGGCTACGTTAAAAGATATAGCATTAAAAGCAGGTGTTTCACAGGCAGCAGTTTCACGTTGTCTTAATAATGATCCCACTCTTGTCTTACCAGAAGAGACAAGAAACAATATATTGCAGGCAGCTGAAGAGCTGCATTATGTTAAAAAGAGAAAAAAGGTTATTGCGCATACCATTGCGATATTGCAGTGGTATTCATTAGAACAGGAAGCTAATGATCCTTATTATCTGATGATTAGAACTGGGGTAGAAAACTATTGTCAGGAACATCAGATGAAGATTACGCGTGTATTTAAGAATGATCATGATTATATAAGCAAGCTTAAAGATGTGGATGGTATTATCTGTATTGGTAAGTTTGCGAAAGAAGAAATGAATATCATTGAAAATATGCATCCTTCACTATTTGTCGATATGAGCTGTACGGATTATCAGTTCTCTACCATTTCACTTGATTTTGCAAAAGCGACAAATGATCTGATGGATTATCTCGTATCACTACGTCATAAGAAAATCGGTTTTATTGGTGGAAAAGAATATTTAAGTGATGGAACATTATATCCTGATTTACGTTATTCTACATTTATCCACTATGCGAAAGAACACCAGATCGACTATGAGGACTATACACTGCTTTCTTCTTATACAAGAGAAGATGGGTATACTATGGTTAACACATTAATACAAAAAGGAACACTGCCAACAGCTCTTGTCTGTGCGAGTGATCCGATTGCGATAGGGGCACTTAGAGCATTAAATGAACATCATATAAAAATTCCTGAAGATATTTCAGTCGTTGGTTATGATGATATCGATGAAGCATCCTATACGAGTCCATCTTTAACAACTGTTCATGCACCGGCATATGAAATGGGACAGTATGCAGGAATGATGCTTAAGGGGCTCTTAGAAACAAAGACACATCTTCCACTTAAAGTCATTCTTCCTTGTACTTTACTTGAAAGAGAATCTACCGATATGAATAAGCTGGAACAATAATCCAGCTTTTTTCTTGCCTCAAGGAGAAGAATATGCAAGAATATCAAAGTTGGAGGTTCAGAATATGATATTAAATAAAAAAGATGATCTTCCAAACTGCGGGAAATCATCTTTCTGTTACTTTCAGCGGGTTTCTGGAAATATTTTCCAGTACCCGCTCTTTTTTGATCTGCGGGAAAGGCATGGGGTACAATAGTATCATACCAATCCTTCAGAAAGAAAAAGAGTGATGAATCTCCCTGACCAAAGTTTGATTCATCACCCATCATACGACAATATGATAATACGACAATATTCAAAAAAAATCAATACATGCGACAAATTCAGATTTATTGAGGATTTCAGAAAAGAATACAGACCCGCTGAAATCATTGA
>NZ_JNKN01000030.1 GCF_000702065.1 Kandleria vitulina DSM 20405 | reverse complement strand
CAGCTTTCTCCTTTCTAAAGACTCGGAAATAGGATTTCCTGTATGTATATTATACCATATATTTTAACTGCCATTCATCCCACGGTCTAAAGGCACGTGGATTTTCTGTCGGGAACTTTATAAAATGAGTAATGGATTTATGCAAAATAGGGATTTTGCATAAAATGATGAAAAAATCCGAAGATATCGCTTGTTCTTCGATGGTTTTTTATACTCATTTAGGGTAGTTTATGTTAAAATACATTTTAGTATGGGGTGATTATATGACTAAGGTAGTTTTACCTGAAAAAATGGATGAAATTAAAGCATGTATTTTGAAGGGAGACGTTGTTGCTTTTCCGACGGAGACCGTCTATGGATTAGGTGTTCAGTTTGGAAATAAGAAAGCCTTAGATAGCTTGTTTACCGTGAAAAACAGAGATCAGAAAAAAGCGGTGACATTGATGTTATCACATATTGATATGTTAGAGAAGTATGCCTATGTTGATGAAAGAATCATGAAGGTTGCTAAAGCTTTTATGCCAGGTCGCATTACGCTTGTTTTAAATCGTAAAGAGAGTGTTGATCCTGCCATGACAAATGGTCTTCCAACTATTGGAATCAGGATTCCTGATAGTCCGTTTGTCTTGGATCTTATCAATGAGGTTGGTCCTCTTTCTGTGACAAGTGCTAACTTGTCAGGAGGAGGGAATACAACTAACGAAAAGGAAGTTCTTGAACAGCTTGATGGAAGAATTCCTCTTGTTGTGAAGGGACAGACGTCTTCTTCTCTTGCGAGTACGGTTGTTAAATTAACAGACGGGAAAGTGGAGATCTTAAGAGAAGGAGCAATCACGAAGGAAGATATTGAGGAGGTCTTTAATTCATGAAAATAGCAATTGCGTGTGATCACGGAGGATTCCGTCTTAAAAATGTTTTGATTGAAAACATGAAAGCTCAAGGGGTTGAGGTTGTTGATTTCGGAACATATTCAGAAGAATCTTGTGATTACCCAGATTATGCATCGAAAGCGGCTAAGGCAGTTGCCAATGGCGAATGTGATAGAGGTGTTGTAGTGTGTGGAACAGGTATTGGTGTGTCCATTACTGCTAATAAAGTAAAAGGTATTCGTTGTGCTTTATGTCATGATGTATTTAGTGCAAAAGCTACAAGAGCACATAATGATGCCAATATGATTGCCATGGGACAGAGAGTTATTGGAGAAGGCTTAGCTGTTGAAATCTTAAATGCATGGCTACATACTGAATTTGAAGGTGGAAGACACATCAAGCGTATTGAAAAGATGATGGCGCTAGAAAGGGAGTAGGAGAATGAGAGATAGTGAAGTATTTGCAAGTGTACAAAGAGAGTTAGATCGTCAAAGAAACAATATTGAACTTATTGCTTCTGAAAACTTTGTATCACAACAGGTTATGGAATTAGCTGGTTCAGTTCTTACAAACAAGTATGCTGAAGGATATCCAGGAAAAAGATATTATGGAGGATGCCAGTTTGTAGATGAAGTTGAAACTTTAGCTATTGAAAGATTAAAGAAGCTTTTCCATTGTGAATATGCAAATGTACAGCCTCACTCTGGGGCTCAGGCTAATACAGCTGTTTATTTTGCATTATTACAGCCTGGAGATAAGGTATTAGGTATGTCTTTAAATGATGGTGGTCATTTAACACATGGTCATCCATTAAATTATTCAGGAATGACTTATGAATTCCATGCATATGGTGTGGATCGTGAATCTGAAATGCTTGATTATGAAGCATTCAAGAAACAGGTGGAAGAAGTTAAGCCTAAACTTGTTGTTGCAGGTGCTAGCGCTTATTCGAGAACTATAGATTTTAAGACTATGGCAGAAATTGCTCATGAAAATGGAGCATTGTTCATGGTCGATATGGCACATATTGCTGGTTTGGTTGCAGCAGGAGAACATCCTTCACCATTCCCTTATGCTGATGTTGTTACTACAACAACACATAAGACACTTAGAGGACCACGTGGTGGTGTAATCATGTGTAATGATGAAGAAATGATTAAGGCAATCAACAGAGCTGTATTCCCAGGAATGCAGGGTGGGCCATTGATGCATATCATCGCTGCTAAGGCAGCTTGCTTCTATGAAGCATTACAGGATGATTTTAAAGATTATGCAAAACAGATCAGAAAGAATGCGAAGGCATTGGAAGAGTCTTTAAAAGAAGAAGGATTCAGACTTGTCGCTGGTGGAACTGATAACCATCTTCTTCTTATTGATGTTAAAGCAAGCTGTGGTATTACAGGTAAGAAGGCACAGCGTCTTCTTGATGAAGTTAATATCACTGCCAACAAGAATGCTATCCCATTCGATACTGAAAAACCATTTAAGGCTTCTGGTATTAGAGTTGGTACTCCAGCTATGACTACTAAGGGCTTTAAGGAAGAAGACTTTAGAGAAGTTGGTAAGATCATTGCTCTTAGACTTAAGAATGATGAAACTGATGAAATCAAGAATGAATGTTTAAGAAGAGTGAAGGCTCTTACTGATAAAGTCACTATGTACAAAGATTTAAGTTATGAGGATTAAACTATGAGCGTTAAGATTTTAGATCATGCTTTAATTAAGCATAAGTTATCAATTATGAGAGATAAGAACACATCAACATATATTTTCAAGCAGAACCTTGATGAAATCGCAATGTTGATGGCATATGAAGTATCAAAGGATTTCCCTTTGAAACTTAAAGATATTGAAACTCCAGTATGCAAGACTACTGGTTATGAAGTTGATAAGCAGATCGTACTTGTACCAATCCTAAGAGCTGGTATTGGTCTTGTCGATGGATTTAGAACTATTATGCCAAATGCTAAGATTGGTCATATTGGTATGTATCGTGATGAAGAAACATTGATTCCTCATGAATACTATGCAAGATTCCCAAGTGGACTTGAAAGTTCTAAGGTCATCATTGTAGATCCAATGCTTGCTACTGGTGGTAGTGCAATGGATGCTATCAAAGCTATTAAAGATAGAGGCGCTAAAGATATCATGATGGTATGTTTAGTTGGTGCTCCTGAAGGTGTTAAGGCATTACAGGAAGCACATCCTGATGTAGATATTACGCTTGCAGCCCTAGATCATCATTTAAATGAAAAGGGATATATTGTTCCTGGTCTAGGAGATGCCGGAGATCGTTTATTTGGTACTGACTAATGAGTGATCTCAAAAAAATGATAAATGATTGTAAGATTCCCTTTCTATTTGGATTAATTGTGTCATTTATCATCACTTTTGTTACAAGAGATTACACTATCCCCGTTGGATGGATCTTAGGATCCATCATGGGGATGATCGTATATCTTGTAAATATAGAAATGATCGATATGATCATTTCATTGAAGAAGTCCGTATTGATTGTTATGGTTATGCATTTTGTCAAGATGATGCTGTATGCATTAGCGTTGTTAGCGGGTATATTTATGAAGCAGTATGTTCATCTTGCAGCAGTTTTTATCGCCTTGATGTTGCCTAAGCTGACAATTTATTGGACGATACTTGGGGAAAGGAGGAATCATTGATAATGAAGATTGTTATTCAGGCAGAATTGGTATCATCATTGATCATCACTATTTGCTTAGCAGTTTTCTTTATTTGGGCAGGCAAGAAATTTCGAGAAGCAGATCCTCTTGAAAAGCCACACGGCATTATTCTCCTTGTGGAGATCTTGATTAAGTGGCTCTATGATTACTTCAAAAGCATTATGCCTAAGAAGTTTGAAAAGAATTATTATCCCTACTTTGCGATGTTGTTTATTTGGCTATTAGTCGCAAACTTATCAGGACTTCTTGGCTTTGAAGCACCTACATCGAGCTGGTCGGTGACGTTGGCGCTGACTCTTGTAACATTTACGCTTATTCAGATTAATTCTATTAAGCATAATGGGATAGGTGCTTATTTGAAATCAAATCTTATCCCGCCAACAAATTTATTTGGAACTATTTCGCCATTGATTTCTATTTCAATGCGTATATTCTGTAACGTGTTAAGTGGTTCATTTATTATGGCTTTGATTTATCAGTTTACTTCATTTTTATCTTATAAAGTCATTCCATTTAACTTCTTAGGTCCTGTTTTGGCACCATTATTACATGCATATTTTGATATATTCTCTGGTGTGATTCAGGCTCTTGTTTTCGTAACATTATCCACAATCCTGATTTCTATTGAAAATCCGGATGAGGAATAAAGTTGTAAGAATTGTCTATACATAAAATTAGGAGGAAATCATTATGACAGACAAAGGTTTAATTGCAATTGCAGCAGGTCTAGCAATTATTGCTGGTTTAGGTACAGGTATTGGGGAAGGTATTGCCGTTTCTAAGGCTCTTGAAGCATTAGGAAGAAACCCAGAAGCAGAAAGTAAGATTCGTACATTAATGATCATGGGTGTTGCCATGACAGAAACTGTTGCCTTATATGGTCTATTAGTTTCATTAATCTTATTATTCGTTTACTAAAAATAAATAGGAGGAATTGCTATGCCAAATATTGAATTAAAGCTATTCCCGAACTTTGTAACAATTATTGTACAGTTACTCTCAACTGGTGTTTTATTTCTTTTATTCAAGAAATATTTATGGAAATATGTTCTAGATTTCATGGATAAAAGAGCTGATGCTATTGAGAAAAATATCAATGATGCTAAAGATATGAGAGAGAAAGCTACTGTTTATCTTCAGGAAAGTGAAGAACAGGCAAGAGCTTCTGCTAAGCAGTATCGTGAAATCATTGATCTTGCGAAGGAAGACGCAAATAAAGCAAAGCAACAAATCATGAATGAAGCCAACGAACAGGCTAGAAATAAGATTGCGCAGGCTGAAGAACAGATTGAAGCTGAAAAAGCGCAGGCGAGAGCTGAAATGAAGGAAGAAATCGTTGATATTGCTACTGAAGTAGCTACTAAGATCATGCAGAAAGACATGGATGCATCCACTAATGATGATATGGTCAAAAGTTTTGTGGATGAGGTAATCAACTAATGGATACTGTAGCAGAAAGATATGCAGAATCACTTTTTGCATTAGCTTCTGAAGAAGATGCAATCAGCTCATATTTAGATGATATGAAGCTTGTCGATGAAGTGTTAGAAAGTGATCCAAAAATCGTACAGTTTTTCTCACATGTACTTATTTCTGATGAAGATAAGTGCAAGCTATTAGATGATAGTTTTTCTTCATCTATCAATAAGTACGTATTGAACTTCCTTAAGCTTCTTGTTAAGAAAAGAAGAATTCGCTACATTCGTGATATTGTGAAAAGCTTTATTGGTTTATGCAATAAGAAATTAGGAATTGAAGAGGGTCTTGTTTATACACCTTATGCGTTAAGTGATGAACAGCTTAAAGATGTAGAAAAAGCAATGAGTGAAAAGGAAAACAAGACTATTGTGCTAAGACAAATTATCGATGAATCTTTAATCGGTGGTATCAAGGTACAAATTAATACAAGAGTCTATGATGATTCTATTAAAAATAAAGTTGAAAAGCTTAGAAGTAAGCTTTTAGAAAGTAGGTGACAAGTGTGAGTTTAAGACCGGATGAAATCAGTGCCTTAATCAAAGAACAAATTAAGCACTTTGATGATGTCATCGAACAGAAAGATGTCGGTACAGTCATGACTGTCGGTGATGGTGTCTCTCTTATTCATGGACTTGATAATGCCATGCTTGGGGAATTAATTGCATTCCCAGGTGATGTTTATGGGATGGTCATGAACTTAGATGAAGACAGTGTTGGTGTCACACTATTAGGTAACGCAGATGATATCAAGGAAGGCGACGAAGTGCGTAGAACAGGACGCATTATCGAAGTGCCTGTAGGTGATGAATTATTAGGACGTGTTGTCAATCCTTTAGGACAGGCAATTGATGGACAGGGAGAAATTCATACTACTAAAACAAGACCAATTGAAAGAATTGCCCCAGGGGTTATGACAAGAAAGTCAGTAGATGAACCAGTACAGACTGGTATTACAACTATTGATGCGATTATCCCAATTGGTAGAGGTCAGCGTGAGTTGATTATCGGTGATAGACAGACAGGTAAGACTGCTATTGCGATTGATACAATTCTTAACCAGAAAGGTCAGAATATTTATTGTATCTATGTTGCAATTGGACAGAAAAACTCAACAGTTGCACAGGTTGTTAATAAATTAAAGCAGGGTGGAGCAATGGAATATACTACCGTTGTTTCTGCCTCAGCCAGTGAATTAGCTCCAGTTCAATACATTGCACCATATGCAGGATGTGCTATTGGTGAAGAATGGCTTGAACAGGGTAAAGATGTTCTTATTGTTTATGATGACTTATCTAAGCATGCCGTAGCATATAGAACATTATCATTATTATTAAAGAGAGCACCAGGACGTGAAGCGTATCCAGGTGATGTCTTCTATCTTCATTCAAGATTATTGGAAAGAGCTTGTAAGCTTAATGAAGAAAATGGTGGAGGATCAATTACTGCCCTTCCTATCATTGAAACACAGGCAGGTGATATCTCAGCTTATATCCCTACTAACGTTATTTCAATCACTGATGGTCAGATCTTCCTTCAGCAGGAATTATTTAACTCTGGTTTCAGACCAGCCATCGATACTGGATTATCTGTATCACGTGTAGGTTCTGCAGCGCAGATTAAAGCAATGAAGCAGGTGTCTTCATCATTAAAATTTGAATTGGCACAGTATACTGAAATGCAGTCATTTGCACAGTTCGGTTCTGACCTTGATGAAGCTACTCAGGCTACAATTGATCATGGGGAAAGAATCAGATCTGTCTTAGTACAGTCTCAGTATTCTCCTCGTCCAGTTACTACTCAGATCTTGACATTGTTTGCCTTAAAGAACGGTTTAACAAAGACTATCAAGATTGAAAAGATGACTGAATTCATGGATGGTCTAGTCGATAACATTACTGTTAAACATCCAGAATACATCAAGGAAATTGAAGAAAAGAAAGTCTTATCAGACGCATTGTCTTCTGACTTGAAGACTGCCATGAAAGCTTATGTAGAACAGTTCGAAAGACTGCAGACAGCGGGGTAATTGCTTATGGCAGGACAGATGCAGGCAATCAAACGTCGTATGAAATCAATTGATTCTACGATGAAGATCACGAAAGCGATGCAGCTTGTCGCAAGTTCCAAACTGATGAAAACAAGAAAAAGACTTGATGAAATGAAGCCTTACTATACACAAGTAAAAGATACTTGTGCAGAGATTCTTGAATATTCAGGAAAGAGTGTCTATTCTCCTTATCTTAAAGTTAATGAAGAAGGAAAAGATGCTTATATTGTGATTACATCCAGCTTAGGGTTATGTGGTGGATATAATGCTAACGTATACAAGATGCTAAATGAAGAAGTCAAAGATGGCGATCTTGTTTACATGATTGGAAATAAAGGCTATGCCTATTGCAAAAACCATCGCAATGTGGAGCTTAACACACAGTGGATTGATTTAAATTCTACTTTGGAATTTAAGGATATTGTAAGAATGACAAATCATCTATTGGATGAATATGTTGCTAAGAACATTAAGAGCATTCATATCATCTATACTGAATTTGTAAATAATATTACATTCACTCCACGTAATGTGAAGCTTCTTCCCGTGGATCAAAGTGATCTTAGAAATGAGAAATCAACTGAACTACGTAAACAGACATTATTTGAACCTTCTCCTGAAGAAGTGCTAGGAAGCTTGATTCCAATGTATCTACAGGCTGTCATTTATGGATATCTTGTAGAATCAGTTACAAGTGAAAATGCTTCAAGAAGAGCTTCAATGGAAAATGCGACAGATAATGCACAAGAATTAACTGATGAATTAAGATTAAAATATAACCAGGCTCGTCAGACTGCAATCACTAATGAAGTTAGTGAAATTGTGGCTGGTGCCAATGTTGAATAAGAAGGAGGTGCCATATGTCTAATATAGGGAAAATCGTAAGTGCCCGTGGACCAGTTGTCGATGTTCAGTTCTCTGGTGATAGAAATCTACCAGAATTAAATACTGCCATCTTGGTTAATAACCATGGTGAAGAATTGACACTAGAAGTTGCACAGCACATCGGTGACGATGTTGTACGTTGTATTGCCATGGGTTCAACTGATGGTTTAACAAGACAGATGGAAGCTATTGATACAGGTGCTCCAATCAGTGTACCTGTAGGCAATAACACTTTAGGAAGAATGTTCAATGTTCTTGGACATGCCATTGATGGTAAAGAAGAATTAAGTGAAGAAAAGCATATGCCTATTCACAGAGCTGCACCAACATATGCAGATCAGAAAACAGAAACAGAAATCCTTGAAACAGGTATCAAGGTTGTAGACTTGATCTGCCCATTCATCAAGGGTGGTAAGACAGGGCTATTTGGTGGTGCCGGTGTAGGTAAAACCGTATTAATTCAGGAGTTCATTAACAATATCGCTACTGAACATAATGGATTATCTGTTTTCTCTGGTGTAGGTGAACGTTCACGTGAAGGGAACGACTTATACTATGAAATGAAAGAATCGGGAGTATTATCTAAGACAACACTTGTCTTTGGTCAGATGAATGAACCACCTGGATCAAGACTTAGAGTTGCCCTTACAGGTTTAACTATGGCTGAATATTTCCGTGATGAACAGGGACAGGATGTCTTACTATTCATCGATAACATCTTCCGTTTCACTCAGGCTGGTTCAGAAGTTTCTGCCTTATTAGGACGTGTTCCTTCTCAGGCCGGATATCAGCCAACATTAGCAACTGAAATGGGGGCTTTACAGGAACGTATCACTTCTACTAAGAAGGGATCAATCACATCAGTACAGGCCGTTTATGTCCCTGCTGATGACTTAACTGACCCAGCTCCAGCAACTACATTTACACACCTTGATGGTCGTGTCGTACTTGATCGTGGTATCGCAGCTTTAGGTATTTATCCAGCCGTAGATCCACTTAACTCTTCTTCAAGAGGATTGGATCCAAATATTGTTGGTAAAGAACATTATGAAGTTGCTCATGGTGTACAGGAAATCCTTCAGAGATTCCAGGAATTACAGGATATCATCGCTATCTTAGGTATGGATGAATTAAGTGATGAAGATAAACAGACTGTTGCAAGAGCAAGAAGAATTCGTAACTTCTTATCTCAGCCTTTCTCAGTAGCATCACAGTTCACTGGTCTTGAAGGTAAGTATGTTCATGTAGAAGATACAGTAAAAGGTTTCAAAGAGATTCTTGAAGGTAAATATGATGATTTACCAGAACAGGCATTCCACAATGTAGGTACAATCGAAGAAGCCGTACAGAAAGCTGAAGCAATGAAAAATGAGTAAGTTTCATTTAAAGATTGTCACACCAAAAGGTACCTACAGGGAAGTGGATGTGGATATTTTGAACATTAAGACTACTGATGGATACATCGGTGTTCTTGCGCATCATATCCCTCTCGCAAGTGGTGTAGATATCTCTGAAATGAACTATAAGATTGATGGACAGACATATGAGTTTGCGATTGCCGGTGGATTCCTTTATGTAGGTGAAAACGAAGTTACTGTTATTGGTAATGCTGTTGAATCACCAGAAGAAATCGATCTTCAAAGAGCAAAAGAAGCTGAAAAGAGAGCACAGAGCAGACTAGAACATCCTACTGATGATCTAGATATCAAGCGTGCTGAAATAGCTCTTAAAAAAGCTTTAGTAAGAATCAATGTAAAAGGGTTGAAGTAATATGAAACTCTTACTAAGATATCTTATTCAATGGGTAATCATCTTTGTGATTATGCTTTTGTATAAATACTTTACAAAAACAGATAGCACATACTTGATGATTCTCCTTTACTCTGTAGCACTTACTCTTGTCTTAGGAATAAGTGACTATATTAAATATCGCAGAGATCGTATGACAAAATAAAATAGTCTTAAAAGACCACTAACGATTATGTTAGTGGTCTTTGTTTTAAAGATAAAAAGATGTTAGTTTGTTTGATATTAAATATTTCATATTGAATTCTTTAATAAATAAATATATAATATATGTGTATTATATATAGGAGGTATAAGTTATGGGTAATTTATATAGCAATTTGATATCATATCATTATCAGTTGAAGAGAAAATATGAAAATGAAATTGAAAACAAATGGTTTTGGTGTTTCTTTGCACTCTTGATTGTAGTTTCACATTTTGCATATGCATTTTATTGCACAAGAAGAGGATATAGTTTTGCAGGAAGAATTAAGTTTCGATGGCCTAAGATTTGGGAGATGGGAATAGGATGCAAACGTCGTTAGAAAATAAGAGTTTATATCTATCACATTTATCAAAGTCATATAATAACCATAAAGTAATTGATGATTTGTCATTTACATTCAATAATATAGGTATTACTGTTATAGTTGGACTTAATGGATGTGGTAAAACAACCTTATTTAATATAATTAATGATCTCATTGATAAAGATGAGGGAGTAATGAGTTATGAAAATATGTCAGATGAAGAAAGAAAAAAAGAATGTTTTTATATACCATCTGATTTTTATTTACCAGAGTACATGACAGGCAAAGAATACGTTGAGTTTGTATTGGCACGTTACCCACATTCGCATAAAGAAAGTGTTAGTTATCTTTTAACACTTCTTGATTTCAATGAAGCATACCTTAAACTTATTGAAACATATTCGTACGGGATGAAAAAGAAGATACAGATTATTGCTGCTATTGCTTCTAATACACAATATGTATTTGCGGATGAAGTCTTTAATGGTCTTGATTTTGAAACAGTGCTTTTACTAGAAGCACTAATACAAAAGCTTTCTCGTAAAAGAGCATTCGTATTAGTGACACATGAAATGTATCTTATTGAAAATCTTCAATGTGAATGTTATATGATGAAAAAGGGTAAACTTTGTAAAGTAACACAAGATAAAATGATGATGATAGAAGAAATAAAAAAAGAAAATGAATATAAAAGAAAGCAGGAAGTCATTAATGAATACATACTTTCTTTATAAATTTTATTTTAAAGATTCTTTTCAAGGTCTGTTTAAACATCCTTTATTAAAAAAGAAATATATTCGTTATCTTATTGGATTAAGTTTATTAATTTTTTATTTTTTCTATTTTTATATGAATGTAAATCAGGTTAATGTTTTAAAAAATGTTGCGATGTCTACAAGTGTAAACGAGTTAATGATTGCGAAAAGACAAACACTTTCTAGTTTATACAGTATAACTTTTTTATTGGCAGGCTTTATATTTTTGTTATTGGATTCAGGTGTTCATTTAAATATGAAGTCAATTTATTTTACAAAAGCATTGCCTTTTAGAAAGAAAGACATACTCAATAGTGAAAGGCTATTCTTTCTAAGTTTATCTCTTATATTATTTGAACTTTTCGTTATTATTTTAATACCAGCACTAGTATTAATTACAAATGAAATTTTTACATCTATGCTTATAGTTATAAGTATACACGTTGTTTTTTTAGGAGTATTTCAGACACTGCGGTTTATACGTTCCTGTCTACATAAAAAATGGTTTATTCGTGTATACCAGCTTCTTTTATTAGGTTCAATGTATTATTATTTTGTAGATTATAAATACAAGATAGAGAGTTTTATTGCTGATAAGCCTATCTCATTGTTAACAATTACAATAAGTGCAATGATCGCTGGTGTTGTTCTTTTTATTTTGAGTTGGATCATGCAAAAAAATTTGAATCTTTATATGACAAGTGAATATACACATATTTCATGTATTCAACCTTCTTTGTTTCTTTTGGCTCTTTTACGAACAAGATTTTTTAAAGTCACATCCTTTCTTATTGCGAGCATGGCTTGTTATTGTTATTTTGTGATTAAAGATATTGAAATAATAAATTTTCTTTTTCCAATATTAGCATTGATTTTTTTATATTACGGCAATACAACAATGTCAGTAAGAAAAATGTTTCCACATTACAGAATATCATCTTTATATGAGTTTATCTCATTATTATTAATTATTTGCATAGTAGAAATGCCTTCTCTTGTGTTGGGGTTAACTACACATCATGGATTAATGGTATTTCTTTATGGTATTAATCTTTCATTATCTGCATTGATTTTGGGAATACTTTTACCTAAAAGTATAAGTAATATGAATGAACTCATTACATCAACAGTAATGATTTTATTGATTATTATTTATTTGTTTGGAAATATATATGTGTTATGTACTATCTTTATCATTTTAATGATGGTTACGTATTTAACAATTAAGGAGGCTACAAGATGAATTATATTAAACAAATCAGTTATGCAATTATGGTATTCATGGTTGTTTTTGTATTAGACTTTATTCATACATTATTTTCTATTCAACATTCTGGAATTAATTTCACAATGTTAGGTATGCGTATTACTACAAAAATGACGAATAAATTGCTTGAAAATTACTTTACGTTAACACCAAAAACAGCTATATGCTTATTTGCTTTTATTTTAATATGGTTAGCTATATATTATATAATCAATAAAAAGCATGCTTAATGTTTTGTTACAAGTGATAATTGAAATAATATTATCAATAATTTTACATGAATTTTTTCATTATCTGACTGCAAAAGCACTGAAATTAGAACCAAAAATAAAGCTGAAATTTTTGGTTCCTTCAGTTGTGTATAAAAACACTAAAGATAATATAAAAAATTTAATTGTCTCATCATCTCCACTTTTGATGATACTATTAACATTTATCATACCTGAGAATAAGGTTATTGTCTTTAAGATTATGTGCTTATGTCAGTTAATAAATATTTTTCCTATTACTGCAGATGGTGAAATTATTCTTTTATCTATTATGAATCTATTGAAAAAATGAAAAAAAGTAAAGTATTCATCAGTATTATTGTTTTTATTATAATTTTAACAAGTATTAACTACATTACAAATAAAACTGAGCATAATATTGCTTATAATGATCATACGCCACGTATGATTAAAGTTTCTCCAAAAGAAGTTATAAATAGAATTAAAAAAAGAAAAAAAGGAGTCTATTATCTTGGATTTCCTGAATGTCCATGGTGTATAGAACTTTTACCGGAATTAGATCATTGTTTAAAAGATGCAGGAGATAAAAGTTATGTATTAAATGTTCATGATAAATCTTTTAATTCTACACTTAGAAGTCAACTCACGGTATTTTATAAGAAATATGTCCACGAAAAAGAGATTTACGTTCCATTAGTTGTAGCTATTAATTCAAAGCATGAAGTTAGAGTACATCTTGATACGGTAAAGGGACATAATGCTAAAGTATCACGTATGACAAATTCACAAAGAGAAGAACTAAAACATATTCTTGATCAAATGATTTGTTTTGCAAGAAATTAGATAATTTAAAATAACACCCCCACAGCTTAGCTGTGAGGGTGTTTTTATATGCATATTCTATTTCATAGCTCTACAGCTATCCCTTTTTGTAATGGTAAAAGGAACAATGGTTCTTGTCGCAAACATACCAGGTGTTTCAATATGCTTGATCAGTTGACTGACAGCTTCCATTCCTAGCTGGTTGGCATTGATATCAAGTGATGTTAATGCTGGATGCATCAGTCTTGCAAAGATGGAATTATTGAAGCTGACAATGGAGATATCATCAGGGACTTTAAGTCCTATTTCTTCAATGAGTCTGATAATAATTGTAGCATAGATATCATCACATACTACAAAGGCAGTAGGACGGTCCTCCTGTGTTAATAGTTCTAGAATCTGAGTTGGATTATAAGAATAACTAGAAGACAGATCGACCATATACTGTGTCTTGATGCCAAGACCAGCTTCAGTGATTCCTTGAAGATAGCCGACCTTACGATCCACTGAGAACTGTTTCTTTTTGCTTGTGCCAACATATCCAATTTTAGTATGACCCAGCGCAATAAGATATTTAGTTGCTTCATATCCAGCCTGAACATTATCAGTATCAACACTTAAGGTAGAATTCGTATTGCTTGTAGGCTTGCCTACAATAAGATAAAGAAGATTATTAGTATTCATATATTCTAATAGTGAATCTTCTATATCAGAATAAAGGAAGATATAGCCATCAGCTTGTGTGATTTCCATGGAATTCTTTAATTCATGGAAATTAGCACCGGTAATGACATTTAAACGATAAGAATATTTATTGCATATATAGCTGATTCCTCTTACGATTCCAAGGTAGAATGGGTTTTCGTAGGCATCAACCATTGAACGAGGAAAGACAACGCCAATTGTATGAATGGTACGTGCATGTTCATGGTGATAGCCGAGTTCATTCATAATATCACGTACTCTTTTTTTAGTTTCATCACTAATTGAATAGTGATCATTTATAACACGTGATACAGTTGAAGTAGAGACTCCTGCTTTTTTAGCGATATCTTTAATAGTAACTCCCATATGTATTCCTCCTATACTTATCTTAAGTAGAAAAAATGGGGATGTCAAATCGTAAAATAAAGCATAAAGAAAGGAACATAAAACATAAAATATTTATATTGTAAAAATTATGAAAACATTCATACGCAAACTGTTGCGCATATATTTGCGCAAATGTTGCACAAATAAGCAAAAAAGATGCGAAAATGATGTTGATAACGTTTTCATTTTTTTCTACAATCATCTTGTAAGTGCTAACAAACGTTTGTGTGATGAAATCACTATATAAGAGGAGGATAAGTTTTATGAGCAAGAAAACAATCGTCTCTCCAATTAAGGGAAAAGTTATTCCTATTGAAGAGATTCCAGATCCAGTCTTCTCACAGAAGATGATGGGAAATGGATGTGGCATTATTCCAGATGATGGTAAGATCTATTCACCAGTAGATGGTGAAGTTACAATGATTGCCCCAACCAAACATGCAGTGGGCTTAAAGACAAAAGATGGATTAGAAATCCTTATTCATTATGGGTTAGAAACAGTTGATCTTAAAGGAGAAGGTTTCTACTTCCATGTGAAAGAAGGAGATCAGGTTACAAAAGGTACTTTGCTTTATGAAGCAGATTATGACCGTTTTGTTAAAGAAGATATTAATATTGTGACACCTGTTATTATTACTTCACCATTAGAAAAAGAAAAACTAAAGATCAATGCAGGTCATCATGATGTTAATGAAGAAATCATGACAATTTCTTCAAAGAAAGGTCCACATATTAATTTTGATTTCTTACAGAAATTAGGAAAAGTATTGATGACAGTTATCGCTGTTATGCCAGCTGCTGGGTTGATGATTTCACTTGGTAAGCTAGTACAGATGGCTGGTGCTGATTTAAGTCTTGTGATGACAATTGGTACAACAATGGAAAACATTGGTTGGGCTATTATCAATAACTTACA
Source organism: Kandleria vitulina DSM 20405 (assembly GCF_000702065.1). Lineage (GTDB taxonomy): Bacteria > Bacillota_I > Bacilli_A > Erysipelotrichales > Coprobacillaceae > Kandleria > Kandleria vitulina. Next base: position 8,468 of record NZ_JNKN01000030.1, on the reverse strand, counting down.
TATTCTATTTGCTTGTGCTATCGGTGGTAGCTGGGCTAAAGAAAGAGCCGGTGGTGCTTTCGCAGCCTTGATCGCCTTTATCTTAATTAATAGAATTACAGGTTCTATCTTTGGGGTAACTGCTGATATGGTAAGTGCTTCTAATGCGATGACACATACATTATTTGGACAAGCTATTCCAGTTAATGGATACTTTACAACTGTTCTTGGTGAAGCAGCCTTGAACATGGGTGTATTTGTCGGTATTATTTCTGGTTTCGTTGGTGGTGTTGTTTATAACAAATACTACAACTTCAGAAAATTACCTGATGCTTTATCATTCTTCAATGGTAAACGTTTTGTCCCAATTATGGTTATTGCTTATTCAGTCGTTATTTCTATTATCATGTCAATTGTTTGGCCATTCATTCAGGGTGGTATCAACTCATTTGGTATTTGGATTGCGAACTCATCTAAAACATCTCCAATCCTTGCACCATTTGTATATGGTACATTGGAACGTTTATTATTGCCATTTGGTTTACATCACATGTTGACGATTCCAATGAACTATACTTCATTTGGTGGAACATATACAATTGCAACTGGTGCTAATATTGGTAAACAGGTATTTGGTCAGGATCCATTATGGTTAGCTTGGGTTAATGACTTAATCAACTTCAAGAACGCTGGCAATATGACAGCATATCATCACTTATTAACTACAGTTACACCTGCTAGATTCAAGGTTGGACAGATGATTGGTGCAACAGGTATGCTTACTGGTGTTGCTTATGCTATGTTCAAGAATGTTGATGAGGATAAGAAAAAACAGTATAAATCAATGTTCGTTTCTACAGTATTGGCAGTATTGCTTACTGGTGTAACTGAACCAATTGAATTCATGTTCATGTTTGCAGCATTGCCATTATATATCGTATATGCAGTATTACAGGGACTTGCATTCGCAGCTTCTGGTGTTGTTCATCTTCGTTTACATTCATTTGGTAACGTTGAATTCTTAACTCGTGTACCTATGTCCTTACAGGCTGGTCTTGGTGGAGATATCATCAACTTTATTATTGCCTGCATCGTCTTTGGTGTAGTTGGATATTTTGTAGCTAACTTTATGATCAAGAAATTCCATTATGCAACTCCTGGTAGATTAGGTAACTATGATGGTGCACAGGATGAAACTGGTGAAGGTCATCAGGGAAGCGCTCAGGTAGAAGCAATCATCGCTTTACTTGGCGGTAGAGAAAATATTGAATTAGTAGATGCATGTATGACTCGATTAAGAGTTACAGTAAAAGACGTCAATAAAGTTGCAGAATTAGAAGAATGGAAAAAAGAAGGCGCAATGGGTCTAGTTAAGAAAGATAATGGTATCCAGGCAATCTATGGACCTAAGGCAGACGTCTTAAAATCAGATATTAATGATGCATTAATGGGGTAATGACTATGAAAATAATGACACTCAATACACATTCCTTATCAGAAGAGAATGGCTTAGAAAAATTAAATAAAGTAGCAAAGTTCATCCTGGAGAATGATGTTGATGTCATTGCTTTACAGGAAGTTAACCAATCAATAAATGCAGATTCAGTGATGGCACCCTCTAGCTATAGAGGCTGCCATCAGCTGAAATCTGATAATTATGCTTTAGCTTTATCTTCTTATCTTGAAGATTATCAATGGAACTGGATGCCAATCAAGATTGGCTTTGATAAATTTGATGAAGGGTTAGCTATCTTCTCAAAGACACCAATTGTTTCTACTGAAGAGTTTGTATTAACCAATACAGATGATTATTATAACTGGAAGAAAAGAGCAGCCTTAGCGATTGAAAGCAATGGAGTGTGGATCTACACTGTTCATTTTGGATGGTGGGATGATGAAGATGAACCATTTGTACATCAATGGGAAACATTGATGAATCATGTACAAGATAAAAAGAATGTCTACATCGCTGGAGATTTCAATGCGCCAGACGATAGAAGAAAAGAAAGCTATGATTACATTCTAAAAAATGGCTGGATTGATACTCGTACTTTAGCAAAAGAGGTTAAAGGAAAAGAAACAATTCCTGGTAAGATTGCAGGATGGGATCAGGAGGAAAAGGGCATGAGAATTGATTATATCATGTCCAATAAGAAACGTTTAATTAAGAGTCATCAAGTAATATTTGATCAAGATCGTGTATCAGATCATTATGGCATTATTTTGGAGGAAGCAATATGAGAGAAAGTGGAGTATTATTGCCAATAAGTGCATTGCCAAGCAATTATGGCATTGGCTGCTTTGATCAGGCAGCTTATCAATTTATAGATTTTTTGTCAAAAGCAAAACAGACTTACTGGCAGATTCTACCTTTGGGTATTACTGGTTATGGTGATTCACCTTATCAATCATTTTCTACTTATGCGGGAAATCCTTATTTTATTTCATTAGATGAGCTTTGTGAAAATGGTTGGATCAGTGAAGAGGATCTTCCTGAGAAAGATATACATAAAGAAGAAGTAGATTATGCCTACCTTTATGAACATCGCTATAAGCTATTAAGAAAAGCATATGAGAACAGTCATATTGAAAATGATGAAGGATTCATATCCTACAGTAAAAAGAATGCCTGGTGGCTTGATGATTATGCATTATTTATGGCAATCAAGTCTCAGTATGAAAACAAGAGCTGGCTATTCTGGCCTCAGGATATCCGTTCTAGAGATGAGAATGTACTTGCGAAAAAGAGAGAAGAGTTATCTTATGAAATGAACTATCATCGTTTTATGCAGTATATCTTCTGGACACAGTGGTATAGACTAAAAAAGTATGCTCATAAAATGAATGTAGCTATTATCGGAGATATTCCTATCTATGTCGCATTTGATTCTTCGGATGTTTGGTCTCATCCTGAATTATTCCAACTAGATGAAGATGTTAAACCAGAAGCAGTTGCTGGTGTTCCACCTGATGGCTTTTCAGCAACAGGACAGCTTTGGGGAAATCCTCTTTATCGTTGGGATGTTCATGAAAAGACAAACTACGAATGGTGGATAGCACGTATGGCTTATGCAAGAGATGCCTACGATGTCGTTCGTATCGATCATTTCCGAGGCTTTGATGAATATTATTCTATCCCTTATGGGGATGAAACAGCTGTCAATGGACATTGGGAAAAAGGTCCAGGTCTTGCTTTATTTAAGGCTATTGAAAGCAAGCTTGGCAAGATGAATGTCATTGCAGAAGATTTAGGCTATCTAACAGATAGCGTTAAGCAGCTAGTAAAAGATTGCCAGTATCCTGGCATGAAGATTTTACAGTTCGCATTTGATTCACGTGATTCTAGCGGTGCTAATAGCTACTTGCCTCATAACTACATTGAAAACAGTGTTGTTTACACTGGAACACATGACAATGAAACAATGATGGGATGGTTTGATTCCATCTTGCCAATTGAAAAGAAAGCACTAAAAGAATATTTAAAAATTGAAAGCGATAGCCATGAAGAATGGCTTGATGCCTGTCTTGCGCTTGTCTTCTCTTCAGTATCAAGAATGTGCATTATTCCTCTTCAGGATTATTTAATGAAAGATAATAGTGCACGAATGAATACACCTAACACATTAGGTGGAAACTGGATGTGGAGAGTTCTACAGGAAGAATTAACAGAAGCGCTTAATGAAAAAATGAAAAAGTTAACGACAACATATCATCGTTATTAACAAGGAGAGTTTATCATGTTACTTGAAAAACAATTAGAAACTTTAAGTCAGAAAGGCTATGGAAAAGCATTAAAAGAATTATCTAATGAAGAAGTTTATGCAGTATTGTTACATCTTGTAAAAGATTTAACTGAAGAAAAGCCTTTAATTGATGGTGAAAGAAAAGTTTATTACTTTTCTGCAGAATTCCTGATTGGGAAGCTCATGAGCAACAACCTTATCAATCTTGGTATTCGTAAAGATGTCAAAGATATTCTTGAAAAGAATGGCTTCTCACTATCTGAAATTGAAGAAATTGAAAATGAACCATCACTTGGAAATGGTGGTCTAGGTAGATTAGCAGCTTGTTTCTTAGATTCAATTGCAACATTGGACTTACCTGGAGATGGTGTTGGATTAAATTATCATCTTGGATTATTTAAACAGACTTTCAAGGATAAGAAACAGTATGAAATGCCTAACCCTTGGATTGATGAGAACACATGGTTAAACAAGACAGGAAAATCTTATCTTGTAGAATATAAAGACTTTGCATTAAGATCAAGACTTTATGATATTGATGTTCTTGGCTATAAAGGAAACAAGAATAAACTTCACTTATTTGATATTGATAGCGTTGATGAAGCAATCGTTAAAGATGGTATCTCTTTCGACAAAGAAAATGTTCTTAAGAACTTAACATTATTCCTTTATCCTGATGACAGTGATGAAGAAGGAAAGAAATTAAGATTATATCAGCAGTACTTCATGGTATCATCTGGTGCCCAGATGATTCTTGAAGATCTTAGAAAGAAAAAGATTGATTTAAGAGATCTTGCTAAACATGTAGCAATTCAGATCAATGATACTCATCCATCATTAATTATTCCTGAATTAATTAGATTAATGATGAAAGAAGGTATTACAATCAAAGAAGCAATCCGTATTGTATCTAAGACTTGTGCATATACTAACCATACAATCTTAGCAGAAGCATTAGAAAAATGGCCAATGCATTATCTAGAAGAAATCGTTCCTCAGCTTATTCCAATCATTGAAGCATTGGATGCGGTAGCAGGAGAAAGAAGCAGAAATGAAAAGACTGCCATCATCGATAAAGATCAGTTAGTTCATATGGCAAGCATGGATATTCATTTTGGATATGCGATCAACGGTGTTGCAGCTATTCATACTGATATCTTAAAGAATACAGAATTAAAGGATTTCTATGATTTATATCCTTCTAAGTTTAACAATAAGACAAATGGTATTACATTTAGAAGATGGCTTCTTTCATGTAATGAAGAATTAACTGACTTCATTGATTCTCTAATTGGAGAAGGATATAAAGAAGATGCTTCTAAGTTAGATGAATTATTAAAGTTCATTAATGATGATAAAGTATTAAATGAATTATTAAGTATTAAAGATAAGAAAAAAGCAGACTTTGTAAAATACATCAAAGATAAAGAAGATATTGATCTAAACAAAGATTCAATCTTTGATATTCAGATTAAACGTCTTCATGAATATAAACGTCAGCAAATGAATGTCCTTTCTATCATCCATCAATATTTAGAAATCAAAAAAGGACATTATCCTGCCCATCCAATCACTTGCATCTTTGGTGCAAAAGCTGCTCCTGCCTACATTCTTGCAAAAGATATTATTCATACAATTCTTTGTCTTCAGTCATTAATTAACAATGATCCAGAAGTTAATAAATATCTTCGTGTTGTAATGGTAGAAAACTACAATGTAACTTATGCAGAAAAGATTATTCCTGCAGCAGATTTCTCAGAACAGATTTCATTAGCTTCTAAGGAAGCAAGTGGTACTGGTAACATGAAGCTTATGCTTAATGGTGCAATCACTATTGGTACTGATGATGGTGCCAATGTAGAAATTCATCAGCTAGTAGGAGATGAAAACATCTATGTCTTTGGTAAAGACAGTGATACAGTTATCGCTCATTATGAAAATGAAGATTATAGCTCAGCTAAGATTCTTGAAGAAGATGAAGATATTAGAGAATTAGTAGACTTCATCGTATCTGATGAAATGAAAGAAATCAGCGGTAAAGATGGAATTGAATCATTAGAAAGATTACATCATGATTTATGGACTAAAGACTGGTTCATGGCTCTTCTTGATGTAAAAGATTATATCAAGACTAAACAGCAGGCTATTGAAGATTATTCAAATCGTCGTGTTTGGGCTCAGAAGATGTTAATTAACATTGCAAAAGCTGGATACTTCTCAAGTGATAGAACTATTGCTCAGTACAATGAAGATATCTGGAAATTAAAATAAGAATAGCGACTCGCTATTCTTATTTTTTTATTACGTAATTAAACGAAAATACTATTTTCGTGTTTTTTGTGAAACGTAAATAAAACGAAAAAATTTACGTTTCATTTACGTTTCGTTTATCTTATGATAAAATTATACTAAAGAGCAGGAGGTTATTTTATGAAAGAAACAAAAACATTAGAATACAAATCTGAAGTGACAAATTCATTTTTAAAGACAGTTAGTGCCTTCTCAAATTTTGGAACTGGTAAAATTCAATTTGGAATTGCGGATAATGGAGATGTTCTTGGAATAAATAACCCTGAACAAAAATGCTTGGATATTGAAAATAAAATCAACGATTCTATTTCCCCTAAGCCGGATTATTCGCTTTCCATTAATAGAAAGAATAATGTAATAACCTTAGAAGTAAATGAGGGAAGATATAAGCCTTATTATTATAAAGGGAAGGCATATCGTAGAAGTGATACTTCATCTGTTGCGGTTGATCAGATTGAATTAAAACGCCTCACACTTGAAGGTGAAAATTTGTATTTTGAATCATTATTTAATGATGATGAGATGTCATTTACCGTGCTTGAGAAAAGTCTTATTGAAAAGCTTGGAATTACAAAAGTAAACAATGATACTCTTAGAACTTTAGGACTTTATACGAAAGATGGACGTCTAAATAATGCCGCTTCTTTATTATCTGATAAAAATAGTTTTCCTGGAATTGATATTACACGTTTTGGTAGTTCTATTGATAATATATTGGATAGAGAAACCTTCAGCAATGTTTCTATTATTACACAGTATAATAACGCCGTAGTTATGTATCGCAGATACTATCAGTATGAGCAAATAAAGGGATCTGATAGAGTTTTAAATGAAATGATTCCAGAAAAAGCTTTTAGAGAGGCTGTTGCGAATGCTTTAGTTCATAGAACATGGGATGTAGATTCTAATATTAGAATTTCAATGTTTGATGATAGGATAGAGGTGTCATCTCCGGGTGGATTACCAACTGGAATAAGTGAAGATGAATATTTACATGGTAATATTTCAACATTAAGAAATCCAATATTAGGACATATATTCTTCAGACTACATTATATTGAGATGTTTGGTACTGGAATTAAACGAATTATAGACGCTTATAAAGATTCCCCAATTAAACCAAGCTTTGAAATAAGGGATAATTCTATAACAGTTATCCTACCTGTTTTATCAGCAACTGGTACAATTACATCTGATGGAAATAGATTATTAGATTTGCTTAAAGGTGAATTACGTTATAGTAGTAGTGAAATAGCCGAGAAGCTAGATTGGAGTAAATCGAAGACGATAAAAATCTTGAATGGCTTAATGGATATAGGATATATCGTGAAACACGGAAGAGGAAGAGGAACGAAGTATTCCAAAAAGTAAGATGCATTATAATATTTAAAGATAAAACGTAAATGAAACGAAAAAATTTACGTTTCATTTACGTTGATTCAATTAATAATAAAGAAAAACGAAACATTTTTTGGGATTGGTTTATCAACTCATAAAGTGTTTCGTTATTTTTTTAGTAAGGAGGATTTTATCCAGTTGTATAATGAGTAATAAGCCATTTACCATCAACTTTTTCTACAAGTACATCAATAAGCCATAAATCCCCTGGATAGATAGAACTTTTTATTGTGGCTTCTACTATAAGTTTAACTGAGATGTATTCCTTCTTTTCATGAGTAATTGTCGTAATCTTCTTCTCTACGATCAGATTAGCGGTTGGAATTGCTTTAACAGTTTGAGTAAATCCTTCTTTCATTTCTTTTGTACAATACTTGTACATTTCCTCATAGTTTTTCTTGCTGTAAGCATTAAAGAATGACTCAATGACTTTATATTTTTCTTGAAGTATTTCTTCTTTAGATTGTGTTTTACTGCAGCCAATTAGAATAAATGCTAATGAGATTAACAACGTGTTTCTTAGTATTTTTTTCATGTTCACTCCTTTTCATAACTGTAATAAAGATGATTATGTATTATGTCATTCTCAATTGGTTATGAGAAATAATGCATATATAAGAGGTTTTGTTGACATTTTTATTGTAATATATTGTTTTATAAATATGAATTAAATAATAGTTTTTCAAAAAAATAGCCATTAAACTACATAAAAAGGGGCTGACCCAGTAAAGTGATTTATGGATAATCACTGAGCTGGACCAGCTCTTTTTTTCTTTCTTTGACTCCCTACAGCCAGATAAAATCTGTTTACGGGCATTTAGACATAAAAAAACACCCATTTTTGGGCGCAATATCCCTATATAGCTGTGAATAACGTTTTTCAGTATGTGAATAACTGTTCTAGCAGCACTTCATTCTTTCTTCGCTCGGCTTTCTTTTATGAATCATATTGTGATATTTCCTGATATTGAATCCGATTGCGACCATAAATATCTCAAAAGATACATTGGAATTGCCTCTTCGTCGTAATCTGTCATA
>NZ_JNKN01000029.1 GCF_000702065.1 Kandleria vitulina DSM 20405 | reverse complement strand
GTCCTTTCTAAGATGAATATAATTGAACATGTCTGCACTATGACATAACACAGAACCTAGTGAAGATATAAATTCAAGGACTTATCCAACTCATTACTATTTAGTCATATCACTGTGGCAGTAAACTTTCAGATCTAGTCAAGGCTATAAGGAGAAAACCTAAAGTACACATATTCAATACTTCTATTATAAAGGAAATAAAGAAAGGGATATAATCTAAACGCTTATCAGTTTTAATGACTCCAGGGAGTCTTAAAAGTAACTCACGGATAAGTCAATTAGATTATACTAGGAGGATTCTATTATGCAATTTGGAGAATTAACTAAAAACTTAATATTAGCTGGCATCGGTGCCGCTGCATCTACTGCTGAAAAAGGCAAGGAAATCGTAGATGAACTTGTAAAGAAAGGTGAAATTACTGTCGATCAGGGTAAAGCTCTTAATGAAGAACTTAAGACTAAGACAAAAGATCGCATCGGTCAGGAAATGATTAATCGTGTAGATAAGCTATCTATCGATCAACGCAAGGCTTTACGTGATAAGCTAGATGAACTTGATGCTGATGAAAACAATGAGTGATACTCACGCTTCTCGTCGTTTAACTGAAATATTGTCCATCTTGCAGAAGCATCATATTATCAGAGGACTAAATCCTGTTAAACTAAGATGTATTCTAGAAGATTTAGGTCCCACTTTTGTCAAGTTTGGACAGATCATGTCAATGCGTAGCGATATACTAGGTGTTGAATATACACGAGAACTTGAAAAATTAAGAACAGAGGTTCAGCCTCTTGATTTTTCTATCGTAAAATCTTCAATTGAAGCAGAACTTTCGATGGGCATCAATGAAGTCTTTCAATCCATCAGCGATGTACCACTTGGTTCTGCTTCAATTGCTCAAGTCCATCAAGGAAAGCTTATCAATGGAGATAATGTTGTCATAAAAATACAAAGACCTCATATCTATGAAATCATGGAATCTGATATAAAGCTATTAAGAAAAGCCTGTGGCATGATGAAGATGGCTTCTGGTACGGGCAATCTTATTGATTTTAAAGCAATCATTGAAGAATTATGGCGAACATCCCAGATTGAACTTGATTTTATCAAGGAAGCTGAAAATATTGATCGCTTCTATCAGTTCAACAAAGATGTCGATTATGTCATGGTTCCTCATGTCTATCATGAATACACAACCACTCATATGCTTATCATGAGCAACTGCGGTCAGGTTCAGATAGACCATAAGACTCATCTAAAAGAAGATGGATACAATATGGACCAGTTAGCCAAAATGGTTGCAGAAAACTATTGTAAACAGATTCTAGATGACGGTTATTTCCATGCTGATCCACACCCTGGAAACATTCATGTCTATAAAGAAAAGATTGCCTGGATTGACTTTGGCATGATGGGCAGCATCACTGCTGATACACAGCGTATTCTATCAAAGGCCATCACCAGTATTCTTGAAGATGATATCTACGGTCTTCTTGATGCCTTCTTGCTTTTAGTCAAGCCAGAACAGGAAATCAATCAGGCTCAGCTGATTCGTCAGCTCGACAGCATTGTAGAGAAGTATATGGAAACCAACTTCTCAGACTTTAATCTTGGTCCTCTTATTGAAGGATGTTTTACTATCATCAAGACCAATAAGGTTGCCATTCCTGCAGACCTGACAATGCTGACAAGATCAATGGTAACCATGGAAGGAACATTGGGAAAGATTTCTGAGAAAGTCAATCTCGTAGAGATTCTTGCGAATCATATGCGTCATAAGATTCAAAGTGAACTTGATCTTAAGACACAGATCATGCACAGCTTACAGGTTGTCTATACCAATATGCAAAAAGGTGTAGCCCTGCCTTCATTAAGTCATGATGTATTGAAGAGATTAAAGAACGGTCATCTCACTTTACATATTGAAAATGACCCTGATAAGAAAACACTTCGTGAAATGAGAAGAAATAATCACAATATCACTTTAGCTATCATTATCGGGATACTTTACTTAAGTGCCTCATTAATGACCTTGAGCAATCTTCCTAAAGTCATATTTGATTTGCCTTTACTCTCTCTTCTTTTCTTTTTATTTGGTACACTGCTATTAATCAGATTGCTTATTGACTTAAGAAAAAACATTTAAAAAGGGATTCCCTCAAGATATCAGGAATCCCTTGTTTTTTTATGCAATTTCTTTTGCTTTTTCTAATGCTTCATCAATATGATCTAAGAATAGCTCTTCTCCTACTAAATCAATAAAGCCAGCTTTTTTCATTGTCTTTCTTGGCTGTTCATTAACATGTGAGAATACAAGCTTCACACCTTTTTTAAGACAACCTTTAGTAAAGTCTTCTAATGAATGCATAGCTGAAGCATCAAGTGCTGGTACAGCACGCATACGAATGACAAGTACTTTAGTATTTTCTTCTAATGTAATTGAAGTAATCGCATCAGCTGCCCCAAAGAACATTGGTCCACTGATTTCATAAACACGCACATTGTCTGGTACATGTTTTAATTCAATGTCATCTGGATCGGTTTCTGGATCATAGTATACCCATCCTTCGACACTTGTTTCATCTGCTAAACGTTTCATAAGAAGCAGACATGAGATGACCATACCTACAGCGATAGCCATAACCAAGTCGAAGCATACTGTTAATGCGAATGTCACTACCAATACGAAGATATCGCTTTTTGGTGCTGTCTTGATCAAATGAATAAATGTCTTATAGCCACACATGTTATAGGCTACCAAGAATAAGATAGCTGCAATGGTTGGCATAGGAATAAGTGATGCATATGGCATCAGGATAATAAGCACCAATACAAGTACAACCGCATGAATCATACCGGCAATAGGTGTACGTCCACCGTTCTTGATATTGGCTGCAGTACGGGCAATCGCACCAGTTGCAGGAATACCACCGAACAATGCGGATCCGATATTTCCAATCCCTTGAGCGATAAGCTCTGTATTTGAGCGATGATGTGAATTGATCATGCTGTCGGCTACAACACATGACAATAATGATTCAATCGCTGCTAAAATAGCAATCGTTGCCCCATTGGAGATGATATGATTCATCTCATTAAAATGAAGCACTGGCACATGAAATGTTGGCAATCCACTCTTGATTGTATAAAGATCACCGATGGTATTAACGTGAAGATGTAATCCTTTCACCATAAAGATACCCGCAAATACCGCAATCAATGAACCAGGAACCACTTCCCCAATACGAGGTACAAGTGGCCAAGCCACAAGAATAATGACACAGATAATTCCGACAATCAAAGCCTGTGTATTTAATGTATGACTATTGGCAATAACGGCTTTTAGCTTATCCAATGTTTCAATTGTCTTTGTTCCTGCTGGATAAGTTAATCCTAAGAAATCTTTCAACTGACCAATAATGATTGTCATTGCGATTCCCGCTGTAAAGCCTGTCGTAATTGTATATGGAATAAAGCGAATAAGACTTCCTAAACGCAAGAATCCCATTACTAGAAGAATGATACCCGCAAAAATAGTGGCCATCATTAATCCATCAAGACCATCAGTAGCTACAATTCCGGCCACAATTGTCGCAAAGGCAGCAGTTGGTCCTGCAATCTGTACCCTACTTCCACCAAATAGTGAAATCAGAAATCCTGCTACAATGGCTGTGTAGATACCTTCGTTGGGACCAACACCTGAAGCAAGGGCCAAGGCAATGGACAATGGCAAAGCGATGACTGCTACAATAATACCCGCGATCAGATCCTTAAAAAACTGCTGTTTGTTATAGTTTTTAAGACATCCAATCAGCATTGGTTCTAACTTTTCTTTTTTCAAATTTTCTCTCCCCTTCATATTTGACTTTTTCGAGTGTACTACTTTTATGAAAATGTGACAATACGATTTTATTAAAAAAACAAAAAAGTGCTCTAAGAGAGCACTTCCATCACATAAATATAGTTTTCTGTATATCTCATTAAATCATCAACACTGAAATACCCATGATATTCCAATACACATGTCCCTTTAATATAAACAAATGCTGTTGGAGTATTCACAATCTCATATTTCTCAAATAATTCAGGATGCTGATTAAGAAATATATATCTTGCTTCAATCTGCGGAAAGCGTCTTACCCATGACTTAAGTCTTTCCATTATTGATAAACTAGGCAAATCTGATGGATCACTAAAATAAAACAAACATACAGGAGCCTGCTTAATTAATACAGACATATCTTCAACTAATTCTTTCATAAATTCCCTCGCTTACTACATCTTCATTATATGAATAAATATATGGGAAATACAACGAAAATGCTTTCACGAAAAAAATTAATGACGCTTTGCGTGACGAGAAAGAACTGTTCCAATAAATAGACCGATTAGAGCACAGGCAGCGCCAATAAGAAAACTATCTAGATCTGGCCATGACCATTTATGAAATGCACGCATATTAGCTAATGTGAATGTCAGATAATCTGCTAACATATACATGACTCCAAAAAAGAAAATCAGGATCCATCTTCCTTTGTTGATAATACGAGAAGACACCATCAGCATCGATACAACAATACTTGCCAATGGCAATCCTATAATAAAGTATCCTACTGAAAATGGAATTAGATAATCATTGATATTCCTTGTCCAAAACAATCCGATACCAGCAAGCCAAAATACCCAGTAGCAGATCATCAATTTTCTGAATCTTTTTATCTTCATGTCTCACCCTCCTCCACTAGGCGAGAACAACAACTCACTTAACTCACATTCCCTAAACCTTCGTGCATATCGATGTTTTCCACTTGCATCCTTAACAAATAAAACTTCTTAAGCCAGCAAGGCTGATAGTCAACCATATCTCTTATGGAAATAAGATCTTCCAATGAGACACGACGATCAAGAATGGCTAGAAGTCTTATCAGCTCATTATCATCAGTAAGAGAAATATCAATAGCCTGTCTTAAAAACTATGTAAGATACACGGGAATATCCCATGAAGAAATATAGAGCGCATGTATCATTGCACTATTGACTTCTCCATCAATATCATCTTGAAACATCAAGAAATGACAATTATAAAGCAGATGAGATTTCATCACTGAGCTGTGATTGAAACCAGATTTGATGGTCTACATAAATACAGAACTGAATAAGTGAATCTACTTTGATAAAGCCATAATAAACACGATCACGCAAACTCTCACATAAATCCTGTTCAAGCTTTTGCGACATCATTGACCATTCCAAAGCTATCACCTACCCTTCACTTTTAATTCTATATTAATAAAATATAGGACTCAATTATTTCAATATAAAATGAAATAAAAGCTTCAAGTAGAAATCTACTTGAAGTCTTTTTTTACTGTTCAATAAATTGACCGATACGTTTCCATAATAATAATGCAATGACAATACCAATTAAAGCTGTGATAAGCTGTACAGTTGAGAACATTGTTTTCATTGCAATCTGCTGAGGTGTTGGAATATTCTTACCGAATGTTGGCAACATGATAAATGAAACCATGAACCATAAGAAAGCTGCTTTTAATACTGCTCCCACAACAAGTGTCGCAACACCTCTTAAATCTTCATTGTTCTTCTTATAAAGTACAGTAGCTCCTGCCATGATCCAGTTACCTGCCATGATGACCGGAATCATAAGTGGAATCACCTGAAGAATTGGTGTTGCTCCTAAGAAATAAGCCACAATTGGTGAAATAAGCGCAATGGCTGTTCCACTCCATAATCCAACTGCAGCTGTCGCAATAATGATAACTGCATTAACAACTGGTCCAGAAATAAATGGCGAGATGCCTTTAAATAACTGGAAGACAATGCAGATAGCTAAAAGCACCCCAGTTAATGTAATTGTTTTCGTATTCACTGATTTGTTCATAATTTTTCCTCTTTCCTTTAAAAGTGATGTACCAGTCTATGACTGGTACATCATTATTTTATTTCGTTAAATCCTTCTCTGCTTGCATATGTTGTATGCAGCAGCTTATGTGCAAGATGAGAGTTTGGCTCTTTTAAGTACTTGTCATAAAGTTCAATAATCTGTGGATTATTGTGGGACTGTCTGACAATTTGACGTTCGTCTTCACTATAGAGAGCTTTTGCTCTTTTTTCCTTGTATGTGTCAAGAATGTTGTCATCTTCATTTGGCAAGAAGCATGGCTTGACATAAGGCTGTCCACCACCGTTGATGCATCCACCAGGACATCCCATGATTTCGATGAAATGATATGGCGACTTGTTGTTTCTGATATCATCAAGCAATGGTTTGGCGCTCTTCATGCCTGAGGCAATCGCAACTTTTACTTCAAGACCGTTGATATCGATTGTTGCTTCACGAATACCGGCATCATGTCCACGGACTTCATCAAAAGCGATACGTCCATATTCTTGACCAGTCAATTTATAATAGACTGTTCTAAGTGCTGCTTCCATAACGCCACCAGTTACCCCGAAGATAACACCAGCACCAGAATAATCACCCATGATATCCTGATCCCAATCTTCATCTGGCAATCTGTCAAAACGAATACCGCTTCGCTTGATCATCTTGGCAAGTTCTCTTGTTGTTATAACAGCATCTACATCATAGTTTTCATCAACTTTAAGCTGATCTCGCTGCTTTTCAAATTTCTTTGCAACACAAGGCATAACAGAAACCACAAAGACATCTTTTGGATCATAACCGTTCTGTTTAGCCCAGTAGGACTTGATGATAGCTCCTTGCATCTGGTGTGGAGATTTACAGCTAGATAAATGATCAAGCAGATCTCCATACTGGTATTCTGCATAGTTGACCCATCCTGGTGAACAAGATGTAATCATTGGCAATGTACCACCATTTTGAAGACGCTGAAGTAACTCAGAACCTTCTTCCATGATTGTAAGATCGGCCCCAAAGTTAACATCGTAGACACGTTCAAAGCCTAATCGTCTCAAGGCGGCAATCATTTTGCCAGTGACCGGTGTACCAATTGGATAATCAAATTCTTCTCCTAATGCTGCTCGAACAGCAGGCGCTGCCTGCACGATGACATGCTTTCCTTCCTTGAAAGCCTGATCCACTTTCGCAATTTCTGAATGTTCCATCAATGCACCAGTTGGACAGACGTTGACGCACTGACCACACTGAATACATGGTGAATCAGCAAAACTACGATCTTCTGCTGGTGAAACAAAGGTATTAAAGCCACGGTTCTCAAATCCGAGAATACCTAATCCCTGCGCATTCTTGCAGCGGGCAATACAGCGCCCACAAAGAATACATTTAGAAGTATCGCGGACAAGACCTGGTGCCAAGTAGTCAAGGTGTGTTGGTGAGTGTTCACCCTTGAATGCATCATCTCTTGCTCCAGTTATTGTAGCAACATGCAATAATTCACATTTGCCATTCTTATCGCACTGCTGACAGTTCTTGTTATGATTTGAAAGCAGCAGTTCTACGCTTCGTCTTCTTGCCTGTGTTGCTTTTGGAGTAGAAATCAAGATTTCCATTCCTTCATGTACAGGATAGACACAGCTTGCAACAAGCCCTCTTGCTCCTACTACTTCAACGAGACAGACACGACATGAACCCTGGTTACATTCACCATGGTTAAAGGCGCATAGAGATGGGATTTCATAACCGCAAGATCTCGCAGCTTCCAATATTGTTAAGCCTTCTTCAACCTGATAAGAAATGCCTTCTATCTTAATATTAATCATATGAACCTCCTATCTCTTTTCAATCGCCTTAAAGCGACAATTAGACATACATAAACCACACTTGATACACTCTGATGTATCAATGGCCATAGAGTTACACTTATGACCTTCTGGCTTATAATCTATTTCCTTAATGCAGTGTACTGGACAGTTTCTTGCACATAATCCACAGCCGATACACTTGTCTTTATCAATATGGTATTCCATAAGATTCTTGCAGACATGTGCTGGACATTTCTTATCGACAATATGCGCAATATATTCATCCCTGAAATGCTGAAGTGTGGAATTGACTGGATTGGCAGATGTCTGTCCCAATGCACAAAGTGAATTGGTCTGTACTGTTTCACTTAATTCTTCAAGTTCATCCAGATCACTCATTTCACCCTTGCCTTCAGTAATCTTTGTAAGGATTTCTAGCATACGTTTTGTACCGATACGACATGGTGTACATTTACCGCATGATTCATCACAAATGAATTCAAGATAGAATTTTGCGACATCGACCATACATGTATCTTCATCCATGACAATCGCACCACCAGAACCCATCATTGATCCTTTAGCAACTAAGTTATCAAAGTCAATTGGTTCATCTAGATATTCTTCAGTAAGACATCCTCCTGATGGACCACCTGTCTGGATGGCCTTAAATTTCTTACCATTAGGAATGCCTCCACCGATATCAAAAATAAGTTCTCTAAGCGTTGTTCCCATTGGTACTTCTACAAGACCAACATTGTTGACATTACCACCTAAGGCAAAGACTTTAGTACCCTTTGAGTTTTCAGTTCCAACCTTTGCAAATTCTTCACTGCCTTCTCTTAAGATAAATGGAACACAAGCTAATGTTTCTACGTTATTAACGATAGTTGGCTTGCCCCATAATCCAGATACAGCTGGGAATGGTGGACGTGGACGTGGCATCCCACGTTTACCTTCAATAGAGTGAAGCAACGCTGTTTCTTCACCGCAGACAAAAGCACCTGCGCCAAGGCGAATATGACATCTAAAACTAAATGATGTACCTAAAATATGATTACCTAATAACCCAAGCTCTTCAGCCTGCTTAATTGCAATACGCAATCGTTTTAATGCAGTTGGATATTCAGCACGAACATAGAAATAACCATTGCTAGCACCAATTGCATATCCAGCAATAACCATACCTTCAATGACCGCAAGAGGATTTCCTTCAAGAATACTACGATCCATAAAGGCACCAGGGTCACCTTCGTCACCATTACAGACAACGTACTTTTCATCGCTATCCTGATTATAGGCAAATTGCCATTTCTTTCCAGAAGGGAAACCTCCACCTCCACGACCTCTTAGTCCTGCTTTTAATACTTCATCAATGACTTCTTGTCTTGTCATTGTCAATGCACGTTTTAATCCCTGATATCCACCCATACCAAGAGCTTCATTGATATCTTCTGGATTAATAACACCACAGCCGTGTAATGCAACACGTCGCTGTTTCTTGTAGAAAAGAATATCATCCTGCTTGATTTTCTTTTCATTTGTAGTTGGTTCTACATAAAGAAGACGTTCTACAATTTTATTATCAAGTAGATCTGTTTCAACGATTTCATCTACGTCTTCAATCTTGACCATACGATAAAGAGTATCTTCAGGATAAATCTTTACAAATGGTCCCTGTGAACAGAAGCCAAAGCAACCGACAAGATTAACTGTTACCTTATCTTCTATTCCTTTTTCTTTAATCACTGTTTCAAAGCGATTCTTGATTTCTTCGGAATGTGAACTTAAACATCCTGTACCACCACAAAGCACAATATGTCTCTTTCCATCCTGTCCTAAAATCTTTTCATCAAAAACTTTAGTCAATGAGGCAATATGTGCATTCATTTCTTCCATAGTAGCAATCATTTAAGCCACCTCCGCATCTTTACGATATTGTTCAATAATCTTAGGTACTTGACTGACTTCCATCTTTGGATAAACAGTACCATTGATGCTAACAGCTGGTGCAATACCACATGCTCCAATGCAGCGCAAGGCATCAAGTGTAAACAATCCATCTTCCGAAGTTTCTCCAGGGGCGATATGAAGAATCTCCTGGAACTTGTCGATGACCTGCTGTGCACCCTTTACATAACATGCAGTCCCTAGACAGCACCCGATTACATATTTCCCTTTTGGCTTTAAAGAGAAAAATGAATAAAAAGTAACAACACCATAAATCTCTGCAACCGTAATACCTGTTTCTTGCGAAACGATTTCTTGAACTTCCAAAGGAATGTAGCCATATTCATGTTGAATATCATGTAAAATCATCATGAGTGGCGTCTTTTCATCTTTGTAACGTTCACAAATATCTTTAATTTTTTGTACGGCCTGTACATTCAATTTAGCCAAAGTCGTACACCTCCTTAATTAATAACCCTTATATATAATAATAATATCTTTTTGACAATAATTCATTAGTTTTTTAGAAAAATTACTAAAAAACTATTAAATTTTTGTGTCAAAAAAGAATATGGACATCCATATTCTTATAGGTTCCTATAAAACGCAACAGCACCCTCTATCTCCTGACTAGTAGGATGTCCTTTGGCGATCCCACCAACCAATTTAAATGGGCCAAAAGTATCAAATCCCTGACAGTGATATTCACCTAATTCAATGCTGTTCTTTTCATTGACCACTTGACGAATCCCTTTTAAAAAGTCTCCATCTTTAGCACCTGATGTATAGACATAAAATACTTCTTTACCTTCAGGTAAATAGTCTCTTGCATAACTGATGACCTGTTTGGCAAAGTTGGTATAATAGATGCCCGATGCAAAACCAATACGATCATACTCTGATAGATCTACTTTATTAGTAGATGTCGCGTCAATAAGTGTTACTTCATTTTGCAAAGCTATCGCATCCAGTAGTTTTTTAGTATTGCCATGATGATGAGAATAATAGACAATAGCTGTTTTCATTTATTAGCCTCCTTCTAAAGAGCATGAGCGATTGGCATCATGTTCTTGAAAGTATAGAAATGAGTAAAGCCTAATTCCTTTAATAAAGCTTTCGTCTCTTCTATGTAAGCTCCAAGATGGCTTTGCTCATGAGAATCACTGCCAATAGTAATAATTTGTCCTCCCATCTCTTTATAAAGCTTAAGTATTTCAATGGATGGCTGAGTGGAATTTAAATGATAACGATAAGAAGATGTATTAACTTCTAAACCTTTTCCATCTTTGATGATGATCTTAAGTATGTCTTTTATATATTCTTTTATGAAATCAAATGGAAGTGGAGATTCATCATAACGGACAATCAGATCAAGATGACCCAATACGCTATAGTCTTTATATAAAGAAATAACATTCTTTATTTCCTGATAATATCTCTTGTTGTAGTCTATCTGAGATTTACCTTGCTGGAATTCATATGTCCAGAATTCTAAATCATCTACCTGATGACATGAAAGGATAATAAAGTCAAAAGGATAAGCATGGAATAATCTTCTATATTGAGGAATGGTATGCACCTGCATGCCAAATTCCATTCCAGCTTTGATAATGATCTGATCTTTATACTTTTCTTTAAGATAAGCAATCTGTGCCATATAGGATGGATAATCGACATTCATAAAGACGGTATCATTTTTATAAAGAATGCCTTGGGGATCATCCCAGTCTCTTTTGACACCATAATCGACATGATCAGTAAAGCATATTTCATCAAGATGAATTTTTATAGCCAGTTTTACAACCTCTTCCATTTCGAATGTTGAATCATCACTATAAGATGTATGAATATGATAATCGCATTTCATTGAATAATCCTCCTTATTCTCATTATATCTTTTTTATATAATAATGCAAAAAGTGAATAGTTCCCTATTCACTTAATTCCATGTCTATGCCTTGCCATATTAGATTATTGATATTAACTTCTTTTTTACTAATTTCTTTAAAGCCCACCTTCTGATAACAGCGTAAGGCTCTTTCATTATTAAGAAAGACGCCTAATGTAATTCTTTCTACAGGATAATGTGTCTTAATATATTGAATAGCACATTTAATAAGACCTGCTCCTAAGCCTTTTCCTCTTGCTTTAGGATCAAGAATCACAAAGCCAATACGATATACATTTTTTTCTGGTGAACGAATGGTGAAGAATCCTATTTCTTTTTCTTCAATGACCATGAAGGCTTCCATGTCATTGATCTTCTTGAAATGATTCAAGGTGATTGGATATGTTCCTAAAATACCAGCACTCCATTTATAATAAGTATCTTCATCCTGAATCCAAGAAAGAATTGTTTCACCATCTTTCTCTTCATATCTTCTTAATGAAAGCATATTATCCTCCTAGTTCCAGATCGCATAGTGCAGGTAAGCCATAGGCACCTTTCGCACTATAGACAGCTCGCTTGATTGCTTCCGCGATAACATCAGCTCCCAATGTTCCTACAACTTCCTGATCAGCTTTCACTTCTCCTACAGAAGCCGCATAGATGCTGTCGCCATCATAAGATGTATGAACAGGACGAATGGATCTTGCATAGCCGTCATGTCCCATTCCGGCAATCTTGCAAAGCTGTGATTTTTCAAATTTCGCGTTTGTGACAAGAATCGCCAATGTGGTGTTGGAGACAAAGCGGTTGTCTACAACATCAATTGATGAAGCCATCACTTCAGTTGTGCTTCTTAATGATTTATGATCTTCTGACAATAATCCTGCAATCATCTTTCCGCTCTTATGATCATAGATATCCCCTAAGGCATTGACTGCTACAATAGCACCAATCTTAAGTTCTCCTACCTGAATCGCATAACTTCCTATTCCTGATTTCATGCAGGTCTTTCCTCCTGCAATCTTACCAATCGTGGCACCGCATCCAGCACCGTAGTTACCATCTTTATAATTGGGATTTTCCATTGCTGCCTTGGCTGCTTCATATCCCATCTTGACATCCGGTCTTGCGTGCTTATCTCCTACCATAAGATCAAAAAGATCTGCTTGTGCGATAAGCGGTACTTTTGTGACACCAACATCAAGACCGATGTCATGTTCTTCTAGATAATTCATTACACCAGTAGCTGCTTCTAGACCAAAAGCACTTCCTCCTGCAAGTAGGATTCCGTGAATTGATTGGGCCGCCATCAAGGGATTAAGCAGCTGACTTTCTCTTGAGGCAGGACCTCCACCCCTTATATCAAGTCCAGCACGCATCCCATCTTTACAGATGACGACAGTACATCCTGTTCCCCCTTCACTGTTTTCTACTTGTCCAATATTGATTCCTTCAATATCTTTAATACTGATTTCTTTCATATATTATCCCCCATTTGTTTCATTTTAACATAAAAAACACGTCGAAACGTGTTTTTAGAAATGATATGTCTTTGTTTCTTCCACAAATGAACACAATGATGCTTTCGCATTCTTGAAATAAAGCATCTGCATATTGTCATCATCAGCACTATACATTGGTGCTAAGGAAGGCATTTTTTCAAGCATGGCTACTTTGACATCATGGGAATCATCATTGACGAGTTCACCGGCAACACGAAGCCATTTTCCATCTTTGAAGGCACAGATTTCTACATGTGGATTAATGCTGATCTGCTTTGATACATCCTTTATTTTGCCTGTTTGAATATAGAGTCTTCCATCATAAAGCAGCACTGTACCAAAGGGTCTGACTCTAGGCTGATTTCCTTCCATAGTTGCAAGATAATATGTCTGTGCTTCATCTAAAAACTGATAAACGATTTCTATATCTTTCATAATAACCTCCTCATGTTTATTCTATCACTTACTTTTTAATAAGAATATCATAATCTGAAAAAATGTAAGCGGTATGAAAAAGTAGTGTTATAGTAAAACCAGATAGGAGGATGAGAAATGAAAAAAAGTGTAAAAATTGTTACAATCGGTGGTGGCAGCAGCTATACTCCTGAACTAATGGAAGGCTTTATTAAAAGATATGAAGAAATGCCGATCAAGGAAATATGGCTAGTAGATATTGAGGAAGGAAAAGAAAAACTAGAAATCGTAGGAAAGATGGCACAGCGTATGTGGGATGCTTCTGGTTATGATGTCAAAGTCCATTTAACTTTAAATAGAAGAGAAGCGTTGAAAGATGCAGACTTTGTCACAACCCAATTCAGAGTCGGTTTACTAAATGCCCGTATTAAAGATGAACGTATTCCCTTATCATATGGTCAGCTTGGACAAGAGACCAATGGAGCTGGAGGTATCTTTAAGGCCTTTAGAACAGTCCCTGTCATCTTGTCCATTGTAGAAGATATGAAGGAGCTTTGTCCTCATGCATGGCTTATCAATTTCACAAATCCAAGTGGCATGATTACTGAGGCTATTATAAGATACGGTCATTGGGATCGTGTCATTGGCTTATGTAATGTTCCAGTTGGCGCTATGATGAAAGAACCTCAGCTTATTAATAAGTCATTAGATGATTTAGTTTATAAATTTGCAGGATTGAATCATTTCCATTGGCATAAGGTCTTTGATAGTCATACAGGAGAAGATGTGACTTTAAAGATCATTGATGCGCTTTATACTCAAGATGATGAATCCGTACCTGCCAATATTTTTGATGTTCCTTATTTTAAAGAACAGCTTGAAACCATGAAGATGATTCCTTGTGGATATCATAGATATTATTATCGTGAACAGGAAATGTTAAATCATCTGATTGAAGAATACAATGCTATTGGTACAAGAGCTGAACAAGTCAAGGAAGTAGAAGAACGTCTCTTTGAATTATACAAAGATCCACATTTGGATCATAAACCTGAAGAACTTGCCAAGCGTGGTGGTGCTCATTATAGTGATGCTGCATGTGAAACTATTGTTTCAATCTTTAACAATAAGAACACGCACATTGTCGTTTCTACTAAAAACAATGGTGCCGTTCCAGACTTGCCAGATGACTGTGTTGTAGAAGTATCTTCCCATGTTGGTGGATGCGGTGCTCTTCCAATTGCCTTTGGTCCTTTACCAAACGCTGAAAAAGGATGGCTTCAGCTTATGAAGAACATGGAACTTTGTGTTCTCGAAGCAGCTGTCAACGGAGACTATGGCATGGCTTTAGAGGCCTTCACAATAAATCCGCAGATTGTTTCTGGTGAAAATGCGAAAAGAATTCTTGATGAGCTTCTTATTGCCCACAAGAAATATCTTCCTCAATTCAAGGATAAGATTGAAGAACTTGAAAAAGAAGGCATTACCATTAAAGATAATGTTGCAAGAGAACTCTGTGAACAAGGATTATAAGAATGTCATCAGTTCATGATAATCATCTAACACTGATGAGATTCCATCTTCAGAAAGTACCCCGCGTTTAAGATCAGCTGGAAGCTTTCCTTCTTCATCAAGCTGAAAGTCTTCTTTCCAATATGAAGATGTATAGTAAGCTTCCAGCTTTTCTATTTCCTCTTGATAAGCCTTAAGTGCTTCAAGACTATTTATTACGTCCTGTATTTTCTGATGCGTATTATTAAGGATGTTTTCCATTTCCTTAATTCTGTTTATGTTATCCATAAAATTACCCCATTTCTATATCAAAAGAGCAATGGAAATCATTGCTCTTTTAAATGTTGTTTTCTAAATCTCGTATTTTTTTGGCAGGTACCCCTGCTACAAGTGTATTATCTGGAATGTCTTTAGTGACCACTGCTCCCGCAGCCACGGTAACGTTATTGTCGTCTTGCTTTTGAAGTGAGTGGATGTCCGACTGTGATTGGGTCCAATCATGACATGATCGCCGATAAAGACTTATCTTGCGTCAAGTACTGTAAGATTATAGCTACCGAAAAAATGATTGCCAATGAATATGTTTTCCCATTATCACAATTGAAAGTTCTTGCAATCCAAACTTCTTATCCTACGCTACCAAGCATTTTCTTTTAGAGAAGCTATATCCCAATCATCAAAACAAAAATCAAGACTGGCTTTGAGTTTTTCAAATTTTCGCATAGTATAAATCTCTTCTCTCATGAATATTATTATATCCATTAGAAAACAGCTTTTCTAAAAAAGCACTTCTTAAAATAGTCTTCATCAGATACCTGTTCACACCATTCATTGCTTGTTTCTTCACCAGGTACTTCAATCGCAATGTGGGAAAACCATGAATCTTTTTTAGCACCATGCCAATGTTTAACATTAGCTGGAATGACAATCACTTTTCCAAGAACAAGTTCAACTGCATCCTTTCCTTCTTCCTGATACCAGCCTTCACCAGCTGTACAGATTAAAATCTGTCCTCCACCACTTTTAGCATGATGAATATGCCAATTATTTCTGCATCCTGGTTCAAAGGTTACATTAAATAAAGGAAATTCTCCATTAGTAAGTGGATTTAAGAAAGACTCACCTATGAAATACTGTGCAAAATTGACATTAGCATTTCCTGTCCCAAATACATTTACTTTTTCAAAATCATTTTTGTTGTTATACTTCATTGTCAATACCTCCATAAACTTCTTTTGCAAGATTGAATACAGCCCAAGCTTTAGGCCATCCTGCATAAAATGCAACATGTGTAATTGTTGCGGCCATTTCTTTTTGTGTTACGCCGTTCTTTTTGGCATTTTCTATATGATACTTTAAAGAACTATCAGTAATACCTTGTGACATTAAAGATACTACTGTGATAAGACATCTTGTCTTTAAATCAATGTCTTCATTATTCCAGTTTTCTCCAAATAGAACATCATCATTATAATGTGCAAAATCCGGGGCAAATTCACCAAGTGCCTTTCTTCCGGCGTCCTGTACAATTTTCTTACTCATACTATCTCTCCTTATTTATCCATTGTTTAGCTTCTTTAATATTGGAAAGTCTTTTACCTTCAACACTGAGAGCTTCAGGAATCATTTTCTTAACATTGGAAACAGCACTTTCTATACCGGTTCCTCCTGATGTACAAAATAGCAATACTTTTTTATTAGTAAAATCATAACTATCAATAAAAGTATCAATGATGGATGGTTCACGATACCACCATATTGGAAATCCAATAAAGACTGTATCGTATTTTGACATATCTTCTACATGATTGCTGATTTCTGGTCGTGAAGATGGATCTTTCATTTCCAGTGAACTTCTACTTTGATCATTATTCCAATTCAGATCTTCATTTGTATAGGCAACGGCTGGATTTATTTCAAATACATCAGCTTCCATTGTTGATGAAAGAGCATCAGCGATAGATGCTGTACGACCAGTTGCACTAAAATATGCAATTAATGTTTGACTCATTTTTCTTGCCTCCTTAAATTGAACTTCCTTCGATTACTATTTTACAGTGAAGATATTACAATGTGAAATATTAATATCTCATTACTTGTTATGTATAAAATGCATTACAAGTGTTAATATAAAGATGGAGGATACATTATGGAAATAAGAACACTAAAATACTTTCTTGAAATCGCAAAAACAGAAAATATGACAAGTGCTGCTAGAAACCTTCATGTTTCACAATCCGCCTTATCTAGACAGATGACTGATCTAGAAAGAGAGATTGGCAAGACTTTGTTTATTAGGACAAACAGACAGACACTGCTTAGTGAAGATGGTCTTCATCTTGCTAGACGCGCTGAAGAAATTATTGCACTCGTCGAAAAAACAGAGAAAGAAATGCATGATGAGAAGGATATCTCCGGTGAGATTCATATTGGTGCTGGTGAAACTAAAGGGTTCTCTCTTCTTTGTGAAGCCATGAAAAGAGTACAGGAAAAATATCCTCACATCTCTTTTTCAACCTATAGCGGCAATGCCACCGATATTAGTGAAAAGCTTGAACATGGACTCCTTGATTTTGGATTAATGTTTGAACCTTTTAGTAAAGAACGTTATCAATACATTGATTTCCCTTATGTCAATAAATTAGGATTAATTGTAAAAAGCGATCATCCTCTTGCTAATCAAAAAAGCATTACTGAAAAAGAAATAAGAGATATTCCTTTATTAGTATCTTCAAGATTAAATGACAAAAAACTATTTCAGGAACTTTCAAATAAAGAGGTTGAAGCTTTAAAAATCAAAGGAACCTATAATCTTATCTTTAATGCAATCTTGATGGTCAATCAAGGAATAGGAAGTGCAATTGCTATTGATGGACTTATCAATCAAGATAATAATTTAAGATTTTTACAATTTGAACCTGAAATAAATCTAAAAATGTACTTTGTATGGAAAAAGAATCATATCCATACAAAAGCTTCTGAAATTTTTCTTGAAGAGCTTCAGAAGATCATACAAGATGTAAGAAACTAAGGCATGCCTTAGTTTCTTTTATTTATGTCCACCAAAGACATCAAATGTCATTGTGTTAAGCTTTTCTTCAAGAAGATTCATTTCTTCTTTTGATAATGTGATATCTCCTGCATGATAATTAGAAATTAATCTATCAATTTTTCTTGAACCTGGAATAGGAATGATAAAATCTTCTTTATTGATCATCCAGGCTAAAGAAATCTGTGCCAAAGTCGCATTGTGCGATTTAACCACTTGTTCTAACACCTCTAACAGTGCTTCAGTCTTTTTAATACCTTCTGGTGTATACTGAGGCATATTGGCTCTGAAGTCAGAACCATCTTTAGAGAATTCATTTTTACGATAGGCTCCTGTCAATGCTCCATTTGCCATTGGAGAAAAGGCTACATAGGAAATTCCTAATTCTTTACATACTGGGAAGAGGTTTTCATGCCATCTTGCCATCATGGAATATCTGTTTTCAATAGCTGTAACAGGACATACTGCATGAGCTCGTCTTAAGTAGTCTTCGTTGACTTCTGAAATACCCCAAGCCTTGATTTTTCCTTCTTCGATAAGTTCCTTCATTACTTCAGCAACGACTTCTGGTTCTACTTTAGGATCAATACGATGCTGATAATAAAGATCAATATGATCTGTCTGTAATTTCTTAAGTGACTTTTCAACTGATTCACGAATCTTTTTTGGAGAAGAATCAAGTTCAAGGTGATCTCCTTTATGTGTTACCCCAAATTTTGTACAAAGAATAATTTCATCTCTGAAATCCTTGATAGCTTCACCAACTAGTTCTTCATTGTAGTTGATGCTGCCATCTTCATTAATACCTGTATAACATTCAGCTGTATCATAGAAATTATAACCAATCTCATGGGCTTCTCTTAATATTCTGATTGATTCTTCTTTTGGAAGTGGTGTCCCACTTGCATGTGAGAATCCCATGCAGCCAAGTCCTACGACATTGACATACATATCAGTCTGACCTAATCGTACTTTTTTCATTATTGTGATCCTTCCTTCATACCTTCTTTTGATTCTGGATTAAGCGGTCCGTAATAATAGGATGCTGTTGCACCTCCATCAATAAGGAATGTTGATCCAGTAATAAAGCTTCCTTTTTCACTCATCATTAATTCAGCGACATCTGCAACTTCATCAGCGATACCAGGTCTTTTAGCTGGTGACTTAGCGAACATGTTCTTATAGAAGTCCCCTCTTAAGCCATTAAATTCATCGATTGCTAGTGGAGTGACGATGATTCCAGGTGCAATCGCATTGATACGTGCTCCCTTTTCGCCCCACTTAACTGCTTCATACATGACTCTTTTTTCATTACATCTTTTTGCAAGCTGGTATGCTTTTAAAGTGTTTTCGATTTTATCTACTGATAAGAAATCAAGATTTAATAATTCTTCTGTTGGTGTCATCGCTAAAGCACGATCCTGTTCAGGAGTTAACTGCTTCATTCTAAATCCTGACTGAGAAGAAATGACAACACCAGTTGCTCCTTCTTTAACAACTTTTCTTACTTCTTCAAGAAGTACTGCTGTACCATAAAGATCAACTTTTAATATTGTTTCAATACTTGCCTGTGATGGAGAAACACCTGCTCCATTGATAAGGTATTTAATATCACCGTATTCCAATGCTTTATTGATGATAGCCTTGATAGATTCTCTTGAAGATAAATCCATTTCAAATGGTTCTACATCATATCCCGCATTGATCATAATGTCAGCAATGCTTTTTGCATTATCAATATTCTTGTCACCAAGAACAATCTTCATTCCTCTTCCCATTCTTCTTGCAATGGCCATTGAAATCTGGCCTGCACCGATAACTAACGCTACATTTTTCATATTTTCGCCTACTTTATATTATTTTTAACCCATTTAATACATGCTTCTTCACTAATATCAGCATCTGCTCCATGAATAGCTAATCCTTTACCTACAACTCCACCTTGACAATGTCTCTTTAATGCTAATGGTGCCCCTGATAATCCACTACCTTCGTGTGTCATAACAGGATAGACATTCTTTCCATTAAAGTTCAATGTATCAAGTAATGTAAAGATTGCCATTGGATATGTTCCCCACCAGCATGGTCCTGCCACAATGATGTTGTCATATTCTTCAATGCTAGTTAACATCTTTTTCAAGGCCGGACGAGCGTTGGCTCTCAATTCATCTTGAGCTTCTTCTGTACATGTCATGTAATCTGAAGAGTATTCTTTTTCTGTTTCTACCTCGAACAAATCAGCATTAGCTGCTTTTGCGATATATTCTGCAACTATTTTTGTATTGCCTTTTTTGAGATCTTCAATTGATCCGTTTACGTAATTTTGTCCTTTTCTTGAATAATAAATAACTAAAGTGCTCATAATAATGACCTCTCTTTCAATTAAAAGTATAAAAAATAGGCTCATACAATCAATTTTGATTATTGAGCCTATTCATAAGTTAAACTTATGTGTTGTCAACTACCACGCACCTAAAGGTACGTGGCTTGCGACTCCCCTGTAGTTCGTTGCAATAACTCCTACATTTTGTCGGTGTAACTTCCGTGGGGTCGCATCATGGGACGGTTGACACCGCCCCTTACGACAAAGATTTACTCTGCCGTAACTGTATCAGGTACTTGGCTATCTTCAAGATAGTTGATTCCCATGCGGTACAGATTCATAGCTCCAATGCGGTCATCGTTTGACTTATAGCCACAGTTTTTGCAGGTAAACAGATGTATCTTCTTATTACGATTGCCCTTTTCAATGTGTCCACAAACAGGACAACACTGACTCGTATAACGAGGGTCAACCTTAATAACAGTAGAATGATTCTGTTTAGCTTTGTAGATAAGTTTCTGTTCAAGGTCATAGAAAGACCATGATACGGAAACATAACGGTCTTTAGTCCTGACACGCTCTGTGGCATTACGAACGCCTGACAAATCTTCAAGAACAAAGAGCGTATGCTTCGGATTGGACTCAACGAGTGCCTTTGATACCTGGTGGTTTACATCCTGCATCCAACGGTTTTCTCGTTGACCGATAGCTTTAAGCCTACGTCTTGATGATGGGGTCTGACGCATTTGGAGTTCTTTACGAAGTTTTGAATAGCTTGCACGTTTCTGTTTGATAGCTTTACCGCTTACAAAGCCAGACTTGTGCTTGCTGTCATAAGTGGCAACGACAAAGTTGATACCTCTGTCGATACCAACAACATTACAGATATCGGAAATAATACTTTCCTCGATATCATACGTAACAGGGATGTGCAAAAAATACTTGCCATGCTTGTTTACGAGCTTTGCAGTACCAAACTTATAAATGTTATGGTTAAAGTATTTAGACATACCTTCGGAGAAATATGGCAGTTTAACACGACCGTTCAGAGTATTTACTGAAAAACAGTTTTGCGTAAGGGAATAATCCCTATTCCAAACAAGGTCATATTGCGGCTTTTTAAAAGATGGCTGAATCCATTCGTTCTGATTTTCAAGAATGGTCTTATATCTTGCGATAACAGTCTTAAATACAGACTGAGCCATCTGTGATTTAAGCCCGAACTTCTCTCGGAGCGTGGAATACAAAATCTTGTTAAGTGAAAACTGCTTTAAGTCGTGAGTACGAAACACATAGTCAGATACATAATTGCAGGCATCAGAATAAACAGACATGGTTTCATCAAGCAAGGCCTTACTGTCTGCATTAACGGATATCTGAATTTTAGCCGTAACTGTCATTTTTTCCATAATGTACCTCACCACCATTTCACTAAATATATGATATCAAAAGTATATCGAAAGCCAAGGTTAATGGCTACGAATTTACAAGGCTCCTCCCACCGCCCAAGGGCAGTGGGTTTCCGCCTACGACAACCGAAAGGATTCTATTTATGAAACTGTTCTTTAAGAATATCCGCAAATGTTTCTATATAGTAGCCACTATTATCTAATTTCCAGAAAGCACAGTATCTTCTTTTTAATGGTTCTTTGTTCTTCAGCAATGGAATCATGTTTATATTAGCATCATAATAATCACCATCTGAAGTACCTTCATAGATCATATACCCTGTACCTGCACTTACAAATAGACGAGCTTCCTGGTAGCTGTTTACAAAATGAAGTGGACTTCTTACTCCCAATATATCTTTATAGTAGCTTTCTTCATTTTCTATCTGTGTTGATGATGCTACAACGATACATGTCTGGTCTTCTAGTTCAGATAGTTCAACACTGTGCTTTTGCATGATGTCTTTATTGATAAGAACAGATAATGTTGTATCAATGAGAATCATGTTTTCATATTCACTTGAGAACATACGACGTTGATCATTAAGAGCAAGATCAATACGATTTTCTCTTAAGGCGTTGTAGAGTTCTTCATGATTGCCATGCATAATATGAAGCTTGACTTTAGGATATGTTTTCATGAATGTGATGACAGCCTGATTAAATTCTATACTGCCATAACTGTTAAGACAGCCGACATTTAAGATGGCTTCTTCATGATGAGCAATATGTCTTGTCTTCTCAATCGCATGATTTAATGATTTTATTATAGGCAATGTTTCCTTATAGAAATATTCACCTGCTGGTGTTAATGTGAATGTTCTATTATGTCTTATTAATAATTGAATACCTAGTTCATGTTCTAGTGCCTTCATTTGTTGAGAGATGGCAGATTGAGAGATAAAGCAGGCTTCTGCAGCTTCCGTAAAGCTTTTCTTTTCTACAATAGCATGAAAATATTGAATTTGTTTTAAAAGCATGTTTTTCACCTCTATTTATTATATACATAGATCATAAATAAGTGGTAGAATAGATAAAAAAGGATGGTAAAAAATGATAAAAGTTGTTGTTATACACGGTCAAAGCCATAAAGGGTCAACCTATCACATTGCACATAATATCGCTTTAAAGATCAGTGAAGATATCACAGAATTCTTTTTGCCAAATGACTTTGGTGAATTCTGTCTAGGATGCAATAGCTGTTTTAATTATTCTGAAGAAAGATGTCCTCATCACAAAAAGCTTTCTACTATTACTAAAGCTCTCGATAAAGCTGACGTCATTATTTTAGCAAGTCCTGTCTATGTCATGCATGCCAGTGGTCCAATGAAAGCCTTTCTTGATCATTATGGATACAGATGGATGATTCATAGACCATCAGAACATATGTTCAAAAAACAAGGCGTATGCATCAGTACTGCTGCTGGTTCTGGAACAAAGTCTACCAATAAGGATATGGCCGACAGCCTTTTCTTCTGGGGAGTAGCTAAGACCTATAAATTTGGTGTAAATGTTGCAGCAGTAAATTGGCAAAGTGTCAATGAGAAGAAAAAGAATGCTATTGATAAAAGTATTGATCAATTAGCGAAAAAGATTATAAGAAACAACGGTAAAGTTAAACCAAATCTTAAGACAAGAAGTACCTTCTCCTTTATCCGTCTTATTCAAAAGAAAGGGATCTTACCTACTGATGCCTTATATTGGAAAGAAAAAGGTTGGCTTAACAAAGATAGACCTTGGAAATAGAAAGGGGCTGACCCAGTAAAGTGATTTATGGATAATCACTGAGCTGGACCAGCTCTTTTTTTCTTTCTTTGACTCCCTACAGCCAGATAAAATCTGTTTACGGGCATTTAGACATAAAAAAACACCCATTTTTGGGCGCAATATCCCTATATAGCTGTGAATAACGTTTTTCAGTATGTGAATAACTGTTCTAGCAGCACTTCATTCTTTCTTCGCTCGGCTTTCTTTTATGAATCATATTGTGATATTTCCTGATATTGAATCCGATTGCGACCATAAATATCTCAAAAGATACATTGGAATTGCCTCTTCGTCGTAATCTGTCATATCCGTAGTCCTGCTT
>NZ_JNKN01000028.1 GCF_000702065.1 Kandleria vitulina DSM 20405 | reverse complement strand
TTTCTTAGAGAAGGCTTTCCGTGCTGCATGTAGGCAAAAAGAATAGCCTTAAGCATCCTGAAGTTATCATGTCCTTTACGTCCTCTGGTCTCGTTCTTTTTCATGTAGCTTGAAAAATCAATTCCTCCTATCGCTTTCAGGAACGAGAACAGTTCATCATCTTCATCAAGAACATATTCAAGATTAAGTGGCAAACACATCTGATATAGGTTATAATAATTACTGTAATTAGGTTCTTTTATATTCTTGTAACTCATAACCTAATTATACCAAAAAAGTGGCTGCACTCACTAAATAGTGAGTACGCCACTTTTTTTACTGTATTTTATTTCGTTACAGCCTCTTACCATAGCAAGAATTTCTTTTTTAAGTTCTTCAGCCATATCTTCTTGTTTCACTTTTCTAATAATTTCACCTTTTTTAATTAAAAGACCTTCACCAACACCACCAGCAATAGCGATATCAGCGTTCTTTGCTTCACCAGGACCATTGACTGCACATCCCATGATAGCCACTGTTATATCAGCGTGAATGTCATTTAAGAAAGATTCAATCTCTCTTGTAATAGGAATCATATCATATTGAATACGACCACATGTTGGACAAGATACCAATGTAGGAACATTTTTTGCTAAACCTAATTCTTTAAGTAAGGTTTTAGCGACCTTGATTTCTTCCACTGGATCATCACTTAAAGAAACACGGATCGTATTGCCAATTCCCTGATAAAGAATGTTGCCAATACCAAAAGCTGACTTGATTGTACCACCAAGTGCAGTTCCAGCTTCAGTGACACCTACATGTAAAGGATAATCAAAAGTCTTAGCTGCTAATTCATAGGCCTGAATAGTCATTAATGTATTAGAAGATTTCAATGAGATCACAATATCATGGAAATCAAGATCTTCAAGAATCTGAACATGCTTCATGGCACTTACAATCATGCCTTCTGCAGTTGGCTTGCCATATTTTTTTAAAATATCTTTTTCAATAGAACCGCTGTTTACACCGATACGAATGGGAATATGTTTCTTCTTGCAGGCTTCTACAACAGCTCTTGTATGGTCAATATTCCCAATGTTTCCAGGATTGATACGAATCTTATCAATACCAGATTCAATGGCTGTAAGAGCTAAACGATAATCAAAATGAATATCCGCAACAAGTGGAATAGAAACCTGTTCCTTGATATCCTTGATTGCTTTAGCATCAGTCTGATCAAAGACAGCCAATCTTACAAGTTCACATCCAGCATCTTCTAGACGTTTAATCTGTTCAACAGTTGCCTTGACATTTTTTGTTTTTGTATTGCACATAGATTGAATGACAACATGATCATTGCCACCGATTGTTAAATTTCCTACACGTACACTTCGTGTCTTATTCCTTAACATCTTTTTCGCCTCTTTTCATAATCTCTTCAAACATATTTAATAGATGTTCGAAATAGTGGAATGCATCATCATAGATCTTATCATCAAGTGGATCAACACCAGCTTTCTTTA
The DNA here is from genome assembly GCF_000702065.1 of Kandleria vitulina DSM 20405. Taxonomy (GTDB): domain Bacteria; phylum Bacillota_I; class Bacilli_A; order Erysipelotrichales; family Coprobacillaceae; genus Kandleria; species Kandleria vitulina. The sequence goes on along the minus strand of NZ_JNKN01000028.1, from coordinate 26,784 downwards.
ATAAATCAATAGGGGACATAGATCCTCCTGATTTCAAGAAAGATAAGTATTGTTCAACCTGTTGAGAATCATGATTTAATATACGAGACACAATTGCTAAAGCAACAGTCATGCCTAACGTATATTTATAGACATAATAATTATAATAGAAATGAGGAATATAGAAGCAAGAATGACCTACATATTGATTATTGGTTACATCTTCTCCATAGTATTCCTTATTTATTTTATCATAAAGTGAAGTAATCTTAGAAGCATTCATTGGAATATGATCTTTTGCCCACTGATGAAGAGTATCTTCAAACTGTGCATACATTGGCTGACGGAAAATAAGACCAACGCAGTTTTCTAAGAATTCATAAAGGAAGTAGGCTTTCTCTTCATCACTTTTAGCATGGCTGATCATATGGTTAATAAGTAAAGTTTCATTGACAGTAGAAGCCACCTCTGCCACAAAAATACGATAATCACTATTAGCAGGATCCTGGTACTTGCAAGAAAGATAAGTATGACAGCTGTGACCTAATTCATGAATCAAGGTAGAAAGTGAATCATAATCACCGATAAAGTTAGTAAGAATATAAGGTTTAGTATCATAACATCCAGCAGAATAAGCACCTGTTGCTTTTCCTTTTGTAGGATGATAATCAATCCATCTTTCATCACGTGCCTTCTTGATGATATCAGTATACTCTTCACCAAAAACAGAAGTAACATCAAGAATAATATTAAAACATTCATCAATAGAATAACGCTTAACACTAGGCTTTACTAAAGGAGTAAATAAATCATAGTTATAAAGAGTATCTAATTTAAGCAACTCTTTCTTAAGCTTATTATAACGATGGAATAAAGGACGATAGTCTTTATTGGCTTTATCTAAGATCTTATAGAATAATTCTCTAGGTACATCATCATCCCATAAAGAATAGTCAAGAGGATCATTAAAATGACGCACATCAGCATAGAATGCATCTTTCTTCATACAATCAGCAAGCGTTAAGGCAAAGACATTCTCATAACGCTTATATTCCTTGTAGAACTGCTCATAAGCCTGTTTTCTTACTTCCTGAGAAGGGTTCTTTAAAAATTCATTAAGTGTCGCACTATTTAATGTTTTTCTTTCACCATCCACAATCACATCTTCATATTCAAGACGAAGCGCGTCAAAAATCTGTTCTCCCGTATTGGCAATAGGGGACATCTTAGAAAGCAATGTTTCCATCTCTTGACTTAGCATATGTTTTTCTTCACGAAGAATCTGTTTAATCTGATAACGATAAAGATCAAAAGAGTTATCTTCTAGATATTTTTCAATAGCCTCTTTATTCTTAATAATCTCTACATTCATAAAATCAAGATTATTCTCAAATTGATCAAACAAAGTCAAAATATGTGAAAGCAATAGCTGATAATCCTGATTACCAGGTTCAACATCAGTATTAAGATGAGCATACTCATACATCTCAGATAAAAGACGAGAAAGAGTAACATAATCTTCATAGAAGGTGTGGAAGTCTTCTTTAGACTTCGTAAAACAATCTTTTCTTTCTCTTAATGAAGAAAGAAGAGATTGTGCTCTTTTTTCATCTTCAAAAAATTCATCCTTGTTTTTATAAATCAGTGTAAGATCCCAAGTCTCATTTACTGGGACATCTAGTCTTTCCATATAAAAAAACCTCCTGATACTATTGTATACATGGAGGTAAAGAAGAGTCAAAAAGAAAAACTCTTGGAATTATCCAAGAGCGTTGATTTTCTTCTGTAATTTAGATTTCTGTCTACTAGCATAGTTTTTATGATGGATGCCTTTAGAAACTGAAGAATCTAATTTGCTTACAGTAGCGTTGAATAATGCAACTGCTTCTTCTTTGTTGCCAGCTTCGATAGCATTAACTGTTTTCTTGATAGAAGTTTTTAAAGAAGACTTGAATGCTACATTAACTGCATGCTTCTTATCAGCATTTTTATATCTTTTAATCTGCTGTTTCATGTTTGCCATATTAATTCACCTCGTCCTTTCGTTTGCTTTTGTATTTTATCAAAATTATAATGTGAATGCAATACTTTTTTTGATTCCCAAATACATGCTTTTTTTAATAGCTTTGCGTGTAATGAGAGTGATTATAGAGATCAGTAATATGATATGTACGAATCATCTTATTATCACCTATTTTCACATCGGATATTTTTATATCCTTTGAGTAGGATAACATATTGCCAAATACTTTCAAGCTTTTTTTATTTCCTTCTATATATTCACAAAGAAGATCAATACGATCACCTTGTTTTAGCGTTGTATTTATCTTCGGATTCGTTTCTGTAGTAGATGAATTATAGATTGTAGAAGCACCGATGATCTTTCCTTTAGGGTTCTCATCAGTAAAAGAAAGAATCAAGTTGTTTCTTACTCCATTAATACGACAAGGCACATATCCGATGATAGTATAATCATCATCTTTTTCTTGCGTAGAGACATGATAATAAGGCACAACTTGTCCATTAATTGCCAGCCATGTACCATCTTCATCAGCAATCATATTGCCATCATTATCAAACTTGAAGATATTGTCTTCTCCTAGATTAAAGTAGCCATTATTGTACTTATAGAAGATATTAAGATCAACCTTTTGTATCATCTTCCATTCTGATTCAGAAAGCTTGAGCTTCTTCTTGCCATCTTCATTGACCCAGTTAAGCTTCTTGTTATCTAATTGATGAGATTTCACATACTGCGTTAAATTATCCTTAGATAAAGTAGATTCCCTAATAAATTTAGTATTTCTATTGCTTAATCCAGAAATATTCAGATTCTGTCCACTTAGCATCTGTGTCAGCATTTGCATTGCCAATTGACCAGAAGTCTCACTGCCAGCTAGACTCTGCAACAATTGTCCAAAGGAACCGCTGTCTCCACCCTGGACACTCTGTCCAGCACTGACAAGAGTACCAGCATTCTGGATGGCCTTTGAATACTCATCGCTAACGCCAATCTTGGAATAGGTATCTACCATGCTGTCAATCTTGTTGGTACGACTTTGTGGGAAGAAGATAGAAAGACCGTAGGCGTTCATCATGTTCGTACGATTATATTTGATTGCACTTTTAATAACCGAAGATAGCTTGCTGCCTTCATCATTATTAATACGACCAGCAAAATCACTAAGATCAATCTGATCAATTCTATTGGTCTGGGCAAACTCACGTGATTTCATACGGGCATTCATGACGTCAGTTTTTTTATCTGTCTGCATCATTGAATTGATGCTCTTGGCAAAATCATTAAATGGGGAAGTTAATGTCTTAGATAATTCAGAGAGATCCACAATGGATAATGTTGTATTATAGTTGCCTTTATTATGACTCATATAGTCATCTGCAATCATTTTTCCAATATTTAATGTAGTTGTAGATGAATTAGTAGAAAGACGTGTAAGCCAATCTGTATAGTACCATCCTGTACCTGGTTCTGTTTCTTCAGAACCAATAAGATAGTCCGCATGTTTAGAAAGCATCTGGGCATTTTCTACAGTAGCCATAAGACAGGCATCAAAGCCAATGAAATCAAATTTCACATTGGCATTAGTTAAGGCTGAATCAATTTCTGCAAGATTCATAGCCGGACGCTGATGTTTTTCATCATAGCCAAAGCCAGAAACAGAGCCTCCTCCATGATCCCAGAAGATCAGCTGATAGCGATTGGCTTCATAGTTTGTTGAGGCATACTTAATAAAACGTGTTAATGTAGCAGGATCACTCATAGCGCGATTGCCATCATTATCAACAACACGACTGAACTGACCGTTCTTGACTTCATAGATCTGATTGGTAGAGCTGCTCACAACATTGTTTTGCCAACGTGAAGCCCCACCGGTATAGACAAGCAATCTGACCTTATTGCTTAAGGTCGCATTTGCCATTTCCTGAAGATCCTTAGTTGCCATACCGCTTCTCGATTCAAGATCAGAACCGCACATATAGACCATAACTGTTACCTGGTCCTGTCCTCCACCGATGATATTGGCATATTTGCTGCGAGAGGCGGGATCCACATTTGTATTGATGCTAGACATATCAGCATCACCTTGACTCCATGAAGTAGTGGAAGAGGAGTCAGTGTAAGTGGGCTGTGTACCACCTAATAGAGAAGATAAAGAGAAACCTCCGCCACCTAGTATCATGGCTAATACAACCATCAGAATGGCTGGCAGTGATTTCTTTTCACCAATGGGAAGAGAAGAGCGTGAGGATGTACGTTCAAAAGCATTACCGCCTCCGGACGTTACATTTTTTTCACGACTTCTAGGCCTATTATTCATAATTTCATCATCCTTTCAATTTTATCTTTATTATATCATTGAGAAATATTCATTTCCACGTATTCTCTTCTCAAAGAATACCTTTATGTTATAATGAAATGTGCAGAAAGAGAGGGTCATATGAATAAAAGAATTGTATTTATGGGTACAGCTTCTTTTTCTAAAGAAGTTTTAGAAATGTTAATTAAGGAAAACTATAATATTGTCGGGGTTGTTACACAGCCAGATCGTCCAGTAGGAAGAAAAAAGATTCTTACTTCAAGCGATGTAAAGACGGTTGCTTTAGAACATAATATTCCTGTTGTACAGCCAGAAAGAATCAAGAAAGATTATCAGGGTGTATTAGATCTTAAACCAGATCTTATCATCACTGCTGCCTATGGACAGATTGTCCCAACTGCAGTACTTGATGCTCCTGAATTAGGATGTATCAATGTGCATGCCTCATTGTTGCCGCGTCATCGTGGTGGGGCACCAGTACATCGTGCTATCATTGAAAATGATGAAAAGACCGGTGTTACAATTATGTATATGGCAGAAAAAATGGATGCCGGAGATATTATCTCACAAAGTGAAACACCAATCAGTGATGAAGATACAGTAGGTATTCTTTATGATCGCTTGGCTGTTATGGGTGCAGAGCTGTTAAAGGAGACATTACCTTCAATATTAGAAGGAACAAATAAAAGAATTCCACAAGATCCAGAACTTGTTACTATTTCTCCAATTATTTCAAGAGAAGATGAAAGACTGGATTGGAATCATTCCACAAGAGATATTTTTAATAAAGTGAGAGGACTAAATCCATGGCCTGGATGCTTTACTACCTATCAGGGTACACGTGTAAAATTATGGAGTGGTAAGATTCATCAGTGTGAAAATGCTATGAGACATCATGGACAAGAAGACAATGGTACAATTGTAAAAATATTTAAGGATGCCATTGGTGTGAAAGCAGAAGATGGAATCTATCTCATTACTGAATTACAGGTAGCTGGAAAGAAACGTATGAGTGTACAAGATTACCTTAATGGAAAAAGCATCTTTGAAGTGGGCCAGAAATTTGAGTAGGTGATAATATGAGAATGGTTGACTTGATTGAAAAAAAGAAAAATGGAGAAGCTTTATCAAAAGAAGAAATTCATTTCATTATTGATGGCTATGTAAAAGGAGACATTCCTGATTATCAGATGAGTGCTTGGATGATGGCTGTCTATTTTAAAGGAATGACAGCTGAAGAAATTGCTACATTGACATTAGAAATGATGCATAGTGGTGATGTCTTGGACTTAAGTGAAATAAAAGGTATCAAGATTGATAAACATTCAACCGGTGGAGTAGGAGACAAGACATCATTGGCCGTTGGTCCAATGGTGGCAGCCTGCGGAGTCCCTGTTGCTAAAATGAGCGGTAGAGGACTTGGTCATACGGGAGGAACTTTAGATAAGCTTGAATCTATCCCAGGATTAAGTATTGCGATTGAAGAAAAAGATTTTATTAAGCAAGTCAATGAAATGCATTTTTCTATCATTGGACAGACTGGCAGTCTTGTACCAGCTGACAAGAAGATGTATGCCTTAAGAGATGTAACAGGAACAGTGAATTCTATTCCTCTTATTGCTTCTTCTATTATGTCAAAGAAACTTGCAGCGGGCGCTGATGGCATTTTGCTAGATGTAAAATATGGTGATGGTGCTTTCATGAAAACAATCGAAGATGCAAGAGTTCTTGCTAAAACAATGATTGAAATAGGAAAACATCTTGGCAAAGATACAAGAGCGACTATTTCTAATATGAATCAGCCATTAGGAAATGCGATTGGCAATGCTTTGGAAGTCAAGGAAGCTATCGCTACTTTAAATGGGGAAGGACCAGAAGATTTTACATCCTTATGTTTTGAAGAAGGAGAAACAATGCTTATGATGGCACATGTGGCCTCTTCAAGAGAAGAAGCGAAAGAGATGCTTCATAAAGTCATTGAAGATAAGAGTGCATTAAATGTCTTTAAGAAGATGGTTGAAGCACAAGGTGGAGATGGTTCTTACATTACTGATCCAAGTAAATTTAAAGAAGTAAAAGAAGTCATTGAAGTGACTTCTTCTAAAGAAGGATATATTGAAGATCTAGAAGCATTGACACTTGGTCTTGTTTCCATGAAACTTGGTGGAGGACGTGCTACTGTCGATGATGTCATCGATCATTCAGTGGGACTTGTTCTACATAAGAAAATTGGAGATTATGTCAAGCAAGGAGAATCACTGCTTTCAGTCTATACCAATACAGGATTGAGTGATGAGTTGAGAGAGGAGATTATTTCAGCTTATCATTTAACAAGTCAGACTGTTAAAAAGCCTAATATTGTAGAAGAAACATTATAAACCAATTACGTTTTGTAATTGGTTTTTTTTAAAAAAAGATAATAAGTGAATAAAAAGCATATTTTTTGTATAATGGGAATATAGGAGGATAAAACATGAAGTATCTGTTTTTTGATGTAGATGGTACCTTATTTGGTAAATCACGCTACGTTACTGAAAGAACGATTGAAGAAATGCAAAAAATAAAAAAGAAAGGTCATAAGATATTTATATGTACAGGACGTGCCCCTGTATCCATTGTAGGTGGGAATCTTGAACATGTACCTGCTGATGGCTTTATTGCAAGTGCAGGTGGATTTGTAAGTGTTAATGGGAAGTATATCTTTAAGAACTATATGGATACAACTGTCCTACAGGAAGTTATGACACTCTTTATGAACCATAAGGTACGTTTTGCATTGGAAACAGAAAACGCTATTTATCAGACACCGGGAATTAATGAGTACTTTGATGCAAGACATCAGAAGGAATTTGGCGATAATCCTGAAATGAAAAGATATTTTGAAGTGAGAAGACAAAAAGAAAACCGTTTGCCAATGAGCGCATTTAATGTGAGTGAAACGGGGGTAACTAAGATTGCTTTTGTAGCAACGGATCGTTACTTATTCTTGGACATAGTGAAATATCTTGTCGATCATTTTAATGTCGTAACATTCTCTAAAAAGGGAAGTAAAATCATTGATGGAGAAATCATTCTTAAAGATTGTACAAAAGCTGATGGCATTAAAAGAGTACTTGATGAATTAGGTGGAAGCGTTGAAGATACGATTGCTTTTGGAGATTCTATGAACGATTATCAGATGATAGATCTTTGTCACATTGGTGTCGTGTCAAAGAAAGCATCGGATAAATTGAAAAAGCTTGCTCAATATCAATTTGATGATCCCGATCAGGATGGTATAGCTAAAGCGTTAGAGCAACTTAATTTATAAGAGGAGGAATAGACAATGAGATATGAAATTAAGGGAAAGCCATTTCCGGTTGTTGAATTGCAGCTTCAAAGAGGAGAAACAATGTTGAGTGATGCGGGAGCAATGGCATATATGTCACCAGGCATCAACATGGAAACAACAAGCAATGGAGGACTTGGGAAGGCTTTAGGACGTGCTTTTTCTGGAGAAACTTTATTCTTAAATAGATATACTGCCCAAAATGATGGCATGATTGCTTTTTCTTCATCATTTGCAGGTGAAATCAGAGCACTTGAACTTGCTCCTGGACAGTCCATCATTTTACAGAAGTCATCATTTTTAGCAAGTACAGATAGTGTAGCAAGAGAAACATTCTTAGCTCGTCGTCTTTCTACTGGATTATTCGGTGGAGAAGGATTCATTATGAGCAAATATACTGGACCTGGATTATTGTTTATGGAAATTGATGGTTCAGCTATTGAATATGATCTTGAACCAGGTCAGCAGATTATCATTGATAGTGGTTATCTAGCAGCAATGGATGCCACATGTTCAATGGACATCCAGACTGTCAAAGGCTTAAAGAACAAGATGCTTGGAGGAGAAGGCTTCTTTAATACAGTCATTACAGGACCAGGTCATGTCATTATTCAGACAATGCCTATTTCTTCACTTCGTGCCTTGATGGCGCCTGCATCAGGAAAATAAAAATGGTTTATTTAGAGATGGCATTGGATGTTAGAAATCAGTTTGTAAGTTTTCTAGAAACAGCCATAAGATCAAAAAAACTTACTGCCATTCAGCTTAAGGAAGCATATGAAATGACAGGAAAGATTGCGACAATCTATGGGCATGCTTTTTTAGAACAGTATGATTCTGCACATCTTGCAACCATTTTTTCTATTAATGAGCTCATTGCATCTTTGACATATTCATCATTTCCACTAGATGAAGAGGAAGTAGAACTCTATGACAATACTCTTTCTCATTTTGAAGAAGTCGCAAGTCAATTAAAAGAACTTAATGACTATGAAGGATATAGTGAATATCCTTTTGAAGAAGACATCTTAGATATCAATGAAATAAAAGAAGAATGTCGTAATTATCTATTGGAAGAAAACATCACTGCCTATAACAATTCTTTAAGAAAGCTTATCACCTTTGGTGAACAGATGTATCGCTATGCCTTGATTGAAGAAGAATACCAGGATGGTGACGATGATGAAAATGCTTATGCTTTATTTGAAACAAAAAAAGAAGCAGATGAAGATTTAGTATATTATTATAACTGTTATAATGAATTATTGATTGATGGTGATTACAACAAAGAATTGCTGTTGAATATGATTGATAACATTGAATAAGAGAAGGATATTTCCTTCTCTTTTTAATTTGTCGATTTTTTTATGTATAACACACTATTTAGTGTATAATGTCATCGGGGGAGAGTAGACAAAATGAAAAAATCAATTATTGATCCAATGGATCTTTCTGTAGAAGAAATATCCGACTTATTAGATTTAGCGAACGATATCATGAAAGATCGCACACGATATCAGGATGTAGCGAAACACAAGATTCTTGCGACGCTATTTTTTGAACCAAGTACGAGAACAAGACTTTCATTTGAGAGTGCCATGCTTTCACTTGGCGGTAGTGTATTAGGGTTCCCAAATGCCAATGTATCTTCAGCTACAAAGGGTGAATCTGTAACTGATACAATCTGGACAGTATCTTGCTATAGTGACATTATTGCGATGAGACATCCAAAAGAAGGGGCACCTCGTGTTGCTATGCGTCGTAGCAAGGTTCCACTTATCAATGCTGGAGATGGGGGACATAACCATCCAACGCAGACTTTGACTGACTTGCTGACAATTCAAAGAGAAAAGGGAAGACTTAACAATTTAACAGTAGGATTCTGTGGAGATCTTAAGTTTGGACGTACTGTTCATTCATTGTTAAAAGCTTTATCGCGATATGAAGGTGTAAAATTCGTCTTCATTTCACCAGAAGAACTTAAGCTTCCTGAATATTTAAAAGAAGATCTTTTAGATGCTAAGCATTTAGAATATAAAGAAGTTCGTACTATGGAAGAAGTCATGGGAGAACTTGATATTCTCTATATGACAAGAGTACAGCAGGAACGATTCTTCAATGAACAAGATTATCTACGTTTAAGAGATACGTATATCTTAGATCTAAATAAACTAGAACTAGCTAAAAAAGATTTAACAATCATGCACCCATTGCCTAGAGTGAATGAAATCTCAACTGAAGTAGATGATGATCCAAGAGCATGCTACTTCAAACAGGTAGAAAATGGACGTTATGTACGAATGGCACTTATTCTTACATTATTATCATTAGATCATGAGGTGGAAAGATTATGAAAGTAGATAGCATTGTCAACGGAATTGTATTAGATCATATTACAGCAGGAAAAGTTATGGAAGTTTACGATGCCTTAAAGCTAGATAAACTTGATTGCAGTGTTGCGATTTTAAAAAATGTCAGCAGCAATAAGATGGGAAAGAAAGATATCTTAAAGATTGATAATGATTTTGATATAGATTTAGATGTATTAGGATACATCGATCACAACATTACTGTTTCCTATATCAAAGATGGAAAAACAGCAGAAAAGAAACATTTAGCATTGCCAGAAAGAATCATCAATGTAGAAAAATGTAAAAACCCAAGATGTATCACATCAGTAGAAAGAGGATTAGATCAGGAATTCTATTTAGCTAATAGAGAAAAACAGATCTATCGCTGTATCTACTGTGATACAAAAGTCACAAAATAAACAAGGCGCAAGCCTTGTTTTTTTGCTTTTAAGCAAATGAATGTATTTCAAATATCAATAATGATAAGATAATAAAAAAGGAGAATTTACTATGATATTACCAACATTATTTGTCGGACACGGTGATCCGATGATTGCCTTAAAAGACAATGAGAATACAAGAACATTTGCTAGAATAGGAGAATATATACTAAATAACTATGAAAAGCCACGTGCCATTCTGATGATTTCAGGACACTGGTATAAAAATGAAACATACATTCAATCAGCGAGTAAGCCAAAGCAGATCTTTGATATGTATGGATTTCCTGATGAACTTTATCAAGTAGAATATCAGGTAGAAGGATATCCACCGTTAACAAGACGTATACAGGACATGTTAGGAGAACATGTCAAAATCAACGATGAATGGGGAATAGACCATGGGGCATGGACAATATTAAAACACATGTTTCCTAACCATGATATTCCAGTTGTTCAATTGAGCGTGAATGCCAGACTAGATGAACAAGGAAGTTTTCTATTAGGACAACTATTACGGGAATTAAGAGAAGAAGGCATTCTTATCATAGGAAGCGGGAATGTGGTACATAATCTAAGAGAAGTAGATTGGAATAATACTAAAGGAACATATATGGCAGATGCTTTTGATCTATATATAAAAGAAGCAATTATCCAAAAAGATTATGAAAAAGTTATTCATTTTAAAGAACATAAATATGCAAAATACGCAGTACCTACTAATAATCATTTCCTACCTCTTCTTTACATCCTAGGTGCTTCAGTCAATGATCATGTCACAGTATTTAATGAATATAGAGAACTTGGAAGCATGTCAATGACTACCTATTTATTTGAGTTAAAATAGTTAAAAATTTGAAATTTCATGTTAAATATAGATTGTTTTGAGAGAAAAAGGTAAGCGTTTTTAAAAAAATTCACTTATATTTTATGTGGTGAATAAGGGGATATTTCCACGCGATACTGATATGTCATAAAAAAAATAGTGGCGAAAATAATTTTCATCATTATAATAGTGTCACGGAGGAATGGATAGATGAATAATCAAACGAAAACATTAAATATTAAATATGCTTTCATTCAAGGTTTTTATTATATAACAAATTGCTGTATTCAGGGGTACGCAGCAGTTTACCTTGGAGCTATTGGGCTAAGCTCGACTATGATTGGACTCATTCTTGCATTGGGAAATATCGTTACAACTTTTGGATCACCAGTTCTTGCTTCATTTGTAGATAAATTCCATTGGTCTGTAAACAAGGTTCTTATGATTTTAGGTTTCCTTTCTGGAATTCTTTCATTGATGCTTGTTGCTAGTGCAAAGCTTCCAGTTTTAGTAGCGGTGCTATTTGTGATCTTATTTGGTTTATTAAATATGATGATGCCACTTATCAATGCTTTAAGTTTCGCATTTGAAGAACATGGCATCAACATCAACTTTGGTGTAGGTCGTGGTATTGGATCAGCTGCTTATGCATTAACATCATTGGGATTAGGCTATCTTGTACAGACTTTCTCACCAGTATTAATGCCATGGGTACTTGTAGCAGTATTGACAGGATTGATTCCATTAATTCAGTCATTTAGAATGAATGAAGAAGTTGAAACTGCACATGAGGAAGAAGAAACATCTTCTATTAAAGATTTCTGTAAAGAATATACTACATTTATGATCTTCTTATTAGGTTTCATGATGGTATATGCTGATCATATGATTATCAATAACTTCTTTATCAATATCATCAGAAACGTTGGCGCAGGAACAAGCCAAATGGGCGTGGCTGTATTCCTTGCTGCAATACTTGAATTGATTTCAATGTCTGCTTTTGAAAAATTCAAGAATAAGATTGATATTACTATCGTATTAAAAATAGCTGCTGTTATGTTCACTGTAAAACATGTTCTCACTTATTTTGCATCAAGCATGACAGTTATCTACATTGCACAAGTTATGCAGATGTTTGCATATGCACTGTTCATCCCAGCTGCCGTATATTATGTAGATAAGCTATTCAATAAAAAAGATGCTATCAAAGGACAGTCACTTGTAACTACTGCCATGACTGCTTCAGGAATCATCTCTTCATTAGTAGGTGGTATCTTATTTGATAGTGTTGGTACAAGTACAACTTTATTGATTGGTGCTATCGTTTCATTACTTGGTACAATAATAATGATTATGACAACTCAGAAGGTTAACTAAAAGATGATTGCTACAATCATCTTTTTTTCATGTTTTGTTGTAAATGTTTTCAATAGCTAACCTTTATCTTAATATAAAAGAAAGGGGTGATAATATGGATGAATTTTTAAGAGAAATCAATAGTTTGATTTATTTAAAATGGATTGCTAATCAGAAATTACATGATATTCATGTTATTGAAAAAAACAATGAAGTCATTCTAGAAGCAGCTCATTCCTATTCACGTATTATTCTTTACCCTCATTCCATCTTTGAAGAAGAAGTAAGGGACCGTAAGACTGATAAGGTGCTTTACTATATTCATTTCCAGATGGCCAACATGAAACATGCAGTCAATTTGTTTTATGAGATGTTAGATTGTATCTATGAGAACTGTTCACAGCCATTAGGGAGAATACTTCTTTGTTGTAGTGGAGGGATGACAACTTCACTTTTTGCAAGCAAGATGCAGACTTTAGCACAGCTAGAAAACAGAAATTATGAGATCAATGCAACCGGATATGGAAGACTATATGAAATTGGAAATGATTATGATGTCATCCTGCTAGCCCCACAGGTCTCCTATCTGTTGCCAGAAGTGCGTATGCATCTTGAAGATGTCATTGTAGAAGAAATACCCGCACGCTATTTTGCAAGAAATGAATACAAGAATGTCCTGGACTTTGCGTTAACCTTGATAGAGGAGGAGAATGTATGAAAGACATAATGAAAAATTATCTTTTATCATTAATGAAGACTCACGAAAACTTAAGTCTTGGAGAATGCATGCATTTAAGTGGTGTGTCTGCATTATTTATTGAAGAAATCATGTCTGAACTTATAGAAGAAGGACTTGTCTATTTTGATAACAGCTATCACCTAAACGTAGATGCAAGATGCACTCTTACTATTTCTCTATTTAGAAATTCTAATCGTGTACATATGTTCTATCGTATTTATAATATTGTCGATAAAATCAACGTAGAAAGAGATATTATAAAAAAATATATCAATATTGAAGATATTTATGATATTATAGATACCGCATTATCACAATATGAATCCATTCAGGTTATTGGAATCTCCCTTCCTGGTATTATTGAAGAATCACGTGTTATTTCAACAGGAATCAATGAGTTGGAGAATATTAACCTGTATGGATTATTAAATAGAAGATATACACAGCGTATTCTAGTAGAAAATGATGTAAATACAGCAGCTGTAGGCTTCTATCGATCATCGCCCCAATATAAGAATCTCGCCATCCTGTTTCAGCCTGCTGTTTCCTATGCTGGTATTGGGCTTGTCTATGATGGACATCTGATCAAAGGAAAAAGCAATCTGGCAGGGGAAGCGCAGTATCTGCCATTGGCATTTACAAAACCGCCGTTATCTTTACTGCAGTCAAGAGAAGGTTTTGAGGAACTGCTGATGAAATATATTCAAAGTATCATGGCTATGACGAATCCTGAAGCTATTGGCATCTGCTGCTATGCAGTAAGAAGCTATGACCGTATCATTGATCGTTTAAAAAAGATTTTTCCTAAAGAGAAAGATCTCCCATTATTTATTCAGTTAGATGATCTTAAAGATTATATTCTCATTGGACTTAATGCGATGTGTAAAGAAAAAGAAAAGGATTAGATTATGGATATTAAAGTAATAGTTTTAGATATCGATGGAACACTCTTCTCTGATGAAAAGAAGATTCTTCCAGAAACAAAGAAGCTTTTATTAAAAGCGCAATCATTAGGATTTAAGGTTGTATTGGCATCAGGTAGACCAGCTTCTGGTCTCTGGTATATTGCGGATGAACTAGAAATGGAAAAGCATCATGGTTTATTATGCTGCTTCAATGGAAGTCAGGTTGTAGATTGTACAACAACTGATATGTTGTTCAATGCTCCAATGAGTGTTGATATGGGTAAACGTGTATTGAATCATTTAAAATCATTCAATGTTAACCCGATGGTATATAAGGATGCTTATCTTTATGTAAATGATGCGTATGCCTACAAAGTAGAATATGAATCAAGATTAGGTAAACTTAAAGTCTGTGAAGTAGATGATCTAGAAGATTTTCTTACATGGACTCCTAACAAGATTCTTGCAAGTGGTGATCCAGAGTATCTTAAGGAAAACTATGAATTAATGGCTGCGCCATTTAAATCAGAACTCAATACTATGTTTACAGCTGACTTTTATTATGAATACACTGCTCAGGGTATTGATAAAGCCAAAGCATTGGATATTGCATTAAGCAAGCTTGGCTATACAAGTGAAAACTGTATTGCTTTTGGTGATGCTGAAAATGATTTAAGTATCATCAGATATGCAAAAGTTGGTGTAGCGATGGGAAATGCTACTGAACAGGTCAAGAGTGAAGCAGATGATATTACTCTCGATAATAACTCAGAAGGCATCGCGAAAGCATTATTGAAATATATTCCTGAATTATCTGTATAACCATATCTTCAAGATATGGTTTTTTTATGATAATTCCCGTATAATACAGGTGAGAAAGTAGGTAGAATTATGGCAAAAAAAGTGCAGACTGTAGAAATGGATGGCATTACATTTGAAGTGATTGGTATCTTTGATTATGAAGGACAGGATTATCTTGCTCTTGCAAGAGGAGAAGAAATCTATCTTTATGTTTATATTGCTCACAATGATGGAACATTCGAAGCGTTGGATATTGAAGATGAAGACTTATTTAATGCGGTCGCTGAAGAGTTTACATGCATTCAAAATAACCAAGTTTGGGAAGATTAAATTATTTATTGCAATTTAAAAAAATGATAGCTATAATGTAATTCGCAAGGAACCTAATAATTAGGCACCTTGCGAATTTTTAGGAGAAAAGCTTATGGTTACACAATTAGAATTAGATATCTATGGCTATTTTAGAAAAATGGGGCGTTTTCTCTATGATAATACTGGAGGTAAATCAGGGCAGAGAAGAGTGCTCTTCTTTTTATCTAGAGAAGGATCTATGTCCCAAAGAGAACTTCAGTCATTATTGGATGTGAAATCAAGCTCACTGAGTGAGATGATCACCAAGATGGAAAATGCCGGTCTTATTAAAAAGACAAGATCTAAAAAAGATCAGCGTGTTATTCTTCTATCATTAAGTGAAAAAGGAAAAAAAGAAGCAGATCGAGAATGTGAAGAATTAGATTACATTACTGAGCATCTTTTTTCTTGTCTTACTAAACAGGAAGAACAGGATATCTATCGTTTTTTAGAAAAACTAAATACGCACTGGGAACAGTTAAAACATGACGAAGTATTCCACTTCGTAGAAAGGGAGAGATAATATGATTAAGACACTATTGAAATCAGTTAGGGAATACAAAACAGATTCAATTAAGACACCATTCATTGTAACGTGTGAAGTTATTCTTGAATGTATTATCCCATTTATCATTGCTAAGTTTATTAATAAACTACAAGCAGGCCAGGTCACTACACATGATATATTCTTTTATGGAATTATTCTTTTTGTAATGGCATGTATGTCATTATTCTTTGGTTCTTGGGCAGGGATTACATGTTCAAGAGCGTCCGCAGGTCTTGCAAAGAATTTACGACATGATCTATTTGAAAGTGTACAAGGTTTCTCATTTTCAAATATCGATAAATTCTCAGCATCATCGCTTGTAACACGTATGACAACGGATATTACCAATGTCCAGATGGCTTACATGATGATTATCCGTGTGGCAGTACGTGCACCATTGATGGTCATTTTCTCATTTACTTTAGCTTACATGATGGGAGGAAGATTATCATTAATCTTCTTATTCACTATTCCATTCTTAGGAATTGGATTAGCTCTTGTCATCAAGAACGCTATGCCAATTTTTAGAACTGTATTTTATAAGTATGATAAACTTAATGCTTCAGTACAGGAAAATATCAATGGGATTCGTGTTGTTAAGTCATTTGTAAGAGAAGATTATGAATTTAATAAGTTCAATAAGGCAGCAGATGATGTAAGAAAAGACTTTACTAAAGCCGAAATGATTTTAGCGTTCAACGCGCCAATGATGCAGTTCTGCTTGTATCTTGTAATGGTCTTTACATTATCATTTGGTTCTTATTTAGTTATTTCAAGTCATGCGACTATCTTAAATGTTGGTCAGCTATCTTCAATTCTTACTTATTCATTCCAGATTCTTATTTCATTGATGATGCTTTCAATGATCTTTGTAATGGTCACTATGGCTGCAGAATCTGCAGAACGTATTGTGGCAGTACTTAATGAAAAGTCTACCTTAACTAATCCAGAAGATCCTATTTATGAAGTGCCTAATGGCGATATTACATTTAATAATGTTTCATTTAAATATTCCACAAAAGCTGACCGCAATGCTTTAGAGAATATTAATCTTCATATTAAAAGTGGACAGACAATCGGTATCTTGGGTGGAACAGGTTCATCTAAGACATCCCTTATTCAGTTGATTTCTCGTTTATATGATACAACGGAAGGAGACGTGCTTGTTGGTGGTCATAATGTAAAAGATTATGATTTAGTAACATTAAGAGACCAGGTCGCTGTCGTATTACAGAAAAATGAATTATTCTCAGGAACAATTGCAGAAAACTTGAGATGGGGCAATAAAGATGCAACTGATGAAGAAATTAAGGCCGCATGTGAATTGGCATGTGCTGATGAATTCATCGAATTGATGCCTAACAAGTATGAAACACATATTGAGCAGGGCGGCAGCAACGTCTCTGGTGGACAGAAGCAGAGATTGTGTATCGCTCGTGCCTTATTAAAGAAACCAAAAGTCTTAATTCTTGACGATTCAACATCTGCAGTAGATACAAAGACAGATGCTAAAATTCGTGATGGATTCAAGAAATTTATTCCTGAAACAACAAAGATCATTATCGCACAGCGTATTGCTTCAGTGCAGGATGCTGATCAGATTATCATTATGAACAAAGGTACAATTGCGGATATCGGTACGCATGATGAACTTTTAGCTCGTAATGAAATCTATCAGGAAACATACTATTCTCAGAATAAAAAGGATGGTGATGATCATGGCAATGAATAAAGCACATACAGTAAAAAAGGGAACTGTAGGACGTCTTATTAAAACATTGTTCACATTCTTCCCAGTACTGCTTCCATTTGTATTATTCCTTGTTGTATTCAATGCGATTGTACAGGCAGCTCCTGCTATCTTCCAGCAGAATGTTATCGCATTAATTGAAAAAGCACTAAAAGGTCAAAAGACATGGGGACAGGCAGCGCCTGGAATCTGGAAATATTTAACAGTATTGATTGTACTTTACGTCTTGGCATTGATC
The DNA here is from genome assembly GCF_000702065.1 of Kandleria vitulina DSM 20405. Classification (GTDB taxonomy): domain Bacteria; phylum Bacillota_I; class Bacilli_A; order Erysipelotrichales; family Coprobacillaceae; genus Kandleria; species Kandleria vitulina. The sequence continues at coordinate 8,833 of NZ_JNKN01000028.1, read as the reverse complement.
GCTTCATTTACATATCAGAGATTAATGGCCATCATTACTCAGGGGTCATTAGCTAAATTTAGAGAGAAATGCTTCAAGAAGATGGAAAGTCTTCCTATTCGCTATTTCGATACAAATGCTCATGGTGATATCATGTCTATCTACACTAATGATATTGATACACTAAGACAGATGATCTCACAGTCATTCCCACAATTGCTTTCGACATTTATTTCATTAGTCACATTATTTGTGATTATGCTTTATTACTCAATCATTCTATGTGCAGTTGTCATTTTAGGAATGATATTAATGCTTATAGTTACAAAAGCATTAGGGGGAAGAAGTGCCAAGTACTTTATTAAACAGCAGGTAACTCTTGGTGAAACTGAAGGTTTCATTGAAGAAATGATGAATGGGCAGAAGGTTGTAAAAGTCTTCAACCATGAAAAACAGGCTCTAAAAGATTTTGATGCTGTTAATGAAAAACTATTTGAAGCTTCTCGTTTAGCAAACACATACTCAAATATCTTAGGACCAATCCTACATAATATGAGTAATATTCTTTATGTTTTAGTTGCTATTGCAGGTTCATCATTATTGTTGCTAGATGCACCTAATATCTCATTATCAGGAATGGCTCTTTCTATTTCTATTGTTGTGCCATTCCTAAATATGACAAAACAGTTTACAGGAAGTATCGGTCAGGTTTCTCAGCAGATCAATGCGGTCGTTATGGGACTTGGTGGTGCTTCACGTATCTTTGATCTTCTAGATCAAGAAAGTGAAGAAGATGAAGGTTATGTCACATTAGTCTGTGCTAAAGAAGAAAACGGTGAAATCGTAGAAACAAATGAAAGAACAGGATTGTGGGCATGGAAACATCCACATAAAGATGGAACTATTACCCTTACTAAATTAACTGGGGATGTTGTTCTTGACAGTGTAGATTTTGCCTACAATCCAGATAAGCAGATTCTTCATAATGTATCAGTATTTGCTAAACCAGGTGAAAAAGTTGCCTTCGTAGGTGCGACTGGTGCTGGTAAGACAACTATCACTAACTTGATCAATAGATTCTATGATATCGCTGATGGTAAGATCAGATATGATGGTATCAATATCAATAAGATCAAGAAAGCTGATCTTCGTCGTTCATTAGGTATCGTATTGCAAGATACTAACCTATTTACAGGTACTGTCCTAGACAACATTCGTTATGGTCGCTTAGACGCTAACGATAATGAATGTGAAGCAGCAGCTAAACTAGTAGGTGCTCATGACTTCATTACACGTCTACCTGATGGATATAACACCATGTTAACAAATAATGGATCAAACTTATCTCAAGGTCAGCGTCAGCTTATTGCTATTGCGCGTGCAGCCGTTGCTGATCCACCAGTTATGATTCTAGATGAAGCGACTTCATCCATCGATACAAGAACTGAAGCTATTGTTCAAAGAGGTATGGACGCATTAATGTTAGGACGTACAGTCTTTGTCATTGCCCATCGTTTATCTACTGTACAAAACAGTGATGTCATAATGGTTCTTGATCATGGTCATATTATTGAAAGAGGAAACCACGAAGCACTTATTGCTCAAAAGGGACAATATTATCAGCTTTACACTGGTGCCTTTGAATTAGAATAGACAGATTGAAAAATCTGTCTTTTTTAGTAGCCAAGTATTCTTTATGGTGATATGATTCAAATAATGAGAGGATAAAACATGCTATTAGAATATTTAATAAAAGGAACAATTATTGGTATTATTTTTGGTATTCCAGCAGGTGCAATTGGTGCATTGACCATCCAGCGTACCTTGGAACATGGTTACTTTTCAGGACTAATGACAGGACTAGGATCATCAGTCGCAGATACTGTTTACGCTGCCATATGCGTATTGGCAAGTGCTGTTGTTTCAGGTTTTCTAAAACGCTATGAGATGCCAATCACCGTATTTGGTGGAATGGTCATTTTGATCTTAGGGATCTTTACATTAAGAAAGAAAACTGGCAAGGTAGAAGATAAAAAACCACCAAAAGCCTGGATTTACTTTGGCTCATCCATCGCTATCGCCTTAATGAACCCTGGTATGATGCTTTTATTCTGGTTTGCCTGTTCACTATTAAAAGTAGCTGGTCCATATACATCAGTGCAGAGCTTTGGCATAATTGTAGGTAGCTTTATAGGTACATTCCTATGGTGGCTTCTTATCTGTGGTCTTATTGAAAAGATGCGTTCTCGCATTACAGATCATATTTATATAGTATTAAATCGTGTTTTAGGCGTTATTCTTATTTTATTTGGTATTGGTGTCATTATTGATGCCATAATTTAAAAAGCCAGCTATTCTTTCGAATAGTTGGCTTTCTTTACTTGCATTGCATGATAACCGCGATGCTTACAATAAGCATTCATAACGGCAATCCAATCTGATTTTTTAGTAAACTCAATAACAAAGACTTCTAGCTTATTCTTTTTTGCAACAGCAAGATAATCTTTTAGTGCATCACTCTTCTTTTTGCTAGTAGGGACACGTGTCTTTAATCCCTTCTTAGAAGAAGTAAAGACGCTTTCTTGTGAAATGGCTTCTATTAAAGAAGTTTGTTTATTTTTAATAAGCTTCAATACAAAATTCTTCCCGTTATGAATAATGATAGAAGAATTTAATGACTTGATTGTAGAAACCACTTCATCATAGGAATAATCTTCAGTATGTGTAAGGAAGTACCCATCGAATCCTTCTACTTTATTTCTATCTTTGCGCATATCAATTCTAGCATAGAGCTTATTGGCATGTTTACGTAAAAATGCAAGATTTTCCTTGCTTAATCCTTTAGAAGAAACAACGAGTCTATTATATTTCTTTTTAATCTTCATTAATTGATCTTTCTTCATTCCAGTAAGAATGCCCATTTCACTATTATAGTGAATTCTATCCTTAATATGAGATGAAGGCTTAGAATGACATCCTACAAGAAGAAAAAGACAAAGCATCAATATTATTTTTTTCATGTTATCACCGATAATAGAATAGCATAAATAAATCAAAAAGAACAGTTTTGACAATCTAAAATAAATGGTGCAAGATAGAAGAGAAGAGCATATAATATATTAAGGTGAATAATATGGAAAATACAAAACAAGTTAATATGAAACAATCGATCATGGAATATGTAAAAGTTGTTGTTGTTACAATGATACTGACATATCTTGTATTATACTTTATACAGATATCCCGTGTTGTTGGTGTCTCTATGCAGCCAACCTATAACAATGGCAACATCGTCCTTGTTAATAAGAAGTTCTATTCTTATTCAGACTGTCATTATGGAGATATCGTAGTCGCTGATGTGGATTTTGGTTCAGGAAAGAGTGAACAGATCATCAAGCGTGTTATCGGCAAGGCTGGTGATGTGATTTCTTGTAAAGACGGCAAGATGTATCGCAATGGTAAATTATTAAAAGAAACATATATTGCTGAAAAGATGGAAGATGAGGACTGGAGCACGAAAGTGAAGAAGGATTCTGTTTTCTTGATGGGAGATAACAGAAATAATTCCGCAGATTCACGTGATTTAGGCTCTGTTAATTTCAAGAAACATGTAGTTGGTCGGGTATTTTTTAAGGTCTTTTAACCAAAAGACCTTATTTTTTTAGAATAAAAACAAATTTATAACTAAATATTAGAACTTCAAGAAAAAAATAATAAAGGTAAGCGCTATCATTGTAAAATAGTTTTGCATTCGTAAAATTCTCATGATATTATTTTTTTGATATATAGGAGAGGAGAGAGTTTATGGCCTATAAATTTAAGATTACACGTGGAAATGCAGTACTCAACTTTTCACAGGAATACTGTCAGAGCCGTTGTGAACTTATTGAAAGTGATTCTTTTTTGAAAGTACTTCAGAAGTTCATTAGATCGCATTCAAGAAGAGAAACAACACTTTACATGTATCTTCATCAGTTTAATGAAGATGATATTGCACTATCACGTGATTTACAGAATACATTGAGAATGCTTTTAGTATTGACTGATGAGCAGCTAATCTCAAGTGGTAGCGATTATGCATGTTATCTAAAAGATAAGAAAATGTTCAGAAAGTTTGTAGAGGGGTTATACACTTTCTGGAGAAAACTTCAGAGATATGCAGTCGTATTTAATGAAGGAAGAAGCGAAGGGTTCCAGAACGTTCACTTCACAACTGCACAGGCTAATTTCGAAGAATTGGTATTAAAGACATATCGTTCTATTGAAGAAACAGCACTTGGTAAATCTAATAAGGTATATCGTCAGATTACTGCTGGTGTTAACGCTGGCTTGATGGTTACTAACTTTAGAAGTAATCTTCCATATGAATACCGTTGTTTAGATGATATTCCATTTATTGAACAGGTAATCATTCATCCTCCATTTATTGCTTATTCTAAACGTAATAAGAGAGATGGTGTATTCCCAGAAATCAATTATAATCCAATTGAAGATCACAAATTTGATCCTGACCAGTGGTTCTGTTATCCTGCAAAAATCGGTAAGCTTATTGCTTTTGTTTACTTCAATGTTAAATTCATGGCACAGGGTGTTGCCCTTTGTAACTTATTTGAATTAGCAACAGAAGAAGAATATCAGGGTAGAAAACCAGACTTGATCTATGTTTACGGTTATGAAGATGGTGAAATGAACCAGGCATTCTACCAGGATGAAAAGAACGGTATGCTTGTTTCATTACTTTCAGCTAATGATTACTTCGATTACTTTGGATACATGAAGAAAATGTGTTTAACTTTACATAATGTTTATCAGTTAAATCATCATAATCTTCCAATCCATGGTGCAATGATTAGATTAAAATTACATGATGGTACTCAGAAGAACATCGTCGTAATGGGTGACTCTGGTGCTGGTAAGTCAGAAACAATTGAACAGATCAAAGGTTTAGGTGAAGCTTATATCGAAGATACTGAAACAATCTATGATGATATGGGTCTTCTCCACTTAAATGAAGAAGGAAAGATCACAACATCTGGTACGGAAGTGGGGGCTTTCGTTAGACTAGATGACTTGGATGCAGGATACTCATTCAAGGAATTAGATAGATCTGTATTCCTTAACCCAGATCAGCAGAACGCCCGTGTCGTAATTCCTATTACTGACTGGGAAGATGTTGTCGCTGAACATCATGTAGATATGTTCTTATATGCAAACAACTATGATAGCGATGGAGCGCCATTAGATTTCTTTGACAATGTAGATGATGCATTAAAAGTATTCAGAGCAGGTCAGAGAATGGCTAAGGGTACAACAACAGAATATGGTCTAGTAGGTTCATATTTTGCTAACCCATTTGGTCCTGTACAAAGACAGGAACAGACTGAACCAATCTTAAGAGAATATTTTGAAAAAATGTTCGAACAGGGCATCCGTGTAGGACAGCTTCATACAAGATTAGGTATCAAGGGTAATGAAAAAACTGGTCCTAAAGATGCAGCATACGCTATCTTAAGAGATATTACTGGAGACACAGAACTTAAAGCATTATCACAGGATGATGATGAATAATAATAAGCCACTAAAATGAGTGGCTTATTTTATTGGTTATTTTTTCGTAATTTTTAGATTTTGAATAAAACTCTTTAATTTTACGTTTTTTAGACAAATATCATGTATAATATATATATGATTGAAATACAATCGGATACGGAGGAAAATTTATGGATAATAATCAATTTGATCCTAATAATGGGTCACAGTCCAATGGCAGCTTTAATTCGTCACAGACTGGAAGCTATGATGCTCATTCAAATGCGGGCAATTATAATGCTTATTCACAGCAGAACAATTATCAGAATTATGATAACAATGCTCAGCAGTATGATCAGTCAAATAACTTTAATTCTCAGCAATATAATCAGCCAAACGATTTTGGAAATAATGGCGGTTATGTTCCACCACAGGGAAATGGTGCTTACCAGCCAAATGGAAAAATGCCATTCTATAAAACAACAAAGGGAATTATTATTATTGCGTTAGCTTTAGTACTTGTTCTTGGTGTTGTATATTGGGGATATAACAATATCTTTGGATTTACAAAAATCGATCTTGCAAAAAATATCTCTTTAAATCTTACTGGTGAATCAGGAACTGCGACTGCAAGTTCAATCAATGTTAAAAACACAGTAGATTATGATAAGAGCAACGAAAAAGCAAGCAACTTTGTTAAAGCTATCTCTTATAGATTAAACAAATATGTTGGAATCAAGAATGGTGATAAGATCAAGGTTACTGTTATCTTCAGTGAATCTCTTGCTAAAGAATGCAAGGTTAAAGTTACTAACGCAGAAAAGACTGTGACTGTTAGTGGTTTAGCAGAAAGATTTGAAGATGGTAGCAAAGTCTCTAGTGAAGTTGCAAGTAAGATGAAAACTGATGCTGATACTAAAATGCAGCAGATGGTTTCTTCTATCAATGGTACAACTTGGGAAGCTACACCAACTTTCCATTCAATGTATCTTGCTAAAACAACTTCTGGCAATGATTATGCAATTGCAGTATATGATTTGAAGTTATTATATAAACAGACAAACAAGAGTGTTCATTATTATGTCTACACTTACTGTATGACTGGAATCAATAGCAACTATGCTAAAAATGCAAAAGTTTGGTCTGGATATACTTCAGTAAGCATTATTGGATCTAATCTTTATGGTTATGGTAACTTCTTACAGACATCTGATCATCGTTTGATTTCTGATGAATCAATGATTGAATCAACTATCACAAACTATAGATTGTTTACTGGTAGAACAATCAGTAAGATCAACGCATAAAAGAATGTCATTTGACATTCTTTTTTTATAACTAAAAAGCCATCGTCGATTGACGATGGCTGTTGGATTATAGAGAAATGATATTAATAATTACCCTGAGCAATCATTGCTTCAATAACTTTTTCTGCACCAGCTAAGTTTGCACCAGCAATTAGGTCATAGCCTAAGCCGTATTTCTTAGCAGCTGCAACAGAGTTGTTGACGATTGAAACCATGATATCATGAAGTTTCTGATCAACTTCTTCTGCAGTCCAGCTATAGCGCATAGAGTTCTGAGACATTTCTAAGGCAGAAGTTGCAACCCCACCTGCGTTACATGCTTTTGCAGGTCCTAAGATACCGCCATTAGCTGTAAAGTAAGCAATACCTTCAGGTGTAGTAGGCATGTTTGCACCTTCCATGATGTATTTACATCCATTTGCGATTAATGTTTTAGCTTCTTCTTCACCGATTTCATTCTGTGTAGCTGAAGGGAAGGCCATATCACATTTAACGCCCCAAGGTTTTTCACCAGGATGGAATTCAGCACCGAATTTTTCAGCATAATCTTTTAATTTCACTTCATTCTTTGTACGGATGTCTAACATGAAGTTCCATTTTTCTTCAGTGTTAATACCATCTTTATCATAAACATAACCATCTCTACCAGAGATTGTTACGACTTTAGCACCGTATTCAGTTGCTTTTTTAGCAACACCCCATGCTACGTTACCATATCCAGAGACAGCAATTGTTTTTCCTTCATATGAATCATTAAAATGTTTTAATACTTCATTAGCATAATATACTGCACCATAACCAGTTGCTTCAGGTCTAATTAAAGATCCACCGAAAGCTAATCCTTTACCAGTTAAGACACCATTTTCATAAGCATTTTTAATACGTTTATACTGTCCGAATAAATAACCGATTTCACGTCCACCAACACCGATGTCACCAGCTGGTACATCTACGTCTGGTCCAATATGACGATAAAGTTCAGTCATGAATGACTGACAGAATCTCATAACTTCAGCATCTGATTTACCTTGTGGATCAAAATCAGATCCACCTTTGCCCCCGCCGATAGGTAAAGTAGTTAATGAATTTTTGAAAATCTGTTCAAAACCTAAGAATTTGATAGTTCCTAATTTAACTGAAGGATGGAATCTTAATCCACCTTTATATGGACCAATGGCACTGTTGAACTGTACACGGTAACCAAGATTTACATGAACTTTTCCATTATCATCTGTCCATGGTACTTTAAACTGTAATGTACGTTCAGGTTCAGTCAATCTTTCAAGGATTGCCATATCTTCATATTCAGGGTGAGCCTTAATCATAGGTTCGAGACTTGTAAGAACATTAGTGATTGTTTCTAAGAATTCAGGTTGTTCAGGATATTTTTTTCTTAAATCCTCAATAACTCTCTGTGTATATTCCATAATATTGTTCCTCCTTTTTGTATACAATATTAATTATATATACGATATGATAAAAAATAAAGAAAATGATAAAAAAGTATCATAAAGATAGAAAAAGGGCTTACATTACGGCTATTTCTAAGTGATTTTAGCTATATTTGTATATTTCCGTAACAGTTGAGAAAAAATAGTATGAACACGGTGATTTTAGGGATAAATTTTTTTTGAAAAAATTATAGCGATGAAAAGGGGCTTTTTTTAATAAATGAAAAAAAGTTGCATTATATGACTTGCAAATGAGTAAAAAAACTGTTAAATTAAGTGAGCACTCAGCGAGAGCCGAGTAGCCTGAACATTGAAAACTGAACAGAAACACGTCAAATAGATGAGTGAGAAAACACTCGGAAATAAAACAAGCAAGCAATTAACAAGAGCCAAAAGATGGCTCCATTGATAGACAATGGAGAGTTTGATCCTGGCTCAGGATGAACGCTGGCGGCGTGCCTAATACATGCAAGTCGAACGGGAATCTTCGGATTCCAGTGGCGAACGGGTGAGGAATACATAGGTAACCTGCCCCTCCGAGGGGGACAACAGACGGAAACATCTGCT
>NZ_KL370860.1:9600-27673 GCF_000702065.1 Kandleria vitulina DSM 20405 | reverse complement strand
AACAGGAAGAGTCCTATACATCAAAATCATCATTCTGGGATAGAGATGACATTCCTGTTTACAATGCTGATAATCCAAGAGAATATCAGTTTAGCGGCAAAAGAATACACAGAGGGCAATATAAAACCGCAAGCGGGAAAATAATCAATGCGGATGTTAATGGCGCATTGAACATCATGCGTAAAAGTAGCGTTGTGGATGTTAACATCCTATACGGTAGAGGCGAAGTGGACACGCCTGTAAGAATAAGGATTGCCTGACTTGTCGGGTGGAAACTTAAATATCAAACTTCTTAAATAGAACCGTCAGGTTCTTAGAAGCCACCTACCTTTAGGTGGGTGGTAGTTCACTCATGAAAAACAATTCTACGGGGATGTATCCCATGAATTAAAGACGCCGGTAGCCATTATTCAGACGGAATGTGAATCTTTGATGGAAGATGGTCATGAGGAAGTGGAACGAATTCATGAACACGCCATCAAGATGGGACGTATTATTAATCAGATGTTACTTCTTAGTCGTACTCATCATAAGATAGAAAAAGAAGAAATTAATCTGTCTTTACTTTTTTTAAGTGAAGTTGAACAGATGAGAGAGATTGCGGATAAGAAAGAGATTGTCATTAATTCGGATATTGAAGAAGGTATTCTATATTATGGCGATGAAGTGATGCTTATGAGAATGCTGATGAATCTGTTGGATAATGCGATCAAGTATCAGGAAGAAAAAGGGGTCATCAATGTGCGCCTTTATAAAGATAAAGAGATTGTCCTTATTGTAGAAGATCAAGGAATAGGCATGAGCGATGAAGAAAAGCAACATTTCTTTGATCGATTCTATCGTGGAAAAGGGCGTTACTTAAGTGAAGGAAGCGGCATGGGAATGGCGATTGTGAAATGGATAATAGAGAAGCATCAGGGGAGTATTGAAGTAGAAAGTTCATTAGGAAAAGGGACGAAAATAACAGTTAAACTATAAAGATACGATAAAATGAACTTTTTTTAAAAATTATGTTGCATTTTTGTTTCAATACTGTATAATGCAATACGTACCTAAACGTACAACGTGGGAGGACACTGTCCATATAAACCACAACACGGACAAATTTTATAGGAGGTGTGTCGCGTGAGTAAAAAAGTTGTAAGAGTAATGAAGATTCAGTTCAAAGCTGGACAGGCTAAACCAGGACCAGCACTAGCAGGTGCAGGTATCCAGATGCCTAAATTCTGTACTGCATTCAATGATCAGACTAAAGATCGTATGGGTGAAACAGTACCAGTTGTTTTAACAGTTTATGAAGATAAGAGTTTCGATTTTATCTTAAAAACAGCTCCAGCAAGCGAAATGATCAAAAAGGCTTGTAATCTTAAGAAAGCAGCAAGCGATTCTAAACAGACAGTTGCTACATTATCAGCTGATAAGTTAAAAGAAATTGCTGAATACAAGATGCCTGATCTTAATGCGATTGATATTGAAGGCGCTATGAAGATCATTGCAGGAACAGCTCGTAACATGGGCGTTAAAGTTGAAGGATTAGACGCTTAATCAATTCATTGCATTTGATGGAGATATGATTCCGTCATAATAGTGGGAGGTAACAACCGCTAAGACCACTTTAAGGAGGAAAAAGAAATGGCTAAAAAAGGTAAGAAATACGTAGAAGCTGCTAAATTAGTCGAAAAGGGTAAAGCTTATTCTATCGATGAAGCAGTAGCTTTAGTAAAGAAAACATCTATCACTAAATTTGATGCTGGTGTTGATGTTGCATTCAAATTAAACTTAGATACTAGACATGCAGATCAGCAGTTACGTGGTGCTATTGGTTTACCAAATGGTACTGGTAAAGATAAGAGAGTTTTAGTTATCGCTGAAGGTGCTAAAGCTGAAGAAGCAAAAGCTGCAGGTGCAGATTTTGTTGGTGCTGAAGATGTATTAGAAAATATTGAAAAAGGTTGGTTAGACTTCGATGTAGCTATCGCTACTCCTAACATGATGCCTAAGTTAGGTAAGTTAGGTAGAGTATTAGGACCAAGAGGTTTAATGCCAAACCCTAAGACTGGAACAGTCACTATGGACGTAGAAAAAGCAGTTAAGGAACAGAAAGCCGGTATGGTTAACTACAGAACTGACAAAGATGGTAATGTACATATGCCAATGGGTAGAGTTTCTTTCACTGAAGAAGCTTTAAAAGAAAACTTCTTAACTGTTAAAGATTTAATCTTAAAGGTTAAACCTTCTACAGTAAAAGGGACTTATGTTAAGAATGTTGTAATTTCTACAACTATGGGTCCAAGTATTAAAGTTGAACTTTAATATCAATTAGGTGCAATCAATATACCGTAGACAGTAACTGGCCAATAACCTTAATTTGTTACCGAGGGATATTGTCAAATGACATTGACAAGCTCTCCTCGTGTTAGGAGAGCTTTTATACAGTATATTGTTGCTATATAGAAATTATATAGGAGGAAAAACAATGGCTAAAGAAGTATTAGTAGCTAAACAGGCAATTGTTGATGAAGTTGCAGAAAAGTTAAATAACTCTGCTTCTGTTGTCGTAGCTGAATACCGTGGTTTAACTGTTGCAGAAGTCACTGAACTTCGTACAGCATTAAGAGCTGAAGATGTAGAAATGAAAGTCTACAAGAACAAGCTTGTTAAACGTGCAACTGAAGCTGCAGGCATGAGCGAATTAGATGAATTCTTATCTGGACCAAACGCATTAGTTTTCGGTCATTCAGATGCAGTTGCTCCTGCAAGAGTACTTGCTAAATTTGCTAAAGATCATGAAGCTTTAGTATTAAAAGCAGGTATCGTTGAAGGTAAAATGTGTGATGAAGCTGAAATCAAAGCATTATCAAAATTACCATCAAGAGAAGGTATGTACTCTATGTTATTGGCTTGCTTAAAAGACCCAACTGCAAAAGTTGCAAGAGTTGTTAAAGCATTAGCTGATAAGAAATCTGAAGGTGAAGCAGCACCTGTAGAAACTGCTGAAGCTGCAAGCGAAGAAGCAGCTGCTTAATAAGTAATTAATCGGAGGAAATAAAAATGGCAAAATTAAACATTGAAGATATCTTAGCTTATTTAGAAGAAGCTACAATCTTAGAATTAAATGAATTAGTAAGCGCAATCGAAGAAAAATTTGACGTAACTGCTGCTGCTCCTGTAGCTGTAGCTGCTGCTGGTGCAGAAGAAGATGCTGCTCCTGCAGAAGTAACTGTAACTTTAACTGAAGTTGGAGCTACTAAAGTTGCTGTAATCAAAGCTGTAAGAGAAATCACTGGTTTAGGATTAGTTGATGCTAAGAAATTAGTAGATGCTACTCCAGCTAAGATCAAAGAAAACATCCCAGCTGACGAAGCTGCTAAGATCAAAGAAGCATTAGAAGCTGCTGGTGCATCTGTAGAAGTTAAATAATTTAACCTATACATATTAAGCCCCGAAAGGGGCTTTTTTGTTAACAGATATGGGACACTATTTTACAAACGACCAATTGGAAAGTAAACCTACACGTTTTACTTTCCAGTACCATGGTCATGAATTGATCTTTAATAGCGATAGCGGAGTGTTTTCTAAAACATTTATTGACTATGGTTCTCGTGTTCTTTTAGATGCGGTAGAGATCAAAGATGCACAGACGCTACTAGACCTTGGATGTGGTTATGGTACATTGGGGATTACGTTAAAAGCGTTAAATCCACAGTTGCATGTGACTATGGTGGACGTGAACCGCCGAGCAATTTCTCTTGCAAAAGAGAACATAACGTGTAATAATCTAGATAACATATATGTCTATGAAAGCAATATCTACGAAAATGTAGAGGGTACTTTTGATATGATTCTCTCAAACCCACCAATTAGAGCTGGGAAGAAGGTTGTCCATACTATTCTCGAAGAAGCGTATGATCATCTCAACGAGGGAGGCCGACTTGTCGTAGTCATTAGGAAGAAGCAAGGAGCACCAAGTGCTAAAGCTAAAATGGAAGAAGTATTTGGCAATTGTGAAATCTTAAAGAAGGACAAGGGTTATTACATTTTACAATCATATAAATAAGCGCTGCGAAACAATTAATTTTTTTGAGAAAATTATTGACAAAAAAGTGTTGTTATGATAGCATTCTAAAATGCCAACTCATATCTAAAAGCAGCGCTTTTTGTCATGCTTTTTTATAGGGTGAAGACGTGAGAGAAGGAGTGAAACGGACTTGGAAAAGAATGTAACACGCGATGAGAGACGTATAACTCGACGCGACTATTCACGAATTAGTGGTTCGCTAGAATTGCCTAATCTAGTAGAAATTCAGACTGATTCTTTCAAATGGTTTATTGAAAAAGGTATTAAAGAGGTCTTTGAGGATATTTATCCTATCACAAACTTCAATGAAACATTATCATTGGAATTTGTAGACTGCCATTTCGATCAACCTAAATATGATATTGATGAAAGCAAGGATAGAGATACTATCTATTCTGCTCCATTAAGAGCAACATTACGCCTAGTAAATAACACTACAGGTGAAATCAAAGAAAACGAAGTATTCATGGGAGATTTCCCATTAATGACAGATTCAGGTACATTTATCATTAATGGTGCTGAGCGTGTAATCGTATCTCAGCTTGTCCGTTCTCCTGGAGCGTACTTTGGTAATGGAACTGATAAAGTAGGGAAAACTGTCTTCTCTGGACAGGTAATCCCATCAAGAGGTACTTGGCTTGAATTTGAAAATGACAGTAAAGATGTATTGAATGTACGTATTGACCGTCAGAAGAAGATTCCTGGTACTATTCTTTTACGTGCGCTTGGATTATCAACAAACGAAGAAATCACTGCTGTATTTGGTGAACATGAATTCTTAACAAATACTTTTGAAAAAGATACGACTCATAATACTGATGAAGCATTGATTGAAATTTACAATAAGTTAAGACCTGGTGAACCTGCTACATTAGAAGGTGCCAACTCTTTACTTTATACAAGATTCTTTGATCCTAAGAGATATGATCTTGCTAAAGCTGGTCGTTTTAAATTAGGTAAGAAGTTATCATTATTAGACAGACTTTCAGGAAGAGTACTTGCTGAAGATGTTTATGACGTTGATGGAAATCTTGTATTAAAAGAAGATACTAAAATCACAGTTAAGGAATTAGATATCTTAAAACCAGTATTTGAAGCTGGTGCACATATGCATGACATCAAGACTAATGAAAATATGGACTCTAACTCAAGAGTACAGTGGATTGATGTCTACACAGATGAAACTAAGAGAAGAAAAATGAGAGTTATCGGTACTGATCTTTCATTAAAGAGCAAATTTATCACAATCAGTGATATGATTGCTGCTTATTCTTATATGCTTAACTTAGTTGACATCTTTGAAACAATTGACTTACAGGATCAGGATAGAGTCAACTTAATGAGCAGAATTGGCTTATTGGACGATATCGATCATTTAGGAAACAGACGTGTACGTACTGTTGGTGAATTAGTACAGAACCAGTTCAGAATTGGTTTATCACGTATGGAAAGAGTCGTTAAGGAAAGAATGTCATTATCAGAAGCTGATAGCGTGACTCCTCAGTCTTTAACAAACATTCGTCCATTGACTGCAGCTATCAAAGAATTCTTTGCAAGTTCGCAGTTATCTCAGTTCATGGATCAGATCAACCCATTAGCTGAATTAACTAATAAACGTCGTTTATCTGCGTTAGGTCCTGGTGGTTTATCAAGAGATAGAGCAGGTTATGAAGTCCGTGACGTTCATGCATCTCACTACGGAAGAATCTGTCCAATCGAAACACCTGAAGGTCCAAACATCGGTTTGATCTCAACTTTAGCATCTTATGCAAAAGTTAATGAATATGGATTCATTGAAACTCCATATAGAAAAGTTAATGACTGTGTCATTGACGAAAATGATATCCGTTATTTATCTGCGGATGAAGAAAAGAATTATGTTATTTCTCAGGCTAAGGTTACTACTGATGAAAATGACAGAATTATTGATGAACAGGTTATCGCTCGTCATTTAGGTGAAAACATCATGGCTAAGCCTGAAGAAATCGATTTTATCGATATTTCTCCTAAACAGATCGTATCCGTTGCATCTTCATGTATCCCATTCCTTGAAAACGATGATGCCACTCGTGCCTTGATGGGATGTAACATGCAGCGTCAGGCCGTTCCTCTATTGAATCCTCATGCACCATACGTAGGAACTGGTATGGAAGCACAGGCTGCAAGAGACTCAGGAGCTGCTGTTGTCGCTAAAGAAGCTGGTACTGTCACTTATGTTGATGGTAAGAAAATTATCGTTAAGAATGAAGACAACCAGGAAAGAAAATATAGATTATTAAAATTCGCTGGATCAAATGATGGTACATCTATTAACCATAGACCAATCGTAGAAGTTGGAGATCATGTAGAAAAAGGTGAAATCCTTGCTGATGGTCCATCTATGGAAAAAGGTGAGTTAGCATTAGGTCAGAACGTCTTAGTAGGTTTCATGACATGGAACGGTTATAACTACGAAGATGCGGTTATCATGAGTGAAAGACTTGTGAAAGAAGATGTCTATACTTCAATTCACGTTGAAGAATATGATATCGAATGTAGAGAAACTAAGCTTGGCCCAGAAGAAATTACAAGAGATATCCCTAACGTTGGGGAAGAAGCTCGTTCTAACTTAGACGAAAACGGTATTATCCGTATCGGTGCTGAAGTTAAGGAAGGCGACATCCTTGTAGGTAAAGTTACACCTAAGGGACAGGCAGAATTATCTGCAGAAGAAAAATTATTATTAGCTATCTTTGGTGAAAAATCTAGAGAAGTTAAAGATAACTCATTAAGAGTTCCACATGGTGGGGCTGGTATCGTTCATGATATCAAAGTCTTTGACCGTAAAAACGGTGATGACAACCTTCAGCCAGGTGTAAACTCTGTTGTTAAGGTATATATCATCCAGAAGAGAAAGATCTCTGAAGGTGATAAGATGTCTGGTCGTCATGGTAACAAGGGTGTCATTTCTAAAATCTTACCAATCGAAGATATGCCACATCTTGAAGATGGTACACCACTTGACATCATGCTTAACCCATTAGGGGTACCTTCACGTATGAACATCGGTCAGGTATTGGAATTACACTTAGGTTATGCTGCTAGACAGCTTGGTGGACAGTATTTCGCTACACCAGCCTTCGATGGTATCAATGCAAACGACTTAGCTAACATCATGGATGAAGCAGGTGTTCCTCAGGATGGTAAACAGTGGGTAATCAGCGGACAGACTGGTGAATACTTCGATTCAAAAGTTTCTGTTGGTGTAATGTACATGATCAAACTTTGTCACATGGTTGATGATAAGTTACATGCAAGATCTGTTGGACCATACTCACTTGTTACTCAGCAGCCACTTGGTGGTAAAGCTCAGAACGGTGGACAGAGATTCGGGGAAATGGAAGTTTGGGCCCTTGAAGCATATGGTGCTGCTTACACATTAAGAGAAATCTTAACAGTTAAGTCAGATGACGTTGTAGGACGTGTTAAGACATATGAAGCAATCGTTAAGGGACAGAAATTACCAGAACCTGGTTTACCAGAATCATTCCGTGTATTAACAAAAGAATTACAGGCATTGGCATTAGATGTTGAATTATTAGACGATGATGGCAATGAAGTACAGATGAGCAATATCGAAGATGAAGAACGTCGTTTCCCAAGATCATTCGATAATGAAAAGAAAGCTCATGAAGAAAAGAAAGAAGAAGCAGTAGAAGAAGCATCAGAAGCACCAGCTTCTGATGAAGAAGCTGCATTAGATAGCTATAATGATGAACAGACAGACGCTGCTATCAACAATATCATGGCAGCTTTGGCTGGATCAGAAGAGGATGAGGAGGAAGAATAATGGCATCAAATACAAATTTCTCAGCAATCCGTATTGGATTAGCCTCTCCAGAAAAGATCCGTGCTTGGTCTCATGGTGAAGTTAAGAAACCGGAAACAATCAACTACCGTTCACAGAAACCTGAAAAAGATGGGTTATTCTGTGAACGCATCTTCGGTCCTATGAAGGACTGGGAATGTGCCTGCGGTAAGTATAAGAAAATCAGATATAAAGGTGTTGTCTGTGATCGATGCGGTGTTGAAGTCACTAAGTCTTCAGTTCGTAGAGAAAGAATGGGACATATCGAATTAGCAACTCCAGTTGCTCATATCTGGTATTTAAAGGGTATTCCTTCAAGAATGGGATTAATCCTTGATATGCCTGCAAAACAGCTAGAAGAAATCATTTACTTCGTTTCTTACGTTGTTACTGATAAAGGAACTACTCCTTTGGAATTCAAGCAGGTATTATCTGAAAGAGATTATCGTAACTGTAGAGAAAAATTCGGAAATCAGTTCGAAGCTAAGATCGGTGCAGAAGCCATTAAGATCTTATTACAGAAAGTCGATCTTGATAGCGAATTTGAAACAGTTATGCATGAATTAAGAGAAGCTCAGGGACAGAAACGTCAGAAGCTTCTTAAGAGACTTGACGCAATTGAAGCATTCAGAGAGTCTGAAAATCAGCCAGAATGGATGATCTTGGATGTACTTCCAGTTATCCCACCTGATTTAAGACCAATGCTTCAGCTTGACGGTGGACGTTTTGCGACAAGTGATTTGAACGATTTATATCGTCGTGTTATCACTCGTAACAACCGTCTTAAGAAATTATTGGAATTAGGTACTCCTTCAATTATCGTACAGAACGAAAAACGTATGTTACAGGAAGCTGTTGATGCGTTAATCGATAACGGTAGAAGAAGCAAACCTATCACTGGTGCAGGTGGAAGACCATTAAAGTCTTTATCACATACACTTAAAGGTAAGCAGGGTCGTTTCAGACAGAACTTACTTGGTAAGCGTGTAGACTACTCAGGACGTTCAGTTATCGCAGTAGGTCCAAGCTTAAAGATGTATCAGTGTGGTATTCCAAGAGAAATGGCCATCAATTTATTTAAGCCATTCGTTATCTCTGGTTTAGTTAGAGAACAGCTTGCAACTAACATCAAGGCAGCTGAAAGAATGATTGACAAGATGGATGATGCTATCTGGCCAATCGTTGAAGAAGTTATTAAAGAACATCCAGTTCTTCTTAACCGTGCGCCAACATTACATAGACTTGGTATCCAGGCATTCGAACCAATCTTAGTTGAAGGTCGTGCTATTCGTCTTCATCCATTGATGTGTCCAGCGTTCAACGCCGACTTCGATGGTGACCAGATGGCCGTTCACGTTCCACTTGGTGAAGAAGCAATCCAGGAAGCAAGACAGCTTATGTTAGGTTCACGAAACATCCTTGGTCCTAAGGATGGTAAGCCAATCGTTACTCCATCACAGGATATGGTGCTTGGTAACTACTACTTAACTACAGAAGTTGCTGGCAAGATTGGTGAAGGTACAGTCTTCGCTGACGTTAACGAAGTATTAATGGCTTATGATGCCAAAACAGTACACTTACATACAAGATGTGCAATCAGAGGTGCATCTTTACATAACAAGACATTTACTGAAGAACAGAACAACAGTTACTTGATTACTTCAGTAGGTAAGATTATCTTCAACATGATCTTTGACGGAGAATTCCCATTCATGAACGAAGATAGCAACGAAAACCTTAAAGGAACTCCTGATAAGTTCTTTGTTCCAATGGGAACTGATATTAAGGAACATATCAAGAAACAGGAAATCATTCATCCATTTACTAAGAAGACACTTGAACACATCATCGATGAAGCATTCAAGACTGTCCATAGTGAAGAAATCAGCGTAATGCTTGATAAGATGAAAGATCAGGGATATCATTTCTCAACAGTTGCTGCATTAACAGTATCAGTTGCCGATATCCAGATTCCAGAAGCAAAATATGAATTATTCGAAGAAGCAGATGAATCTCTTGAAACAATCAAGAAGTTATATGCTAAGGGTAAATTAACTGAAACAGAACGTTATCATGCGGTAATTAAGTTATGGACTGATATCAAAGATCAGGTACAGGCTGTCGTATTTGATGAATTCGTTTCTGATATTACAAACCCAATCTTCATCATGTCAGATTCAGGTGCCCGTGGTAATATCTCGAACTTCACTCAGCTCGTAGGTATGCGTGGTCTTATGTCCAACCCTAAGGGTGAAACAATCGAATTACCTATCAAGTCTGCCTTACGAGAAGGTTTAACAGCATCAGAGTTCTTCATTTCTACACATGGTGCACGTAAAGGTTCTACCGATACTGCGTTAAAGACTGCCGATTCAGGTTACTTGACAAGACGTCTTGTCGATGTATCTCAGGAAGTTATTGTTACAGAAGAAGACTGTGGTACTGATAAAGGATTCATGGTTTCTGCATTAATCAATACTGCAGATAACAGTGAAATCGTACCATTGGAAGACAGATTGATCGGACGTACTTCACTTAAAGATATCGTTCATCCAGAAACAGGCGAAATCATCGTTCATGCTGGTGAACTTATGAATGAAAACAGCGCTGCTGCAGTAGTAAATGCTGGTATTGAAGAAGTAGAAATCAGATCAGTATTCGGATGCCGTGCTAAATCAGGTGTCTGCTGCAAGTGTTATGGTAGAAACTTAGCAACTGGTGAACCAGTTGAAATCGGTGAAACAATCGGTATCATGGCTGCTCAGTCTATCGGTGAACCAGGTACACAGTTAACAATGCGTACTTTCCACCAGGGTGGGGTTGCCGGTGATGCGGATATCACTCAGGGTCTTCCTCGTATTCAGGAATTGTTTGAAGCGAGAAATCCTAAGGCTAAATCTATCATCTCAGAAATCGCTGGTACTGTAACTTCAATTATCGACAATGGTGGTCGTGCTGAAGTTGTTGTTTCTAACGATTTAGAAACTAAGTCTTATTTAGCTCCTTACGGTGCAAAATTAAGAGTTGTTGAAGGGGACGAAGTAGAAGTCGGTGGCAAGATCACTGAAGGTTCTATCGATCCTAAAGAATTATTAGCTGTTGCTGATGTAAGAGCAGTTGAAAACTATATCTTGAAGGAAGTACAGAAAGTATATAGACTTCAGGGTATCGAAATTTCTGATAAACATATCGAAATCATCGTACGTCAGATGTTAAAACGTATG
This sequence comes from Kandleria vitulina DSM 20405, assembly GCF_000702065.1. Taxonomy (GTDB): domain Bacteria; phylum Bacillota_I; class Bacilli_A; order Erysipelotrichales; family Coprobacillaceae; genus Kandleria; species Kandleria vitulina. Next base: position 16,524 of record NZ_KL370860.1, on the reverse strand, counting down.
AGAATCGTCGATGGTGGGGACACTGGTGTATTACCAGGAAGCCATGTCTCTGTACAGACATTCACTGAAATCAATAGAGAAGCTTTACATGAAGGTAAACACCCAGCTGTTGGTAGACCAATCTTACTTGGTATCACTAAAGCATCTCTTGATACTGATTCTTGGTTATCAGCTGCATCATTCCAGGAAACTACAAGAATCCTTACTGATGCTTCTATCAAGGGTAAAGTGGATGATCTTAAGGGACTTAAAGAAAATGTTATCATCGGTCACTTATTGCCAGCAGGTACTGGTTTAAGAGGTCCTCTTAAATCACCTGAAACTATAGCAAAAGAAAAAGAAGAAGCAGAAAGACTTGCTGCACTTGAAAGAAGCGAGGAAGAAGCTGAATTCTTTAACCCAGATGATGCTACATTCAATGAACCTGAAGAATTCATTGCTCATTAATAAATTAAGATCGAACGTGTAAACGTTCGGTCTTTTTTATACTTAAATAGCTATTTGAAACGTGAGGAACCGTTGTTTAATAGTAAAGAAGAACGAAAAGCATAACATGCTGATAAACAGGATATTTTTCACTGAATGAAACACACGGAAAAGTTGTTTAAAAAATTACACTAAAAGTATTGACTTAAACAAAATGATTATGTATTATATCTAAGGTGCTTGATTAATGGAGCATCAATTTAAATGGAAATTTCTGAAACACCCGGAAAAGTGTGTTAGAAAGAAAGGAGAAAACAATGCCTACAATTAATCAGTTAGTTAGAAAAGGACGTAGTGAAAAAGTAAAGAAATATAAATCTCCAGCTTTAAATAGAGGTTATAACTCTTTAGCAAAGAAAGCTACTAAGGTAGCATCACCTCAGAAACGTGGTGTATGTACTCGTGTAGCTACTATGACACCTAAAAAACCAAACTCTGCGTTAAGAAAATATGCCAGAGTCAGATTATCTAATGGCTTAGAAGTTACTGCATATATCCCAGGTATCGGTCATAACTTACAGGAACACTCAGTTGTTCTTATTCGTGGTGGACGTGTAAAGGATTTACCAGGGGTTCGTTACCATATTATCCGTGGTACAATGGACTGTGCTGGTGTTAAAGACCGTATGCAGGGACGCTCTCGTTACGGAGCTAAAAAACCAAAGAAATAAAATAGGAGGAATTGCTAATGTCTAGAAAAGGACGTATTGCTAAGAGAGATGTTTTACCTGATCCAGTGTACAATAGCAAAACTATTACTAAACTAATCAACAACATCATGCTCGATGGTAAAAAAGGTGTTGCTCAGAACATCTTATATAGTGCATTTAATAAAGTAGAAGCTAAGACTGGCAAACCAGCTATGGAAGTATTTGATGCTGCAATCAACAACATCATGCCTGTACTTGAATTAAAGGTAAGACGTGTTGGTGGAGCTAACTACCAGGTACCAGTTGAAGTTTCACCAGAAAGAAGAATGACATTAGGTTTAAGATGGTTAACTCAGTATTCACGTTTAAGAAACGAAAATACTATGGTTGATCGTTTAGCTAATGAAATTATCGATGCTTCTAACGGAACAGGTGCTTCTGTTAAGAAGAAAGATGATACTCACAAAATGGCTGAAGCAAACAAAGCTTTCGCACATTTCCGTTGGTAAGATTGTTTTATTTATTAATAAAATTATTAAAAGGAGAAAAATATGGCTCGTGAATATCCATTAGAGAAAACACGTAATATCGGTATCATGGCTCACATCGATGCTGGTAAAACAACAACTACAGAACGTGTTCTCTATTATACAGGTAGAATTCATAAGATCGGTGAAACACATGATGGTGCTTCTCAGATGGACTGGATGGAACAGGAACAGGAACGTGGTATCACTATCACTTCTGCTGCAACTACAGCTCATTGGAAAGGTCATAGAATCAACATCATCGATACACCGGGCCACGTAGATTTCACTGTCGAAGTTGAAAGATCTTTACGTGTTCTTGATGGTGCTGTTACTGTACTTGATTCAAAGGCAGGGGTTGAACCTCAGACTGAAACAGTATGGAGACAGGCTACAACTTATGGTGTACCAAGAATCGTATTCTCTAACAAGATGGATGCTACAGGTGCTGATTTCATCATGTCACTTGAATCTATCGGTAAGAGATTAGGTGCTAATGCTGTTGCATTACAGTTACCTATCGGTGCTGAATCTGAATTCGAAGGTATTATTGACTTATTAAAAATGAAGGCTTTATACTTCGAAGGTGCAGAAGGTCAGGAAGTTGTTGAAAAAGAAATTCCTGAAGAATACCAGGCACAGGCTGCTGAATATCATGAAAAATTATTAGAAGCAGCTGCATCATTTGATGATGATTTATTAATGCAGGTTCTTGAAGGTGAAGAACCAGCAGTTGAAGATGTTAAAGCTGCTATCCGTAAAGGTACATTAGCAGTTGAATTATTCCCAGTATTATGTGGATCAGCATACAAAGATAAAGGTGTACAGCCAATGCTAGATGCAGTTATCGATTACTTACCTGCACCTACTGATGTACCTTCTATCAAGGGTGTTGATGAAAATGAAGCAGAAATTGAAAGACATCCTTCTGATGAAGAACCATTCGCTGCTTTAGCATTCAAGGTTATGACTGACCCTTATGTTGGTAAATTAACATTCTTCCGTGTATACTCAGGTACTGCTTCATCTGGTACTTATGTATTAAACTCTACAAAAGACAAGAGAGAACGTTTAGGACGTATCTTACAGATGCATGCCAATACACGTAAAGAAATCGATGAAGTTTACGCAGGAGATATCGCTGCTGCAGTAGGTTTCAAAAATACAACAACTGGTGATACTCTTTGTGATGAAGATAACTTTGTTATCCTTGAAAAGATGGAATTCCCAGAACCAGTTATTGAATTAGCTATCGAACCTAAGACTAAACAGGATAACGATAAGTTAGGTACAGCCTTAGCTAAGTTAGCTGAAGAAGATCCAACTTTCAGAACTTCTACAAACCCTGAAACTGGTGATACTATTATCGCTGGTATGGGTGAATTACACTTAGATGTCATCGTTGACAGATTAAAGAGAGAATTCAAGGTTGAAGCAAATGTAGGTGCTCCTCAGGTTGCTTACCGTGAAACTATCACTCAGGCCGCTGACGTTGAAGGTAAGTTCATCAGACAGTCTGGTGGTCGTGGTCAGTACGGTCATGTATGGATCAAATTTGAACCAAATGAAGGAAAAGGTTTCGAATTCGTTGACGCTATCGTCGGTGGTTCAGTACCAAGAGAATACATTGGTTCTGTAAAACAGGGTCTTGAAGATGCATTAAATAACGGTATCGTTGCTGGATATCCAGTATTAGATATCAAAGCGACATTATTCGATGGTTCTTACCATGATGTCGATTCATCTGAACAGGCTTATAAGATTGCTGCTTCTATGGCATTAAAGAATGCTGCTAAGAAGTGTGCTCCAGTTATCCTTGAACCAATCATGAAAGTTGAAGTTACTGCTCCAGCTGAATACTTAGGTTCTGTAATGGGTGACGTTTCTTCTCGTCGTGGTATGATCGATGGACAGGAAGAAAGAGGAAACGCAGTAGTTGTTCAGGCTTCTGTACCTCTATCAGAAATGTTCGGTTACGCAACTGACTTAAGATCATTCACACAGGGTCGTGGAAACTATGTAATGCAGTTCGATAGATACGAACAGGTTCCAAAGTCAATTAGAGAAGAAATCATTAAGAAAAAAGGCGCAAACGCTGAATAATTAAATTAATTGAATTATGTTGATTTTTGGCATTAATTCATATAGAATGTATTTGTAAAATTTTATATTTAGGAGGAAGACCTTAAATGGCAAAAGAACATTTTAACCGTGAGAAAACTCACGTAAACGTTGGTACTATTGGTCATGTCGATCATGGTAAAACTACATTAACTGCTGCTATCACAAAATACTTAGCAGATAAGGGTATGGCTCAGTTCGAAGATTACGCTGATATCGATGCTGCTCCAGAAGAAAAAGAACGTGGTATCACAATCAATACAGCTCACGTTGAATATGAAACAGAAGGACGTCACTATGCACACGTTGACTGTCCAGGCCATGCTGACTACATCAAGAACATGATCACTGGTGCAGCTCAGATGGATGGTTCTATCTTAGTTGTTGCTGCAACTGATGGACCTATGCCACAGACAAGAGAACATATCTTATTATCTCGTCAGGTTGGTGTACCATACATCATCGTATTCTTAAACAAATGCGATATGGTTGATGACGAAGAATTAATCGAATTAGTAGAAATGGAAGTTCGTGAATTATTAAATGAATACGATTTCCCAGGAGATGACACTCCAGTTATCCGTGGTTCTGCATTAAAAGCTCTTGAAGGAGATCCAAAATGGGTTGCTCCTATCCAGGAATTATTAGACACTATGGATTCTTATATCCCTGATCCAGTCAGAGATACTGATAAACCATTCTTAATGCCAGTCGAAGACGTATTCACAATCACTGGACGTGGTACAGTTGCTACTGGTAGAGTAGAACGTGGACAGTTAAACTTAAATGATCCAATCGAAATCGTTGGTATCAAAGAAACTCAGTCAACAGTTGCTACTGGTATCGAAATGTTCCGTAAGTTATTAGACTACGCTCTAGCTGGTGATAACGTTGGTGTATTATTAAGAGGTATCAACAGAGACCAGATCGAAAGAGGTCAGGTTTTAGCTAAACCAGGATCAGTACATCCACATAAGAAATTCAAATCTCAGGTTTACGTATTATCAAAAGACGAAGGTGGACGTCATACTCCATTCTTCGCTAACTATAGACCACAGTTCTATTTCAGAACTACTGACATCACTGGTATCATCGAATTACCAGAAGGTGTAGAAATGGTTATGCCTGGCGATAACGTTGAATTAACAGTTGAATTAATTCACCCAATCGCTATCGAAAACGGTACTCGTTTCTCTATCCGTGAAGGTGGTAGAACAGTTGGTGCTGGTAACGTTTCTGAAATCATTGACTAATCATTACGTTACATTCGAAGAAGATATCCTTGGATATCTTCTTTTTTTTATGTTAATGTAGTCTGGCTCAATTTCAAGAGTGGGGGATAAATGATTTCAAAAATCATTTATCCCCACTTTTATTATAGAACACGTTTTGTATAATCGGGATTTCTGATTTTTTATTATACAAAACGCTCCGCGGGATGCGCACCTCGCGGAGAAGAAGTTAAATGCTTCGCATTACCGCTCGGGCACAAAAGAGTTAAATTTTCATATCTGGTAATTAGCAGGATGACTAATTACCAGATATGATATTTAAAATGATTCTTGTGTTTTGATTGTCACAAAATAGTCAAATTGGTATATTGAAATTAGATTAAAAGAATAAGTTAAAAAATGGATTGTAAAAGTCCAAAAAATCATAATAGGAGGTAGAACTTATGAAGATGAAGAAACTCACAACATTCGCACTTGCAGCAGCATTTACGATAGGAACATTTGGAATAAGTGTTCCGGTAAAAGCTGCAGAAAACAGTACGGATTACACAATTACCATTCCGGCAACTTTGACGGTAGAACAAAAGGGCTGGAATGCAACAGACGGCATTAAAGCACAGGTAAAAAGCGGTGATATCTTTGACTCAGGTAAGAAACTGACAGTGACAGCAAAATCAACAAATAGCTGGGCTTTGAAGTCTGGTGCGAATACCATAGGTTACAATCTGGCAACAACCACAGGTACATACAGCAGCAGCGCAACACCTGCATCATGGGAGTTCTCAGCTACAGACTTAAATGCAGATGGTGGCAAGACCAATCCTATGGGCATCATAGTAGAAGATTATAGTAGTAAGCCTGCCGGAGAATATAAGGACACCGTGACCTTTACGGCGAAGGTGGAAAACAATCTTGTCTCGTTTACTATAAAGAGGGATGTGAGTTATTCTTCATCAGGAAATTACACTGTTGCCCCAGGCACTACATGGAGGCAATTTATTGAAAGCGGTAACGCTCCGGCTTCCGTGACCATATATGGGTCCAATGTTTGGCATGATCTTAACACCACTGTGAGAGATTGCGGAGGAACATTTATTTGTAACACGGCGGATAATAGATATGTTAGGCCTGATGAGGCTATAATTGATGGTGCTACATATGCATGTGAAGATTATGTAGGTTATAAAGGCCATGATTGAGCCATGAATTTTTAAGTTTATATATGTGGTTAACATTAAGAATAAAAGAACGAGAAAAACAGGGAGGGTGTCCATTAGGATAGCGCCTGCAGATATTTAAACATGCGAAAAGACTAACTAATTTAGCACGGAAAGGTCGTGAGTAAATGAACATAAAATTAAATAAAATCCTTACGGCTTTTCTGATAGTCATGCTGGCTTTTGGAACTCTTACCGGCTGCTTGGGTGATTCGGGAGGAAATACTGATAAGCCTAAGAAGGATTACAGCAATATAGTAGAGAATTCCAATATTTCCATTCCCGGATATGAGAGCCTTGAATTAAAGGCAGAGACGCAGAAACAGAATGTGAATTTCTACAATCCGATCTGGTAATTAGCAGGATGATTAATTTTAGATATGATATTTAAAATGCTTCTTGTGTTTTGATTGTCACAAAATAGTCAAATTGGTATATTGAAATTAGATTAAAAGAATGAGTTAAAAAATGGATTGTAAAAGTCCAAAAAATCATAATAGGAGGTAGAACTTATGAAGATGAAGAAACTCGCAACATTCGCACTTGCAACAGCATTTACGATAGGAACATTTGGAATAAGTGTTCCGGTAAAAGCAGCAGAAAACAGTACGGATTACACAATTACCATTCCGGCAACTTTGACGGTAGAACAAAAGGGCTGGAATGCAACAGACGGCATTAAAGCACAGGT
>NZ_KL370860.1:0-9380 GCF_000702065.1 Kandleria vitulina DSM 20405 | reverse complement strand
TCCTATGGGCATCATAGTAGAAGATTATAGTAGTAAGCCTGCCGGAGAATATAAGGACACCGTGACCTTTACGGCGAAGGTGGAGACAGCAAGACAACTCCACAGTTTTACTCTGACAGGACCATATACCCATCAAAGTCTTGTGGTGGAGTTTTATGAAGGCGACACATGGAACGATATGGCTGCGAAATATCCGAATACTATAAAGATACATAGTGGTTATGCGACATTCGGTAGCGATGGATTCATCAATGATAAGGGTGGCTCTGATAAGGGTGGCTCTTGGGTTTCGGCTACCGCACAGATTGATCCAAACGAGACTTACGTAGTACAGTAGTACAATTGTTCAGATGAACTTTGTCCTGCCGAACTGCGGTGTGTGGTTCGGTGGGACAAAAACAAAGTGGAATGTGATTATGTTTCTATATGTTTCAACGAGATAGACAGAAAGAATCGTATGCTCACAGATTAAAATATCATAAAATGCAGGAAGAATTAGTATGGATGAGGAAAAGTATAGATTTTTAGATAATGATGTGTTTTATAGGTATATGAGTCTTGATGAATATCAAAAATGGATTGAAGGCCATAGAGAACATGAGGAGGTGTTCATCCAGAATATTAAAAAGGAGAGCGATTTTTACTGTACGCAAAGCTGTTACTATTCGACATATGCAGCTAAAGCAAAATTAGCATTACCTGTCAAGCCGAATATAAGAGTACAGTTTAAGATTAGGAAGATAAGCAAAGATTCAAAAGAACAGGATTATTTATATAAAAGACCTGTGAAAAAACAGATTATTGATAATAATGGGAAGTTTATTGATAAAATTGTGGATACAGAAGCGTATTGTGCTGGAACGAAATGTGAGCCAGGAGGAGGTATGGAGTACTATATTCCGATAGGTTTAGCATCTAAAAGCGAAGTTTTGGTAGAACTATATGACGTGGAACGAGTTTATTTGATGAATCTTGAGGTTGATTGCAATGAAGATCATTTTTGGAAAAATCAAAATGGAAAAACTGTAAAAAATGTATTTGAGGCTCGTGAAACTTTTGCGGAATTATCTGAGGAAAAAGCAAGAGAATGGGTTAGAACTTTGCTTGAGACTTACGAGGGTTAAAAGTCATCAGGAAGAAACAGTTTGTGTATGGCTTATGTCAGACTGTCGTTTTGAATATAGAATGACAGTCTGTATTAAAACATGTTTATGATTATGGTGTTTGAGCGAAAAGGTGGTGGAAATGTGGAAGGAAAACCGGAAAACATCTTTGCAAAGGCAAAGAAATTATATGCCGAATTGTAGAGGGCGGTTGCGGTGCCGGTTACGATAAATATTGGAATGGACTTTCAGATTACTACAATGCGCAAGTACTCACGGCCACACAGGCAATTGCCCTGGCTCAGGCCAAAGCCACCGAGACCGGCAGTAACTGCGCTGTGTTCTATGCCGGCGGAAGTATGCATGGTCAAGTAATGGTTGCGCTGAACAATGGTTCAACAAAAGAGGTTCCACAGTATTACGATGCCGGAGATAAGGGTCTGACCGGATATAAAGGCTACTATGTGCCGAAGCAGTACCCCCCATGCACTCACTGTGGCCTCACGCCACGTGTGAGCTTGAACAGCAACGATGATGAGGAAAGGTCGTGAGCAGATGAAACGAAAACTGAATAAAATCCTTGCGGCTTTTCTGATAGTCATATTAGCTCTTGGAACTCTCACCGGCTGTTCGGGTAATTCTGTTGGAAATGCAGATAACCCTAAGAAGGATTACAGTAACATCGTAGAGAATCCCAACATCTCCATTCCCGGATATGAAAACCTTGAATTTAAGGCAGAGACGCAGAAACAGAATGTGAATTTCTACAATCCGATCTGGTAATTAGCAGGATGACTAATTTTAGATATGATATTTAAAATGCTTCTTGTGTTTTGATTGTCACAAACTAGTAAAATTGGTATATTGAAATTAGATTAAAAGAATAAGTTAAAAAATGGATTGTAAAAGTCCAAAAAATCAAAATAGGAGGTAGAACTTATGAAGATGAAGAAATTCACAACATTCGCACTTGCAGCAACACTTGCGATAGGAACATTTGGAATAAGTGTTCCGGTAAAAGCAGCGGAAAACAGTACGGATTACACAATTACCATTCCGGCAACTTTGACGGTAGAACAAAAGGGCTGGAATGCAACAGATGGAATTACCGCAAAGGTAAAGAGTGGCGATACATTTGACAGCAGTAAAAAGCTGACAGTGACGGCAGCATCTGCAAATGAGTGGAATCTCAAATCAGGCGAGAATGCCATAGCATACAAGATGGCTTCAGCTACAGAACAGGAAAAATCATATGCTGATGCAACGGCTACGACTTCACTGGAAATCAGTGCAGAAGATTTAAACACCGGTAATTATGAAGCACCTTTTGGCATTGTGGTTGAGGATTATACAGACAAGCCTGCCGGAGAATATAAGGACACCGTGATCTTTACGGCGAAGGTGGAAGACGCTGTTAAAGTAGAGACACTGCTGACCACCCTCACTTTCGGAGGTAGCTCTACCTACAGTGAAACTACAAGTGGAGTAGTTAGTGTTACAGCCACAAACGTTACGAATTACAATGCTAGATTTGGATGGCTTTGGTTTAACGAAGGTTCCCTGTCTGTTACAGCGAAAGAAGGATACACTATCACCAAATGCGTATTCATCCAAAATGCCAAAACGCCTATCACGGATACCGAGGCACCATTTGAGATACATGCTACTGATGAGGGTATCGTAGAAAGTACAAGTGCTATGGATGGCGTCACATCGATTGAGGTGTATGGCTACGAGAATTAACAAGAATTAGTCTGCTCTTGCGGGCTGCGGCTCGGAGGGGTGAGATACAGAAAGGTCGTGAATAAATGAACAGAAAATCAAATAGAATCCTCGCGGTCTTTCTGATGATCATACTTATATGCTCTCTGTCAGGTTGCTCGGGAAAAGTGGAGCAAAAGACCGAAAAGGATTACAGCAAAATTGAGATGAATTCCAACATTTCCATTCCCGGATATGAAAGTCTTGAATTAAAGGCAGGAACAAAAAAGCAGAGTGTGAACTTCTATAATCCAAAGGAGAATACCTGCTACTTCCGTATCAGTCTGGTGATAAAGTACGGTGCGGATACGGCAAGCGGTAAAGAAGGAAATGTTGGAGAAGAAACAGTTCTCTGGACTTCCGAAATGATAGAGCCGGGAGAGCATGTTAAGAGCATTAAATTAAGCAAAGAATTAGAAAGTGGTGAATACACCGCAACACTCAAATATGAGTGCTTTAGATTACAAGATAAGTCGCCGCTTAACGGATCGAATGTGGAACTTACTCTGAATGTGAATTGAAACAATCAGTAGAAGACACATGTAAAAATATAGTTAGGCGGTAATACGATAGACAGGAGGGTAATTCCATGACGAAAAGAAGGATAGTGAGATCCATACTTTCGGCTTTTCTTTCGCTGGTACTTATCATAAGTGGATTCCTGCCGGGAATGCCATTTGTGAGTACAGTACATGCGGAAACGGCGACTAAGACAATTACGCCCGAAATGGATGATGCGAAAACCGGAACGGGTACTATGGGAATCTCGCTTACAATAAAGAAAACACCTAGTGCTGGTGATTTCACATTTACACCCCCAACTTCACTCATATATGACGGTCAGGCCAAAGCGGCAACCGTTTCAGCAGAGTCTGAAGGCATGGGTGAAGTTACAGTGGAGTATTATAACGGTAATACAAAGCTTAGTGGTGCACCAACGGCAGAGGGTACTTATACAGTAAAAATAAATGTTGCAGAAGGTGATGGATATAAGGCTGCTACAGGTATTACCGATGACAGCTGGACATTTACGATAGCACCTATGCAGAAAACAATGACTATTACACTGATGATTCATGGTCATCAATTTACATATGACGCAGAGGGTGCAACCATTACTGCTACATGTGGAAGTACAGTAGGAAACTGTGACCTGACAGATAAAAAGGTTTCTCTTACTCTTAATGCACCGAAAAAGAAGAAAGATACAGATTCCCTAAGTGCATCCGCAACACTTGATGCAGAAAAACTCGCAGCGTTTAACAAAGCTACAGGGCTTTCTGTAAAGGAAAGTGATATAGAATACTATAAAGGCGATACCAAGCTTGATGCAGCTCCGACAGAAAAGGGAGATTATACTGCAAAGCTGACAGTTGGTACCGGAGATAATAAGGCAACTGCAACAGTTAATTATTCAATCGAAACGACAACCCAGACAGGTTCAATGGAAATCAAACTTACCATAGCTCCTGCAGAGGTTAAGACAGCTCCGACGGCAAATGAGCTTAAGTATAATGGAACAGAGCAGGCACTTGTAACTTCGGGCAAAGCAAAGGTTGGAACCATGCAGTACCAGATTGGTGAAAGTGCAACTACGGCTCCTACAGGAACTTGGAGTGACACAGTACCAAAGGGTAAGAATGCCGGTACATATTATGTATGGTATCGTGCTTATGTAGGTGAGAAAAACTTCACAGAGGCAAAATGTGTAACTGCTTCGATAGCCAAAAGAAGTGTAACGCTCACATCAGCAACAGCAACTAAGGCCTATGATGGAACTGCACTTACCAATATCAATGTAACAGTAGGTGGAGATGGATTTGTAACCGGAGAAGGTGTAAACTTTAATGTTACAGGAACTCAGACTCTTCCAGGCAATTCAAAAAATACATTTGATTACGCATTAAAGACTGGAACGACTGCAGGTAACTATAAAATAACAAAGACAGAAGGAACTCTTACAGTTACTGATCGTACAGATGAAGAAGGCGATGATAAGAAATATGAAATCACTGTAACTGCAAATAGTGATGTAGTAACTTACGATGGAACAGAGAAATCTGTTTCAGGATTCGTTCAGACAACGTTCACATTTAACGGTGTTACATATACTGTTTCAGGACTTACGGCAACTGTAAAGGGAACTGATGCCGGATCTTATACAGCAAAAGTAACCGGAACAGCAGTGGTTAAGGATTCAAAGAACAATGATCTGACAAAACAGTTTATTGTAAGTACATCTGATGGAACCCTTACAATCAATAAGAGAAATGTGACTCTGACATCAGCAACTGCTTCAAAGACCTATGATGGTAATGCATTAACTGATAATACTGTAACAACATCCGGAGATGGATTTGCTAAAGGCGAAGGAGCAACCTATAGTGTAACTGGTTCTCAGAAGGTTGTAGGAAGTAGTGCAAATGCATTTACATATACACTTAATACCGGAACCAAGAAAGCAAACTATAACATTACAAAGACAGAGGGAACCCTTACAGTAACAAGCCGTGATGCTAAATATCAGATATCACCACAGGCAAAGAGTGGTAAATTAAAGTATGATGGCCAGAGTCATGAAGTAACCGGATTTAAAACAGATACATTTACCGTTGAAGGAAATACTTATACAGTATCCGGACTTACAGCAGCAGGCTCAGGAACCGATGCAGGTTCTTATACCGTAAGTGTAAGTGGAACAGCAGTGGTTAAGGACAGTGACGGAAATGATGTATCAGATCAGTTCAGTGTAATACCACAGACAGGTACTCTTACAATCAATAAGAGAAGTGTAACACTCACATCAGCTTCTGATAAGAAAGAATATGATGGTGATGCGCTTACAAATGATGAGGTAACTGTAACTGGTGATGGATTCGTTACAGGTGAAGGTGCAACTTATGATGTTACAGGAACAAGAACACTTGTTGGTTCATCTAAGAATGACTTTACTTATACTTTAAATGAAGGTACAAAGGCGGATAACTATGATATTACTCCATCCTTTGGAACACTTACTGTTACTAATAGAAATACCAAGTATGAAGTAACACTTAAAGCCAATAGTGGAACTGAAAAGTATGACGGAAAAGAAAAGACAGTCAGTGGTTACACAATAGATGGAAAAGCAGGAGAAGGCACTGGTGAAAGCGTAGTAACCAGCTTTACAGCATCAAATGGAAAGACTTATACAGTAACCGGCATGTCAGCAGAAGTAACCGGAACAAATGCAGGTGAATATGTTGTAAATGTTATCGGAACACCTATAGTTAAGGATGCTGATGGAAATGATGTATCAGATCAGTTCAGTGTAATACCACAGACAGGTACTCTTACAATCAATAAGAGAAGAGTTACAATGACATCAGCAAAGGATACAAAAGTATATGATGGCAAGGCTCTTTCTAATGATAAAATTACTGTATCAGAAGATGGTTTTGCAGAGGGCGAAGGTGCTACATATGATGTAACCGGAAGCCAGACACTTGCTGGTGAATCAGCAAATACATTTACATATTCACTTAATGAAGGTACAATCGCAGACAACTATGACATTACAACTGTAGAAGGAAAGCTTACTGTAACTAAGTCAGATTCATCAGGAGAAGTTACAGCAGTATCAGGTCTTGTATATGACGGAAAAGCAAAAGCGCTTGTAAAAGCCGGAAAGACAGAAGGCGGCACTCTTATGTATCGTCTGGGAACCGACGGAAAGTGGCAGCAGGATATACCTAAAGCTACAGATGCCGGAACATATAAGATTTACTATTACATCAAGGGTGATGATAACCATAAGGATGATGGTAGTGAAAAAGCACCAAAGGGTTCAGTTGAAACTACTATAAAGAAGGCAACTATTAATCTTAAATCTGTAACCCAGAAGAATAATAAGGTTCAGATAAGCTGGACTAAGGTTAATGAAGCTGATGGATATGATGTTTATGTTCGTTATTGTGGAAGCAAGGCAAAGAAGCCGGTAAAGACAATAAAGAAGAATACAACAACTAAGACTTCAGTAGCAAAGATTAACGGAAAGAAGATTAATCATAAGAAGAACTTCTATGTAAAGGTATATGCTTACAAGATGGTAAATGGCAAGAAGAAAATAATTGCAAAAACTATCACAGCACATCTTGCAGGAACAAAGAGTGTTAAGTACACCAATCCAAAAGCTCTGAAGCTTACAAAGAGCAAGTTCACTGTAAAGGTTGGCAAGACTGCTAAGATCAAGGCAAAGATAACACTTGTCAACAAGAACAAGAAGCTTCTTCCTAAGAGTCATGGAGCTAAGTTCAGATACAGAACATCTGACAGTAGTATTGCAACAGTAAGCAAGAGTGGTAAGATTAAGGGAATTAAGAAAGGTACATGTACTATTTATGTATATGCTATCAATGGCAAGATGAAAAAAGTAAAGGTAACAGTGAAATAAAGATAATTAAGTGTTTCATGAGTTTATCTCTTAAGCTCCCTCGGTATCCAGAAATGGGTATTGGGGGAGTTTTTTTGAGTATATAATGTAAGTGAAAAGTGAATAAGTACAAGATTGGCATTTTTATAATTATAAATGATAATCTTGTGCAGCAAACAGATTGATGTTATGGAGATCAAATATAATTGTAGAAATTATTTTCCTTTTGTTTTATAACGAAAGTGTCGTCAAATTTTTCGAAAACTAAAAATGGTGACGATATAAGATATAGAAAAAGCCTATAAACAGGCGATTTGATAAGTTGGAAATTAAGAAAAAAAGTCAATAAGCTCCGTGAAGGTGGTAGAACAGTTGGTGCTGGTAACGTTTCTGAAATCATTGACTAATCATTACGTTACATTCGAAGAAGATATCCTTGGATATCTTCTTTTTTTTATGTTAATGTAGTCTTTGGAGGTAATACGCATGGATAATAAGATGTTCTTTTTTGACATTGATGGAACCTTAATTGATGTCAATAAAGATATATATGAAATCACAGATGCATCCAAGGTAGCTATGGATGAACTAAAGAGCAATGGACATGATGTCTTTTTGTCTACGGGCAGATGTAAATGCTTTATTGTAGATGGGGTATCATCATATCCTTTTAGTGGCTACGTAACATGCAATGGGGGACATGTCTCTTATAAGGGCAAAACTTTATATAAGACTGTCATTGAGCCAGAAGCGATTATGGAAACAATGAATCTTTGTTCACAATATGATATGAATTATTATTTTGAAAGCAATGATTATATTTATATAAAGGATCGTCATGATCCAACCCATGTTCATTTTGCCAATAAGTGGGGAATGAAAGATGAAATCTGCGTCGATCATTTTGATCCTTACCATATTGAAAGCTATATCGGAATGATCTATTGTAATAATTTAGATGATATTCCTGTGATGATTGAAAAATTATCACCATATTTCGATATTCAGCGACATCGTTCTCGTCATTCTTTTGATTTGACGCTTAGAGGTACATCGAAAGCCAAAGGTATTATGGAGCTTGTAAAAGCGATGCATAGAGATATGAAGGATACTATTGCTTTTGGTGATGGACGAAATGATTTAGAGATGATTGAAGAGGTGTCTCTTGGAATTGCGATGGGAAATGCAGTGCCAGAATTAAAAAAAGTTGCCAATTATGTAACAGCAAATATTGAGGATGAAGGCATACAATTTGCATTGCAGCATTTTGGCATGATAAATCAGCGTTGATAGGGTTTGAAATCGCTCTCAATTATGATATAATATAAAAGCAGATTTATTCTGAGAAAATTTTTAAAGGAGATATTATAAGATGGATGAACAGGAACAGTTAGTCATTAATTTGATTGTTAACGCTGGTAGTGCAAGAAGCTCAGCAATCGAAGCAATTCAGTATGCAAAAGCAGGAGATTTTGACAAAGCAGACGAATCTCTTCAGAATGCAAAAGAATCAGTAAATGAAGCACATCATTCTCAGACTGAAATGATTCAGGCTGAAATTCGTGGAGAAAAAGCTCCATTAAGCTTATTGATGGTTCATGCCCAGGATCATTTAATGTGCGGTTTAGTAGTTATTGATTTAGCAGCTGAATTTGTAGATGTTTACAAAAAAATGGCAGGAAAATAAAAACGAGGCTACGTACGTAGCCTTTTTTTGTTTGTTTTAATAAAAAACCCCACTTTAAATAGCCCAAAATGGCGATCTGAGAGATTTTTTAAAAAAATAGACAAAAAATGCTTTACAAAGAGGAGAGGTGATGATAATATAAGTGAGCACTCAGCGAGAGCCGAGTGGCCTGAACATTGAAAACTGAACAGAAACACGTCAAATAGATGAGTGAGAAAACACTCGCAAATAAAACAAGCAAGCAATTAACAAGAGCCAAAAGATGGCTCCATTGATAGACAATGGAGAGTTTGATCCTGGCTCAGGATGAACGCTGGCGGCGTGCCTAATACATGCAAGTCGAACGGGAATCTTCGGATTCCAGTGGCGAACGGGTGAGGAATACATAGGTAACCTGCCCCTCCGAGGGGGACAACAG
>NZ_JNKN01000025.1 GCF_000702065.1 Kandleria vitulina DSM 20405 | reverse complement strand
GAATCTTGCCAAGGAGATTCAAAGCCTGAAAATACTGAGAGAACTTAAAATTTTGTTTAGAAAAAGATTCAATAGAATTAATTAAATGTGTTATACTTTCCATGATGAAACATCCTTTCGTGATATTTTTTGTTCGCGCTAAAAGTATAACACAGGTTGTTTCATCTTTTTTAGTTAAATACGAAAAAAGATGATTACTAAGATATACTCAGTAATCATTTTACTGTTTATATAGATAAAATTGAGGGTAGTGTATTAGTGCTATGTGGTATAGATTTTTGACACTACCTAGAGGAAAGAGAGGAAAGAAATATGAATATTTTAAGAATTGAGAATGTAGAAAAGTATTATGGCAATAAATCAAGCATGACAAAAGCTATTGATGATCTTTCATGTAATGTGGATCAGGGTGAATTTGTGGCTATTATGGGAGCCAGCGGTTCTGGTAAAACTACATTGCTTAACTGTATTTCTACTATTGATCGTGTAACAAGTGGACATATCTATGTGAAAGGTCTGGATATTACAACCCTTAAATCTAAACAGCTTTCTCATTTTAGAAGAGAAGAACTAGGATTTATCTTCCAGGATTTTAATCTTATTGATACATTGACAGCTTATGAAAACATCGCTTTAGCATTATCTATTCAAAGAAAAGAAAAGGATATGAAAGATAGAATCAGATCGTTGGCACGTGATCTTGATATTGAAGATGTCCTTAACAACTATCCTTATGAAATGAGTGGTGGACAAAAACAGCGTGTAGCTGCTGCAAGAGCATTGATTACTTCACCTTCCCTTATCTTGGCAGATGAACCAACGGGAGCGCTTGATTCAACATCTTCTCGTTTCCTTCTTGAAAAGATGCTGATGTTAAATAAGGATTATAAAGCAACAATCTTAATGGTTACTCATGATGCCTTTTCAGCATCATATGCAAATAGGGTTATCTTTATTAAAGATGGAAAGATTTTCCATGAAATCTATAAAGGAGAAGATGATCGTAAGACGTTCTTTAATAAAATCATTGATGTAGAAACAATGCTTGGTGGTGATTTAAATGATCTCTAAGCTAGCGTTTAGAAACATCAAGAAAAGTATCAAGGACTATGGTATCTACTTCTTTACAGTTACTCTTGGTATCGCATTATTTTATGTCTTTAATGCAGTAGAATCACAAAGTGCGATGATGTATATCACCAAATCAAATAAAGCAATCATTGAATTATTAGTACAGGTTATTTCAGGAGTCAGTCTTTTTGTTTCAGGTGTTTTGGGAGCACTGATTATCTATGCTAATCAGCTGTTGATAAAAAGAAGAAAAAAAGAATTTGGGATCTATCAGATCCTGGGAATGGGTAAAGGACAGGTTTCTTGTCTATTGTTCTTTGAAACATTGCTTGTCGGTTTAATTTCTCTTGGTGTAGGACTTCTTCTAGGCGCATTATTATCACAGCTTATGGGAATAGTACTTGTTAATTTATTTGAAGTTAATCTTACTAAATTTAAGTTTGTATTTTCTATAAGTGCAATGTGGAAATCAATCTTCTATTTTGGAATCATGTATGTTGTAGTTATGGTCTTCAATATGATTATCATGAGTAGAATGCGTATTATTGAAATGCTTAGAAAGAAAGAGAACACCAAGTTGCCAGTCAAGAATCCAATTATTGCCTTATTGGTCTTTGCGGCTGGTGTTGGTATCCTTGCTCGTGCTTATTACTATGTTGTTGATTTTAATCAGTTAGCAATACTTCTTAGAGGCGATATGGCAATGATTTTAATTCCAATTGGAATGGGTATTGTCTCTACTTTTATGATTTTTTATTCCTTAACAACAATTGCAGTACTGATTTTCAGTCATACAAAAAGCTATTACAAGAAACTGAATGCTTTTACTTTTAAACAGATTTCATCTCAGATCGGTACAATGGTTACAGCGATTTCTTCAATTTGTATTATGTTATTCTTGACAATATGTATTATTTCTACCGCCTTGACAATTAGAGAATCCCTCAATTCAGGATTTGCTGAAAGTAACCCTGTAGATATCTCTTATGGAATTGTACTAAATAAACCAACTAATGACATAGATAAAGTCTTAGCAGGTATTAAAGGCAAGAATTATGATTATACAAAAGAGTTTTCTCGTTATTGTGTTGTTAAGACATATGAATTTACAAAACAGGATTTCAATTTAAAGACTTTTGTTGGTAAACGATATCCTGAATTTAAGAATATGGTTGATACTTCAATGAAATATGGGGCTAAATGGCATGCAATCTCATTATCTGATTATAATAAGCTTGCTTCTTTATATCATATTAAGAAGTATCAGCTTAAAGATGATCAGTACATGATGATTCGTACAAACGACTTGCAAAAAGAATTGTTTGATGCAGGATTAAGTGAAGGATTCACTTTAAATATTGATGGTCATCGTTTAACTCCAAAGTACACTGAAACAAAATCAGTATCATTGATGAATGCTGATAATGAAGCCATGTTAACGATTCTTCCTGATTCCGCTTTAACTAAGCGCAAAGCTTATCAGATTACTCTTACAGGTGATTATAAAGAAAACAATAAGAAACATGCAGAAAGATTGTTTATGGCTGCCATTAGAAATGTAGTAAAGGATAAGGATTATTCTACGTATACATCTAAGCTCCAAAATAAGAATGATAATGTTGGCACAACTGTATTAGTTACATTTGTAGGATTATATTTAGGTATTATTTTCTTATTGGCATCGGCGGCGATCTTAGCCTTAAAATCACTGTCACACACGATTGATTCACAGGAAAGATATCAGATTCTAAAGAAGATTGGAACAGATCCTAAAGATATTTCTCGTTCATTATTTGTGCAGAATCTCTTCTTGTTTGTGACTCCATTATTATTGGCTATTATCCA
This sequence comes from Kandleria vitulina DSM 20405, assembly GCF_000702065.1. Lineage (GTDB taxonomy): Bacteria > Bacillota_I > Bacilli_A > Erysipelotrichales > Coprobacillaceae > Kandleria > Kandleria vitulina. The sequence goes on along the minus strand of NZ_JNKN01000025.1, from coordinate 26,762 downwards.
CTCAGTAGCAGGCATGAAATTTGTGACTATTCTTTTTGGAGCTACAAATTTCATTAATACGTCATCCTTGATTCGTGGAACTGGTATTATGGTATTGATCTATTCTGTCTTTTATGGAGGATACTTTATTATCACTCACATGATGAATATGAATATCATCAAAACTCGCTAATTATTTCATCATTTTGACATTGGAATGACACTACTTTGTTAAAATATATCTTGAGGATATCCTGAACATAAATTTCCTATGATTCTATAATAAATATATCTTTTCTTGTCAAGAGTTTGCTTGATTGTAGCTTCAGGATATCTCATCTCCATTGAATGTAAGTGTTTACAAATTTTGAAAAACTCGCCCTAAACCATTGAAAAACGCCTTTATAAAGGCGTTTTTTAATTTTTTGATTTTCAGTTGAGATATTGAGGTCAATTTTGTATTTATCTTATAATGAAACTATGAGAGGTGAATACAATGAAAGAATGGTCAAGAGAAGAGCGTTATCGTGTTCTTAAAAGCAAGGAAGAAATTGTAGATGTACATAAGCGCAATGCTGCATCAGTGTATCGACAGAGTTATCACATTCAGCCTGTTTCAGGCTTATCAAGTGATCCTAATGGTTTCATTTATCATAAGGGCATATGGCACTTGTTTTATCAGTGGACACCATGGGGGGCTGTTCACGGGTTAAAATACTGGTATCATGTGACATCTACTGATCTCGTGCATTGGAAAAATGAAGGTATTGGTCTTGCTCCTGATTGTGATTATGATAATAAAGGCTGTCATTCAGGTTCAGGATTTGCTTATGGTGATGACATGTATTTATTCTATACTGGTAATCATCGTGATGAAAATTGGGTACGTACACCTTATACATGTGTAGCACAATATACTCCAGAAGGATTAAAGAAAATGCCTAGCCCATTATTTGGTCCTCGTGATGATTATGCAGAACATCAGCGTGATCCTAAGGTCGTCTACGTTAAAGAAAAAGATATGTACTTTATTTTCATTGGAGCGATGAGTGAAGATAAACGTGGTACAACATTGATCTATAAGTCTTCTTCTCTATTAGAAGGATGGAGCTTTGCAGGTGAATTAAAAGTACCAGGCTATGAATACTTTGGGGGTATGTGGGAATGTCCATGTATCGCTAATATCGATGGCAAGGATGTATTTGTTTTCTCTCCTCAATATACAACTTTAGAAGGAAGAGGGAACAGTACTAATCATAATGTCTATCTTGTCGGAAAGATGGATTATGATACATTAACATTTACACCAGAAACAGATTATCGCTATCTTGATTACGGCTTTGATTTCTATGCAGCACAGATGGCTGCTAATGTAAATGATGATAAAAAAGCAATCATGATTACATGGATTGGTCTTCCTGATAACCATTATCCAACTGAAGAAGAAGACTATGAAGGCAGCATGACAATTGCGAGAGAGCTTCGACTTAAAGGAAATCGTATTGTACAATCACCAGTGAAAGCTATTGAACAATTGCGAGAGGAATGTGATGAAGAAGAAGGTAAGTTAAGCAAGGCGATGGAAATGCTTGTAGACTTTAATGAGGGAGATGCTTCTCTTCATCTGTTTACAAAAGAAAATGGTGAAGGTGGCTTTACAATTGACTATAATGCCAATACAAAGACAATAACTGTGGATAAATCTCATATGGATAAAAGATTCAATGAGCATGTCTTTGAAACATTGGATGTTCCACTAGATGAAGATTTAAAGAATATGCGTATTTTTATTGATTCAAGTTCTGTGGAAATCTTTATTAATGATGGTCTCTATACATTTACAGCACACGTCTATCCAACTGAAAAGGAATGTGGATATACGCATAGTGACAATGTTTCAGTGAGTCGTTATAAATTGAAAGCATCTGTCAAAGATGATTTTGTGGTATAAAAAAATCGGATTTTATAATCCGATTTTTATTTACCGTTATAAGCGATAACTGAACCTTTGAAACGAGTCTTTAACCAGTTCTTTAATGAATCGCTCTTTAATGCTTTTACAAGTGCTTTGATCTTAGCTTTCTTTTCATTGCCTTTCTTAACAGCGATGATGTTAGCGTAGACAGAAGCAGCAGTTGAAGAAGAATCTTCATACGCAAGAGCATCTGTAGCAGCGTTGTAGCCTGCATCTAGAGCATAGTTACCATTCAATACAACGAATGCAACTTCTTTATTGATACGAGAAATCTGAGCAGCTTCTAATTCTTTAAATGAAATATTGTGAGGGTTAGAAGTAATATCCTTGATTGTAGCGTTGATGCCAGCATCTTTCTTTAAGGTAATTAAGCCCTGATCAGCAAGTAATAATAAAGCTCTTGCTTCATTAGTAGTATCGTTTGGAATAGCGATGACATCACCTTTAGAGATTTGTTTTAAATCTTTCTTAGTACCTGCATAGATTCCAAATGGCTCATAATGAATCTTTCCAGCAGATACTAGGTGTGTCTTATGTTCTTTATTGAATGAATCTAAATAAGGGGTATGCTGGAAATAGTTAGCATCAAAGTCTCCGTCTTCTACAACGTTGTTTGGCTGAACGTAATCTGTATATTCAGTAACTTTTAGGGTATATCCTTCTTTTTTTAGATCGTCTTTAATGTGATTTAATATAATGGCATGTGGTGTAGTAGAAGCGGCAACAGTGATAGTCTTATCGTCAGATGATGACGCACATCCTGTAGCTCCTAATAGTAATGCACCTGTAAGTGCAAGTGTTAATAATTTATTCATAGTTTCTTTCCTCCTAAATGTTTAATAATAAATAAAGCTGCACATCTCATCCTTAGTATTCATATCCATCCCCCTTATAAAAAAAGACAGGTACCTATTACCTGTCTTTTATCTTCTTGAAGCATCAAACGAGAAAAAAGTTAACCACGCGGTAGGTAAAATAGAGCATATTAAATTTTGTTTACAGTTACACATGGAATAATATTTCATCATAGCTCTTGTCATCGTGGTTCACCTCTTTCCTATATGTTCGATGGGTATATATTATGACACCTGTCTTTATTTGTCAATTCTATAACGCAATAGTTATTATAGTAATTTCCTATATCTTGTTATTAGGTGATTTTGTCTATAAAATAGAGGAAGGAGGACATGCGATGAATACAGTATTATTTGATTTTCTTCATGAAGATGCAAAGAATATCAGAGTTTCTGTTTTTATGGATGAACAGGGATTTAAGGATGAATTTGATGAGATTGATCAAAATGCATTTCATCTTGTGGGCTATCATGAAAATCATCCAGTAGCGACATGTAGATTCTTTAAGAAGGATGAAAAGTATTATATTGGACGTGTCGCAGTCTTGAAAGAATACCGCAAGCATCATTATGGTGCTATGATGATTCATAAAGCTGAAGAATATATTTCTTCTTATGCCAACTGTTCTTATTTATCAGCACAGGTAAGAGTAAAAGGTTTTTATGAAAAGCTTGGCTATAAAATGACAGGGGATGTGTATGATGATGAAGGTGTTCCACATATTCTTATGTATAAAGAGCTAAAAAAATAGATGTCGCTTGACATCTATTTTTTCTTATTATCCATCTTTTTAGCCAAAAGCATACCAAGTGATTGGAAAATCTGTACCATTACTACAAGAATAATAACACTTACCCACATGATCTGCTCTTCTCTACGATAGTAGCCATAACGCGTAGCGATATCTCCGAGACCGCCTCCGCCAAGTGCTCCCGCCATTGCGGAATATGCAAGAATGGATGCAAATACAATTGTTGTACCTGTAATTAAGGATACTTTAGCTTCAACCATCATGACATTGAAGACAATCTGGCGATTTGTGGCACCCATGGATTGGGCTGCTTCAATAACACCAGGATCCACTTCTTTTAATGACTGTTCGACCATTCTGGCAATGAATGGGAAAGCGGACACTGTCAATGGGACAATTGTCGCAATTGTTCCATAGCTCTTTCCTACAATCATCTTTGTTACTGGAATAAGGATGATAAGTAAGATCAAGAATGGAACTGAACGGAGAATATTGATGATGACATCTAATATTTTATAAAGGGTCTTATTAGGCTTCAAGCCATCCTTATCTGATACTGTCAGGATAATGCCTAATGGAAGACCGAGAATATATCCTAATACTGTTGAAGCAATGACCATCAATAAGGTTTCTCCTACACCTTGGATGATCATTGAAATAATCTGATTATCCATTGATGTCAACCTCCTCTACATTTAAGCCTCTTTCTTTAAAGTAGGCTACAAATTCATCTTCATGACCTGATGGAATACCAACAATCATTTCACCTTTAGCCTGATTGTGCACATTCTTTGTAGTAGCACCTAAAATGTTGATAGGAGTCTGGAATGTTAAAATCGCATTGGCGATAACTGGTTCAAAAGCAGACTGTTTATCAAAAACAATACGGAATGTCTTATCAGTTTTTAATTCAGCAAGTGCTTCAGAACGTACATCTTTTAAGACAAGACGTTTTCCTACTGCAGATTGTGGATTAGCGAAAATTGTTTCTACTTCACCACTTTCTTGTACTTGTCCATTTTCCATAATAGCAACGTGACTACATACATCCTCCACAACATCCATCGCATGAGTGATAATTACAATGGTAATACCAAGTTCATTGTTGATCTTCTTTAAAAGCGCAAGAATCTGTTTTGTTGTTGCAGGATCAAGGGCACTTGTTGCTTCATCACATAATAAGATTTCAGGTTTGCTGGCAAGCGCACGAGCAATAGCTACACGCTGCTGCTGACCACCAGAAAGCTTAGAAGGATAAGTGTTGGCCTTATCTTCCAATCCAACGATTCTAAGATATTCCATAGCTTTCTTTCTTGCTTCAGCTTTTGGAGTATGTGCCAAGTACATTGGGAAACATACATTATCAATAACAGTCTTTTGCATAAGCAAGTTGAAGTTCTGGAAAATCATTGAGATTTTCTTACGTTCTTCTCTTAATTCTTTTTCATTTAAACTCTTTAGTGATACTCCCTGAACGATTACATCACCAGATGTAGGTTTTTCAAGGAAGTTAAGACATCTTACTAAAGTACTTTTTCCTGCTCCGGACATACCGATAATACCGTAGATATCACCTTTATGAATAGAAAGGTTAACATCGGATAAGGCATGAACAGGACCTTCTTCAGTATCAAATGTCTTCGATACGTTTACTAATTTAATTTCAGCCATTTTTGTTCTCCTTTATAATGACCATGTGTAACTCAAATTATGACCATATAAATACTCTTTTTCTATTATATATCATAAAATACAATTATGTTACCGTAATTGTAATTTATCGTCAACACTTTTAATTATTGAATTAGACTCTCAAAGTGTGATAAAATAGGCACATGCTCAAGTGGTGAAATGGTAGACACGCCAGTTTCAGGTACTGGTGGTTTATGCCGTGTGGGTTCGAATCCCATCTTGAGCACCATTAGATTTAAAAGTCCTCATTAGAGGACTTTTTTTAGTGAATAAAATGACAATATTTTTACAAATTGATGTTAATAAAAAAGAATGAAAAATGATGATTTAATCATCAAAAATCCAAAAATAGAGAAAGTGAAAAAAGTGATAACGCTTACTTAATAGAATTTCCATAATATGAAAATTTCATTAAGTTATTAAAACTTATTTTTTTGTGATTCTATGGTTATTTTTTAGCTTTTCGTGAAATTGAAAGAATGATTGAGCTTTTCGGTGAATTTCAATATAATAGTCCCCGATATAAACAATAAAGGAGATTTGTTATGAAAGAATGGACTCGAGAAGAACGTTATCGTGTTTTAAAAAGTAAAGACGAAATCGCTCCTCTATATGAAATAAATAAAGTGTCTAATTATAGACAAAAATTTCATGTGCAGCCTATTACAGGATTATCTAATGATCCCAATGGATTTATTTACCACCAAGGAAAATGGCATTTATTTTATCAGTGGTGTCCATGGGGAGCTGTACATGGATTGAAGTACTGGTATCACGTTGTTTCAAAAGATCTTATTCATTGGGAAAATGAAGGTGTTGCATTAGCCCCTGATACTGTATTTGACAATAAAGGATGTTATTCCGGAACTGGGATTTCATCTCATGATCAGATTTATGTCTTTTATACAGGAAATCACCGAGATGAGAACTGGGTTCGTAAACCATATACATGTGTTGCGAAACTTAATGAGGAAGGTAAGCTGATTAAAAAAGATACACCACTATTTGCCCCACGTGAAGATTATACTGAACATCAGCGTGATCCTATGATTGTTTATGTAGAAGAAAAACAGAAATACTTTATCTTCATTGGTGCAAGAAGCAATGAGGGTAGAGGTACAGCTTTAGTCTATTCATCTTCTAAGCTATTAGACGAATGGTCATTCCAGGGTGAACTTCGTGTTAAAGGCTATGAAGAATTCGGTGGTATGTGGGAATGCCCATGTTTAACAACAATTGGTGATAAGGATGTATTGATCTTCTCTCCTCAGTATACAAAATTGCCAGGAAGAGGAGAATGTACTAACCATAATATCTACTTTGTAGGTAAGATGGATTATGATACATTAACATTTATTCCTGATACACACTATCGTTATTTAGATTACGGTTTTGACTTCTATGCTGCACAGATGGCTGCCAATGTAGAAGATAAAAACAAAGGTGTCATGATTGCATGGATGGGACTACCTGACAACCATTACCCAACAGAGGAAGAACAGTGGGAAGGAAGCTTAACGCTTCCACGAGAAATCTTTGTCGAAGGTGACCGTTTAATACAGAAGCCTATCGCAGGATTTACTAAATTAAGAATTAAGGAATTATCAGGTCGTGTATTGCCATCGCTTGTAGAATTGGAAGTTAAATGTGATGGACATTCAAGTGATTTACGTCTCTTTACTAAGAAAGATGGATCTGATGGATTGATGATTCACTATGATTCACACTATAAGATGATTACAGTGGATAAGAGTCAACTTGATAAGCGTTTTAATGAAGAAGTATTTGAAGCGTTGGATATTCCTTTAGACGAAGATTTAGATTCAATGAGTATCTTCATTGACCAGTCTTCAATAGAATTATTTATCAATGATGGTAAATATACATTTACTGCTCATGTCTATCCAACAGAAGAAGAAAGCTATTTTGATCATGATGAACACCTTGATATTAAGTCATATGAACTCTGCTCATCAGTAGATGAAGATTTTATAGTATAAGCAAAAAGCTCTATTCATGTAAAATGAATGGAGCTTTTTAATTATGCTTGATTAAATTATAGACATAATAAAAATGAATATTTGTTTTTAATAGTAAAAGATTATCATATAAGAAATTTTATTTCAAAATGTTGAAAAATGCATTTGTTTCAAATTAATACGTTATAATAAATGTAAGATAACGGTTTCAAAACAAGATAGAAATGAGGCGAAAGAAAATGGTAATTTAGATAGTGAATATTAACGTTATATTGTTCATGAAATAATCGTATTTTTTCCATGAAAAAAATACATATATAATTTGTTTAGGATTAATCCATGAATTTTTAAGAACATTTATGATTATCATAATTAGGGCAAAATTGACATAATATGGTCTTGAAAAAATGCGTAAAATCAATAAAAAAATGAATTTTTTCTCTTGAATGTCACACTGATGTCATGTATTATAGGCATGGAAAATTTCCAAGACATGAAATGCATTGTTCTTTTAAAAAATATTTATTTTGTCTGCATAAACAATTGAGACCAATGCATATATCGAAAAAGTGGGGTAACAATTATGAAATATGCTTTCGTAACAGATTTTCATAGTGATTCGAAGATTAAACGCGATGTCTTAAAAAATGCAGTGGGGAACGAAAATGTCTACGAAAATAATGAAGGCTTCAATGTACTAGTTAAGAAACTTGAGCAGAATGATACAGTATTGCTTTTCAACATTCAGGATCTTTCTATTACATGGGAAGGATTTATAGAAAGATGGAAACAGCTTTTATCAAGAGGGGTCAATATCGAAGTATTTGTGGATGGTGAATCTGACGCTGAAACACGTATCTACAATAAGGAATTAGCTGAAGTTGACTACATTGAAGTAGGATATAATCTAAACCTTTTCTATCTTAACCAGAAGAAAATTACTGGTATGAGAAAGGCTCAGGAAAAGGGTACAAGATTCGGTAGAAAGAAAGTTAAGAATCCAGATAATTTTGTTGAATATTATCATAAATGGAAAAATAGAGAATTAACTGTAAAACAGGCTGCTGAACATATTGGAATGAATGTTTCAACATTCTTTAGACATTGCAAAGACTATGAGAAACAATTACAGGGATAGATTATTCTTAATTGAATAATCTATTTTTTCTTTTCACATAAATCCATATTTGATAGAATGAGTAAGTAAAAAAGAAGGGGGAAATAGTGTGTATATACCATCAAAAGAACAAATGGATGAAGCTATTGCTCGCCTTGATCTATTAGGACTATCAAATCAATTTTTGCTTGAAGGTCAATATCAGATTTCTTCTCATCAGGAACTTTTTCTTATAGAAGATAATGAAATCATCGAAATGATTCGTCAATTTGAAAAAGCCAACCGCAGTTATGTATACCATACAATAGCTTATGATACATCGGAAGGCACATGTATTGTCTGTCTTCATGTCTCACCACAATCTTCACACTGGAAAGAGGAGAGAAGACAGTTGATGAAACAGAAGGCCATTGCCTTTTGTTTCTTAGCAGATCAACTGAATCATAATGGCATGTTTGATCTTTCCCTAGATGAACATCTAGAAGTAAGGAAGATGCGTCCTCTTACACAGGAATCATTGTTTGTACATCTTGTTTTAGGAAAAGGAAAAGCTAATATTGGTTATGATGATACAATCAGCCATCATCAATTAAGTGTATTTCTTGTAAAAACATTGACGAAGATCATGGAGGGTCATAAGAAAGAACGTGTCATTGATGCACTTGTCAATCTTGTGGTAGATGCTATGCATATACGTATGGCTAAACAGACGGGAATTAGAAGAATGATGTATCGTCTTCATTATGATCGTGACAAGATCAATATTAGAGTTGTAGAAAGTGAAGGAGAATATCATTTTGTCTCTGACATAGAACCGCATTTCTATGATTACTATATTGCAATCGCAATAATATGTGGAAGAATCTTAAGTGAAGAAGAGACACAAGTTGTCATCAAGTCTTCCTTAGCAACATTTTTTGAATTATATAAAAAAGGAGCGACTGAGTAAGTCGCTTCTTTTTATAGATAATGATATTCAAATTCTAATGGGGCATTTACAAATGTATCTGCAGCTTCTTTTGCTTTTGGAAGATCCATGTAAGTATAGTTTCCACATTCTTCCATCTTAGCACCTGGAATGTCTTCATTCCATTCAGCGATTTTTTTCATCATGTCCATGATGATTGGGACAGTTGCAAGCATATCTAGGTCTCTTGTAATAAGATAGAAACCTGTCATGCATCCCATAGGGCCAAAGTAAATAATCTTATTCTTGAAATTTGAATTTCTTAAAAGTGTAGCACCAATATGTTCAATAGTATGTGCTGCCTTAGGATCTAATGCTGGTTCATTGTTTGGTTCAGTCATTCTGATATCCCATGTATAAAGATCGCCATCTTTACGTGAAAGATAGATACCCTTCTTAAGCTTTGTGTGATCAACGCTAAAACTTGTAATTCTATCCATTTTTTTCTTCACCTCGTCGGTATTTTATCATTATATGGCAGTTATGTCATCAAGTAATATTTACTATGTGATACAATAAAAAAGAAAGGGAGTGAGATCATGAAAGAATGCCCATCTTGTCATAAATTAATAGAGGATACAGATTGCTTTTGTAGTTATTGTGGCTGTCGTCTTGATAGTATACCCTATAAAGAAAAAGAACCACAGTATCAAGGAAATTACAGTGCTCACAGGCAATCTAGTGAAGATATGCCTTCTTTAGGTTATGCCCTGTTAGGTTTCTTTCTTCCAGTGATTGCTCTTTTTGTCTACTCTAAACAAAAAGATAATTACCCAACAAGAGCCGCTTCACTTTTGCATGGTGCTTTTGTGAAGCTGGTTCTATGGGTAATTATCTTATTCAAATAGAACGATTTGACCTTGTTCTTTTGTTTTAGCAATATCAATAAGACGCTGATTTGAAGATCCTCTAAAGCGAAGCTTAGCATCTTTTTTAGCAAGGATGAACATGCCATCTACCAATACATCTACATAATCGAGGATGTTTTCTTCGAATTGACAAATCTCCTCATATAAGAAAGAAGAATATAGCCAGACAGTTTTACCTGGACATTCTTCTTTTATTCTTTTTAAAAGCTTTAATACATCTTCCCTGTTCTCTTTTTCCATTGGTTCTCCACCAAGTAAAGTAAATCCAGCAATATGTGGCTTATTGATTAATGCGATAAGCGCATCTTCCTCTTTCTTTGTAAAAGCTTTTCCGCCTTTAAAATTCCATGTTTCCTCATTGAAACATCCTGGACAATGTCTATGGCACCCTTGTGTGTAGAGTGAAACACGAATACCAGGCCCATTTGCAATATCTATTTCTCTGATTTGTGCATATCTCATTATATATCTCTCCTTTGAGTAATTTACATTGGTTATTTTTGTCTGCTGTTATTATAGCACGACTTCACTTTATAATATGCGATATTTTATAGTCTGTTAATTGAGATGCTTAAAAACAGTATATTCAGATAATAAGCATTTCTAATACTTTTATTATCAGATTTTTTATTGTTAGTAAAAAGTCATAGTGTAAAATTTTTGTGTAAATTCGTTTTGTCGAATTTTATCTGACGTTATTCAATAGACAAAAAAAGTATATTCCTTGTAGAATGATTTCCGCAAACAAAACAACCACAAAGGAGTATACCCATGAATCTTTTTACTACATTGCTTATCAGAAATCTATTAAATAACGAACACAATCTTCCTGAATTTGAAATCGTCACTTCAAGGCCAAGGAACAGTTCCCTACAGAACTGTCAGAAGAAAAGTTTCTTGTATCACAATTTGAACGCTACAATGAGAAATTCCTGAACCGAATCCCCAAGGGATTCGGGAAGGTTACAGACTTCTGGTTCAGTGACATCTGCACAAGAGCAGACGTCACTGAAGAATAGAACCACGCTTACTGCATTCTGCAGTAAACAAATCAGACAGAAATCAAAAAAACAGGAATCAGGAATTTACCAAAATTCTTGACACTAAAAAACATTATACATATTATATATAATATGTATTGTGATTAAATGTTACTTACTTTAGAATCTGAAATTTTAAAAAAGAAATTTGAAAACTTTATTGTAGAATGCAATGCTTGGTTTTTAGTTTTATTGGCCGTATTAATGGTTATAGCTTTTACAATTTATGCCGGATTACAAGTTTGGTGTATTGTTTATAGAAGAAAGACTTTTACGGGAAGATGGCATTGGAATAAATATGGTGTATCTGTAAAGGCGAGTTGTAAATAATTATTGAACGTAAGGAGAAATACTATATGAAAAATGATTTTTTGAAAAAATGGGAAGAAACGTCGGTAATTAAAGGGTTCTGCATTTCAGTTTTTGGTGGACTACTTATGTCAATTATCGTTGTAGCAATTTCTTTTTTGATTATGATTTTTAAATCCGGGAACGATGGTATGAGGTATAGTTTTCTACATTTGGTGTATTTCAATACTAAAACTATGTCTGATGGTTCTGTTGATATGAATTTTGGAACAACGGGTCATTTTCTGCCGGCAATAATTATGGTTTTGGTTTTCATGTGTTTTATTTTTGCGATTTTCACACTAACAAAGAAGCTATTGTCTTATAGGGTTAAGTTGCTTAATGAGAGAAATAACACATTATAATTTCATTTGTTAATAATAAGTATAAAAATGAGGTTGGTTGACAACTTCATTTTTTTTTAACCTCATCCATCATCAAATTTTCGTTTTATAAGAGCATGTCTATCACCAATTATTTCCTTGGAAATGACTTTTTTCAAAAAAATTAAAGTGTATAATAAAGGATGAAATATAAATGTAAACGTATACACTCGCAACTTTTAAGCCATTTTGACAGTTATTTGTATAAGATGTGTATCAATTTTTTATACACAAGGAAGAAAATCCATTTAAAAATCGTGAAATGTGTATAAAAAATGACTATTTCACACATTTGAGACAATTGATTGACTCGATTATCATAGAAGGCGGATAGAGAAGTTGCGGCAAGGAGGCAACGATGAAAAACAAACAAAAAGTTTATGAATTCTTACTACATTATAGTGAGGAATTCACAGAAGCGCCCAAGCTGGATACAACGTTTCTATCAGCACAACTACATATGCAACGTTCTAATGTCTCAGCGTTATTAAATACGCTTGTCGTGGAAGGTAAGGTTAAAAAGTATAAAGGGCGACCTGTTCTTTATCAGATTATTATTAATCAAGATGAAGCATTCACTCATCTTTATGGCAGTGAAACCTTCTTAAAAGAACCAATTGAAACAATGAAAGCAGCATTGCACTTTCCCGATGACGTAAAAAAGATCTTGATCGTTGCCACAAGTGGCAGCGGAACAAGTGCTTTTGCACGAGAGGCATGCACGTACGCCTATGTAAATAGAATGGTCAGTCGGGATGAGGTCGTAGAGATCGACCTGAGTGAGGATTCTAAAGACAATTTCATAGACAAAGAAGGATTTTATCTGATCAAGAATGCCCAAAAGCTTACTCGTGTACAAAGAGAAAAATGCTTGCATACACTTAAGGGGATCGTCATTTTTCAAGTCGATCGTAATGAGGATGTTAGCTTATTTGATGAGGTGCGTTTCATTATTCATCTACCCTCACTCAATAGTCTGACTTTAGAGGATCGCTATGGTTTAATCGAGTATTTCTTTCTAGATGAATCAAAGCGCCTTGATGATCGTATTATTGTTAATGTAGGTCTCATGCAATGCTTACTTGTTTATCCTTGTGTAAATGGGATAAAGGAAATGAAAAGAGAAATCGCTAAGGGAATCGCCAACGCCTATCGACGTGAGAAAAATCATACACTTACCTTAGAGTTAAGTGATTTTAGTCCTAATGTTCGTAAAGGGTTACTCAATATGAAGAATCGTCAGGATGTGATGGAATTTATTGCTCACACAGCCTTATTCATTTTCGATCATGAGACGACTTTACAAACAAGAGAAAAGGATATTGAGGCGGATCTCTATCAGATCACTTACAAGAAGCGATTGCCTTTGATTCATACCATTAATACGGTTGGAGTGAAACACTTAGGTGATAATGTTCGTGATTATGTGCATGATCTTTATACTTTGTATGATCAATCTGGTGAAACACAGCTGATGAATAATGGGTTACGTCAGGAAGTTATCCAATTTTTCAAAGAAGCTGGAGAAACACTTCATCGTAGTTTTACTCATGATTATATCTTTGGTGTAGCGATGCATTTACAGGATACAGTTTTGATGGCTTCAACACAGATGCAAATTGATAATACGACCATGATGGATATCATTGAAACCTATAATCAGGAGTATCTCTTGAGTCGTAAGTTTATTCGTCGTGTTGAAGAGGATCTACAAAAGAAGCTCAGTCCTGATGAAAGTCTGTTCTTCACTTTATTCTTGAGTGTGATGAGCAGTGAGAAATTGGGGGACCAGGTTGTTAACCTGGTAGCTATGCACGGGCAGGGGGCAAGTGCAATTGCTTCAGTGGTCAGTCATCTGATGCCAAAGTGTCAGCTCTATGCCTTTGATATGCCGCTTGATGAAAATATCAACGAAGTATATGAGCGTTTGAAGGCTTTAATTGTTTCTATTGATCAAGGCAAAGGTGTCCATGTGATTTATGATATGGGCTCGATCAATGTGATGCTTAGCAGTATTAGCGAAGAGACACATATTCGTATCAGTACTTTAGAGGTGCCGATTTCTTTACTTCTGATGAGTGCAATTAAGCTTGCAGATCAAGGTTATACCCTTGAAGTGATTCATAATAGATTGCTTGATTATGCCTCAACAAGTCAGGTAGTGAAAAATGTCAACGAAAAGTTTATTGTTGCTTTTTCAAAAAGTCAGGAACATAAGAGTGAAGAGATTAAGAATCGTCTTGAAGTATTGGATGGAGCTGATGGTTATAAGATCTACCACTTTGAAGCAGATGATACAAAATCATTTGTCAAACAGCTTGATTTCCTTCTGATGGTAGGTAACCTAGCAGCGATTGTCGGAACCTTCGATCCTGCTTTCTTCAATGTTCGCTATATTGATGAAAAAAGGATTGATCAGGTCTCAAGTATATCTGAACTACTAGAAGAAAAAGAGGAATATTTTGATATCCTAGGCTACCTGGAATCACAGTTTGAAGCTTTTAATCGTCAAGATCTTGAAGCAACAATCGTTCCTTTTATGAATGATTATGAGCGAATCTTAAATATTCATCTTGATGAAGACGACTATGTTGGCTTAATGGTCCACATGGCCTGCCTCATCGATCGTTTGATGAAAAATAAGACGCCAACTGTCAATTTTGATTCTGATAAAATCATTGTGAAATATCCACAAGAAAAGCGCGAGTTAACCAAGTCTTTAGAACCTATTGAAAAATATTTCCATATCTCATTTTTAGAAGGAGATGTGGCAACACTGATCAGTATTGTCAAGAGGTAGAGGAGAATAATTATGACAAAAGAAGAAGCAACCATGGTTGGTTTTGAAATCGTTGCGTATTCAGGTGATGCGCGTACTAAATTACTGTTGGCTTTACAGGAAGCTAAAAAAGGAAATTTTGATAAGTGTGAATCACTTATTAATGAAGCCAATGACTGTCTAGTGGATGCTCACAAATCTCAGACTGAATTACTTCAGGAAGAAGCCCGTGGAGACGGTGTAGAAGTTGGTTTTATTACTGTGCATGCACAAGATCATTTGATGACAACGATGCTTTTAAAAGATGTTATGGATACCTTAGTAGATATTTATAGAAAGTAGGGGATGTATATGGATACAATTATTGGAACAATTGAAAAAGGAAAACCATTCTTTGATGCATTAGCACGTAATCGCTATTTGAAAGCCATTCGTGATGGCTTCCTCTCAGCGATGCCGATTATTATCTTTTCATCAATTTTCTTATTAGTGGCTTATGTCCCAAATATTTGGGGTTATAACTGGCCTAAATCAATTGAAGAAATTTTAATGAAGCCTTATAACTATTCGATGGGAATCTTAGCTTTAGTTGTTGCGGCTACTACAGCCAAACATTTCACAGATGCTCTTAATCGTGATATGCCAAAAAACAATCAGCTAAACTTCATCTCAACAATGGCTGCTTCAATGATCGGTTTCTTATTATTATCAAGTGATGCCATTTCAACTAAAGCTGGTGATGCAGGTTTTGGTAATGCTTTACTTGGTTCTAAAGGATTATTAACAGCATTTATTGCAGCCTTCGTTGTAGGTGGTATTTATAAGTTCTTTGTTTCTAGAAATATTACAATCAAGTTACCAGAACAGGTACCTCCAAATATCTCTCAGACTTTTAAGGATGTTATTCCTTTCTCAGTCGCAATTGTCTTCTTCTGGTTATTTGATTTAGGATTTAGAAATGTATTTGGTTATTGCTTTGCTCAAGGTGTTATTAATGTCTTCCAGCCATTATTTGGTGCTGCTGATGGTTATGTTGGTTTAGCTATTATTTATGGAGCTATGTCACTTTTCTGGTTTGTAGGTGTTCATGGTCCTTCTATCGTTGAACCTGCTATTTCTGCTGCATTATTATTAGGTATGTCAGAAAACTTTGCAGCTGTTCAGGCAGGTGGCCATGCTTCACACGTCTTATCTTTAGGTGCTCAGTACTTCGTTGTTTGTTTAGGTGGAACAGGTGCAACTTTAGTGCCATGTTTAATGTTTGCGTTCCTTGCTAAATCAAAACAGTTAAAAGCAATTGGTCGTGTATCAAGTATTCCAGTTTTATTTAATGTTAATGAACCATTCTTATTTGGGGCACCAATGGTCTTAAACCCAGTGTTCTTCGTTCCTTTCATTTTAACTCCAGTCTTCAATATCTGGTTACTTAAGATCTTTGTGGACTTCCTTGGAATGGATAGCTTTATTTACACTTTACCTTGGTGTACACCAGGCCCACTTGGTATAATTCTTGGCTGTGGTATTAAACTCTTACCTTGCTTATTCTTAGTTGCTGTATTAGCTTTAGACTTCCTTATGTATTATCCATTCTTCAGAGTGTATGACTTAGAAAAAGTAGAAGAAGAAAAGAATGCAACTAATGAAGTTAAAGTTGAAGAACATACAGAAGTAAATGGTGAAGTCTTAGATTCTAAAAAGATCCTAGTATTATGTGCTGGTGGTGGAACATCTGGTTTATTAGCAAATGCCTTAGCTAAAGGTGCTAAAGAAAAAGATATTCCTTTAGTAACTGCAGCAGGCAGCTATGGTGCTCATACTGATATCATGAAAGATTATGATTTAGTCGTATTAGCTCCTCAGGTAGCTTCTTATTATCAGGATTTAAAGAAAGATGCTGATCGCTTAGGCATTAAATCAGTGGCTTGCCAGGGTAAACAGTATATTGAATTAACTCGTAATCCAGAAAAAGCATTAGAATTTGTATTTAAAGTATTGGAGGCTGCATAATATGAAATTTCCGCAAGATTTTGTTTTTGGCGGAGCAACCGCTGCTTATCAGTGTGAAGGGGAAACCCGCACCCATGGAAAGGGGAAAGTCGCTTGGGACGACTTTCTCGCTGCCCAAGGGCGTTTCTCGGGGGATCCTGCCAGCGATTTTTATCATCAGTATCCTGTTGATTTAGACTTATGTCGTAAGTTCCATATTAAGGCAATTCGTATTTCCATTGCCTGGAGCCGTATTTTCCCAGAGGGAGTAGGTCGAATCAATCAGGAAGGCGTGGATTTCTATCATCGTGTATTTAGAGAATGTCATAAAAATGGGGTAGAACCTTATGTCACACTACATCATTTTGATACCCCAGATACTTTGCATAAGAAAGGTGATTTCCTTAATAAAGAAACAGTAGAAGCCTTTGTTCAGTATGCAAAATTCTGTTTTGAAGAATATAAGGATGAAGTTTCATACTGGTTTACTTTCAATGAAGTATGGCCAGTAGCTACAAATCAGTATATTGAAGGGACATTCCCACCAGGTATCAAGTATGATATTCCTAAAGCTATTTTATCAATGCATTACATGATGCTAGCTCACGCAAAGGCAGTCATTGCTTTTAAAGAAGGACATTATTCTGGGAAAATTGGGGTTATTCATTCTTTAGAGACAAAATATCCTTATGAAGATAATGATGCTGATAGAGAAGCAGCTAAGAAAGAAGATATCTTAGCTAATCAGTTTGTGTTAGATGCTACATTCTTAGGTGAATATACCGATGAAACATTAACTACCATTAAGGCGTTAGCCGCTTTAAATGGTGGTAGCTTTGATCCTGATGCAAAGGATCTTGAAATTATGAAGAAGGCTGCGCCTCTTAATGATTATCTAGGTATGAATCATTATCAGAGTCACTTCATTAAAGCTTATGATGGAGAAAATGATATTCATCATAATGGTACAGGTGAAAAAGGAACAAATCGCTTTAGACTTAAAGGAATTGGTGAACGAATGTTTAAAGAAGGCATTGAAACCACTGACTGGGACTGGCTGATTTATCCTCAAGGTATGTATGATATGATCATGCGTGTGAAAAAACAGTATCCAATGTATAAAGCAATTTATATTACCGAAAATGGTATGGGTTATAAAGATACATTTGATGATGGCTTTATTGATGATGCCCCACGCTGTGATTACATCAATAAACACTTAAAAGCCTTAAAGAAAGCTATTAGTGATGGTGCTAATGTAAAAGGCTACTTTGTCTGGTCATTAATGGATGTTTTCTCTTGGTCTAATGGCTACAATAAACGTTATGGCCTTTTCTATGCGGATTTCAATACACAAAAACGTTATCCAAAATGTTCAGCGTACTACTATAAGATGGTCATTGACAATCGGGATGTGATTGAATGAAAGCAGTAATCTTTGATTTTAATGGGACCCTCTTTATAGATCATGACAAACATGTTTTAGCTTGGAATCAGATTTCAGAGCTATTAAGACATAAACCTCTTACTGAAGAGGAACTTTATACAAAGTGTAATGGTGTTCCCAATGAAGTCATTATTGACTATTTACTAGAAAATCAGGCTACTCCTAAACAGAAGAAAACCTACAGTGCCCTTAAAGAAGAATATTACCGTGATTACTGTTTAAAAGACCCTGAGTCCTTCCATTTGATTGCTGGAGCATATGACTACTTTAAACAGTTAAAAAAAGCCGGTATTCCTTTTACAATTGCCAGTGCTTCAATTAAAGATAATATGGATTTCTTTATTTCCTCCTTCCACTTAGATGATTATATAGAGCCTACCCAAATCGTCTATGATGATGGCAGTTATCAAAATAAAGTTGCTATGTTTTTAGAAGCAAGCACTAGACTTAACGTTCCCATTGAAGATTGCCTGATTTACGAAGATAGCATCTCTGGTATTCAAAGTGCTATTGAAGCAAATTGTCATAATATTACTGTCGTCGATACGACTCAGCTTGGTGATCAATATAAAAAATATCCAGGAGTACAGAGCGTAATTCATGATTTTACGGAGGTGCTTTATGACAAAAGTGATACACAAAAATAATCTCATCGATGAAATTGTTCTTGAAAATGAGGATATGTCTGTACATATCCTCAACTTAGGGGCAACTATACGTAATATTTACGTGAAGGACAACAAAAATCAATTTCGTGATGTCGTACTTGGCTATGACGATGTGTTAGATTACATGCGCTATGATGGTTATTTAGGAGCATGTGTTGGACGTGTTGCAAACCGTATAAAAGAAGGAAGTTTTACCTTAGATGGGAAGACCTACCACTTACCCATCAACAATGGCCCTAATAGTTTACATGGTGGCCTCAAAGGTTTTTCTTACCGCTTATTTGATTATACCTACGATGATTATCAAGTGATCTTCCACTACGTATCTCCTGATGGCCAGGAAGGCTACCCAGGCACCCTTGATTTTTATGTTACCTATAGTCTAGAGCAGACAACTTTAAAAGTAGACTATAGAGCTACCACTACCAAAACTACGTTAGTGAATATCACTAATCATAGCTATTTCAATTTATCCGGTGAAGCCTCAAATATTGATGAACATTATTTACAGGTGAAATCTTCGCACTACGCACCTGTAGATAATGATGGCTTAGTCACTGGTGAAATAGCAGATGTAGATCATACCCCATTTGATTTTCGCAAAGAAAAAACTATTGGTGAAGCCTTGCACCATGATCATGAACAAATTAAGATAGCCCGTGGTCTCGATCATCCATTTATTTTTGATGAGAATCATGATCAGGTAACCCTTCGTTCAGAAAAGAGCGGTATAATAATGACAGTGTCCACTACACTACCTCTAGCTCAAATCTACAGTGCTAACTATTTAGATGGCCGTCTTGGCAAGAATAAAAAACCGATGTCTTCCCAAACGGCTTTATGTATTGAGACGTCCTACCTCCCTGACAGTATTCATCTTGAAAAAGATTCACCAACTATTTTACATGCTGGAGACAAATTTCACGCTTCAACATCTTATACGTTTACTTGTGAAGACTAAAAGAGCAATCTTTTAGTCTTTTTTTACTTGATAATAAAAAAGAGGAACTTTTTTAGTTCCTCTTCATTATTTAAATTAACCTTCGTAGATTCTGTTGTCCATATGAACAAAACGTTCTTTGATTTCCTGAGTACGTCCCTTGTTCCAGAAGTTATCTCCTAGATAGCCGCAAGTACGACGGCAGACATTCATTGTCTTGTGGTTTCTGTTGCCACAGTTTGGACAGTACCATTCACCGTTATCATCAATAAGGATTTCACCATCAAATCCACATTCCTGACAGTAATCAGACTTAGTATTGATTTCAGCGTACTGAATTGTATCGTACATATAGTTGATCAATTCTTTCATCGCTTCAAAGTTACTTGTCATATTAGTGACTTCTACATAAGAGATAGCACCACCAGAAGAGATATTCTGGAATTTTGCTTCAAATCCTAATTTAGAGAAGGCATCAATATGTTCTTGTACGTTAACATGATAAGAGTTAGTAATATAATCCTTATCAGTTACACCAGGTACAATACCAAATCTTCTCTTTAATGTTCTGGCGAACTTATAAGTAGTAGATTCAGCAGGAGTACCATACAATGCAAATCCTAAGCCAGTTTTAGCTTTCCATTCATCTACAGCTTGTCTTAATCTCTTCATGATCTTAGTACCAAGTTCATTACCTTCTTCAGTAGTATGAGATTTACCAAGTAAAGCAACGACACATTCATAAAGACCAATGTAACCAAGAGAAATAGTAGAATAACGTGAATCAAGAAGTTTATCAATTGTTTCACCAGGTTTTAATCTAGCGATACCACCAAACTGCCAATGAATAGGTGAAACATCAGAAACAGTTCCTTTTAAGTTTTCATGTCTTAACATCAATGCTTCATAACAAAGATCAAGACGTTCATCTAAGATTTTCCAGAAGTTATCCATGTTCTTTTTAGCACTTAATCCAACATCAGTTAAGTTAAGTGTTACAACACCCTGGTTGAAACGACCGTACCAGACATACTTTCCTGTTTCATCTTTGTATGGAGAAAGGAATGAACGACATCCCATTGGTCCAAAGACCTGACCTTCATAGTTCTGCTTCATGATCTTAGCAGAAATAAAGTCTGGCATCATTCTCTTAGATACACACTTAACAGCTAAATCAGTTAAATAACGATATTCGCTATCGTCAGGTACATTGTTTTCATCCAATACATAAAGAAGTTTAGGGAATGCAGGAGTGACATAAGCACCAACTGGATTCTTCATACCGACATATCTTTGTCTTAAGACTTCTTCGATAAGCATGGCAGTTTCTTTTGTGTATTCAGGATTTTCATTTAAATACATAAAGATAGAAAGGAATGGAGCCTGACCATTTGTAGTAGAGAAAGTATTGATCTGATACTGAATAGTCTGAACACCAGCCTTGATTTCTTCTTTAAGACGGCTATTTGCGATCTTTTTGATCTGTTCATCAGTATATTCAATGCCAATAGCTTTTCCTTCTTCTTTAATGGCTTTAATATGCTTGTTATAAGAGACTCTTACAAAAGGAGCAAGATGAGATAAGCTGATTGTCTGACCGCCATATTGTCCACAGGCAATCTGCTGAACAATCTGAGTTGCGATTGTGCATGCAGTCTGTAAAGATTTAGGTGTTTCGATAAGCTTTCCGTTGATGACTGTTCCTTTTTCAAACATATCTTCAAGGTTAACTAAACAACAGTTAAACATCTTCTGAATAAAATAATCCATATCATGGAAATGAATAATACCATCATCATGAGCCTGAACAATCTTCGTAGGCAACATCATACGACGACAGTAGTCTCTAGAGAATTCACCAGCAATCAAGTCTCTTTGAGTAGCGAGAACAGTTGCATCTTTATTAGAGTTTTCATCCATAGCTTCTTTATTTGTCTGTTTAACAATACCGTAGATTTCTTTATCAATAGTATTTTCTTCTCTCTGGAATTCTCTGACCTTACGATAGCCTTCGTAGGCTTTTGCAGTAAGAACTGCACCTTTATCGATTAATTTTTCGAAAACCTGACCTTCAATACGAGTGATATCTACTTGCTTAGCACCATTGTTTAAGTGCCATTCTTCGATTTCAGTCGCAATTTCATGCGCTTTCTGTTCATCAATCATGCCACTGCCATATCTCATGGCTTTCAAGATTGCTTTTTCAATCTTGCTGGCATCAAAAGGTACACGCGATTTATCTCTTTTTATTACATCCATAACTTTTTCTCCTCCTAAGTTTTTGTAGAAAAATTATTTAATCACAAAGTGATTGGTTGTCTCTTTTCTGCACATAAATATTAAAACGCACTTTAGTTGATAATGCAACTAATTTAAAACAATATTTTTTAAAATTGTTTTTTATCACGTAATAATGACGCTTTTTTGGTTTTAAGTTATTTTTATTGAAATTTTAGACAAAATTTTATCTTTGTCTATATTTCAAAAAAACACACAAATTTAACTTCATTTTTACCAAAAACCCCTTGTAAAAACCCTCTCAGATTAAACATTGATTTTTTATAATGGTAAAATAATAGAAAGGGGGTGTGTGCCGTGAAAAACACATTAAAAAGATTATATATATCAAGGGAAGTTGGTCATCTTCTAAAAGATATTGAACATGACCGAACAACAGGTTACTTGAAAATAGTAGATCTTGCAAGACAATATTATGGAAATAGTTTTTCAGATGAATCATATGAAAAAGCTGTTGAAGCCATTAAGGATCCAAATAATAAATGGGTAAGACTTATCAATGAGACATTGGATCATGTAGATCCTCATGTCGCTAAAGTGACTGCGCTCAATCTTGGCTATGAAGCATTTCTTAAAGGGACAAAGACTATTCGAGAGAATAGGGAACGTTATCATTGCAATATTCCTTGGCTAATTTTATTTGATCCAACCAATGCCTGCAATATGCATTGTACAGGATGCTGGTCAGGAACATATGGGCATAAAGATTCTTTATCATTTGAAGATATGGACAAAATTGTAACTGAAGGAAAAGAATTGGGTGCATATCTTTATATGATGACAGGAGGAGAACCTTTAGTTAAAAAGAAAGAAATATTGCGTCTTGCTAAAAAACATCATGACGTAGAGTTTGCGATCTATACCAATGCAACACTGATCGATGAAGAATTCTGTAAGCAAGTCGCAAAACTTGGAAATATTATCTTCCTGATGTCCATCGAAGGTACAAAAGAAACCAATGACGCAAGAAGAGGAGAAGGACATTTTGATGCATTTGTAAAAGCCAGCAATCTACTTAAAAAGCATGGCATCATCTTTGGAACATCAATCTGTTATACAAGCAAGAACTATAAAGCAGTAACAAGTGATGAGTTCTATCAGTTCTTATGTGATCAAGGTGCACACTTTGGCTTCTACTTCCACTATATGCCAGTAGGAGATGCTGCATTAGATCTATTGCTTACACCTGAACAGCGACTCTACATGATTGATCGTATTCGCCAAGTCAGAAACAACGACAATCCTATTCCATTCTTCCCAATGGATTTCCAGAATGACGGTGAATATGTTGGTGGCTGTATTGCTGGAGGACGTAATTATTTCCACATCAATGCGAGTGGAGACGGGGAACCTTGTGTATTTATTCATTATTCTGATTCCAATATTCATACACATTCATTGTTAGAAATGTTAAAGCGTCCACTGTTTATGGCTTATCATGAAAAACAGCCATTCAATCAGAATCATCTTAGACCTTGTCCAATGCTAGAAAATCCTGAAATCATTGAAGATATCGTACATAGCACCCATGCTAAAGATACCAACAAGCAAAAAAGTGAACCAGTAGAACAGCTGACAGGCAAGTGCAAGGACTATGCTTATAACTGGAAACCTTATGCGGATGTATACTGGAAAACGCATAAGCATGTCAATCGTCTTTATGAAAACTACGCAAAAGATCATCATCGATGATTTTTCTTGCATGAACAATGTTTTTCCTTTACCATTTAGTTTTGAAGTAAAGGAGAACTTATGAACAATTATAAAAAATATTGGCCAATTGCCATAATGGCCTTCTTATTCTATTTAGCAGTACATTATTGGAACAGTCTTATCAATTTGACAGGAACCATTTTTCATGCTTCCACATCACTTATTTTTGGCTTTATTCTCGCATATATTGTCAACTTGTTAATGGTGCAGTATGAAAGAGGATATGATTATCTGTTAAAGGGACAATTAAAAAAACCAAAACGTGGTATCTGTATACTTTTATCTTATATTACAGTTATCGTTGCTTTTTCTATCATAATTGCGATTGTCGCTCCACAGGTTGTCAATGCGGTCACAATCTTAGTAAAAGATGGCGGTAAAGCCTTAATGCCTTATTTAAAGAAACTCGATCATAATCCAGCCTTTTCACAGTATGCTAAACATTTAGAAACATTGATCAATGGGAAAATGGATGTTTCCAGTGTGGCAGGAAATATTCTCCAGACCTTCTTTAGTGGGGCATCAAGTGCGCTTTCAGCTATAACTGGAGCCTTGTCTTCACTCTTTTCTTTAATTGCGACATTGTTATTTGGAATTATGTTTTCACTCTATCTTCTTGCTGGAAAAGAAAAGCTGATCAGAGGAACAAAACGAGTTATCAATACTTATTGTCCTCGTGGCAGTGAAAAGATTCTCTATGTAGCTCATGTATTCAACGATGCCTATCGTCAGTTTATTATCGGACAGGTGATGGAAGCAGTCATCATTGGTGTTCTATGCTTCATTGGCGGACTGATTCTTCAGCTTCCTTATGTTGCAATGGTCGGGACAATTGTCGGAGTAACAGCCTTGATTCCTATTGCCGGATGCTATATTGGTGCAGGATTGAGTGCCTTTCTTATCTTTACAGTCAGTCCTATCAAAGCCTTGGAGTTCTTGATCTTTATCTTTGTTCTCCAGCAATTAGAAGACAACCTTATCTACCCACGTGTCGTTGGCTCATCATTAGGTTTGCCAGGCATCTTCGTTCTTGCAGCTATTACCATTTTTGGTGGTGTCTTCGGCTTTGCCGGAATGCTTTGTGGTGTACCTATGACAAGTGCCATCTACCGTCTTGTACAAAATGATATGCGTAAAAAGAATGGATAACTCAATCCATTCTTTCGTATTATAGAACTAGAAGTTATTCAAGTAATAATTCTAGTTTTTTATTTTATCTAGAAGTGATATCATATCACTGAAGAGAAGTTAATCATTATAACTTGAGACATCCATAAGGTAAGCTCGTAAACAACGATTGATAGCTACGACTATTAATGTATCGTTCTTCTCTTCACTAAATAAACATACTGACTAGAGGTTACTTATATTTAACTTCTAGTCTTTTATTTTGTAGGCATACATTATAATAGACTTAAGAAAGCAGAGAGATCAGGCTTTGGAAACACAGTTGTGATTTCGTAAAAAAAAGTTCTCTGCTTCCTTTTATGACATGAGTCAGTTTATATCCAAATAGGCCTTTTGATTTATTGATAGAGCCTGCATGTAAGACGAAAATAGATAGTCATAAATCGGGAAGTTATGCTTTCGAATATTCAAAGAAAGAAGGAATGATCTATGAAAGGTCCAATAGTATCCATTGATGTCTCTAAGGGTAAATCAGATTATCAAGCATTCAAGAATCTGAATGTGAAGTATACAGGTTCACGTTCAATAAAACACACAAAAGAAGGATTTGATGAGATTGTGAATCTTGTCAGAGAGATGGAAAAGAAGCTGGAAACAGAAGTATGTGTTGTTTATGAGGCAACAGGAGTTTATCATCGTGTCCTTAAGAAAGTGCTTGAAGACAACAATATCAAGCAGTTTATTATCAATCCACTATTATCAGCCAAAACAAGAAAGAATGATTCACTAAGATGTCCAAAGACAGATAAGCTTGATCCTAAATCAATCGCTAAAACATATTACAGCCATAGTCTTCATAACAGTCATAAACAAGAAACGATATATCATGAACTGAGGGAATTATCACGCTATTATGAGGATATATTGGTTCATATAAGAAAGGATAAGGTTGCATTCAGAGCACAGCTGGATATCGTATTTCCAGGTTATGATACGCTGTATGATGATCTGTATGGTCCTGTCGCTTTAGCTGTCATTGAAAATTATCCACATCCAGAAATGCTTCAGAAAAAGAAGATTAATACTGTATCTAAAGTGATTCAAAACAAAACATGTCATCGTCAGGCAGTGAGTGATACAATGGCTGACAGGGCAATAGAGTATTCTAAAACCATCTATTCAGGATGTGATAAGGATGATATTGAAGTATTAATACTTCAGAGATTCATCAAGAAATTAAAAGAAGATATGGCAGAGGCTGAAAGAACCATTGGTGAAATGATTAAGCTAGCACAGGGACTACCTGACTTTAGTATAATAAAATCTATTCCAGGTATTGGAGATAACCTAGCTGCACGTATTATTGCAGAACTAGGTGATATGACAAGATTTAAAAAAAGAATGAGCTAGTAGCCTTTGCCGGACTGGATCCAAGAATCAGTGAAAGTGGACAGAATGATGGAAATCATATGCACATTACTAAAAAAAGCAATAAACGATTAAGGTGTTTATTATATCTGGCTGTGACGTGTTCTATAAGGCTTAAAAGAGATGATAATAGTATTAAGGATTTCTATATAAAGAAAAAGCAGCAATCAAACCCGATGTGTTCGAAAGCTGCAAAGACTGCATGTGCCAGTAAATTAGTCCGAATAATTTATAGCATGTGCAAAACTGGTGAGTTATACCAGTACAACAAATAACAACAAGATTATACACCTAAACAACCCTGAAAAAAAGCGCTTTTTCTTCAGGGGTTTTCAGCGTGCAATAAAAACCATGAAAAATTACTGATAATTTTTTTTAAATTTTTACTTGATTTCTATTATCCAATTTTTTTGTTATAAT